>JBEKKH010000250.1:0-9951 GCA_050010815.1 Streptosporangiaceae bacterium | reverse complement strand
CCGGTGCCCGTGGTGTCCATGTAGTAGCGCCGGTCGTCGTCCACGAGCCGGTAGTAGGCGGAGTTGTCGATGCCGCGGAAGGACAGCGTCGGCCCCATGTGGTTGCCCTCGGCGGTGTGGTTGTAGACCACGTCGAGGATAACCTCGATCCCGGCCGCATGCAGCGCCCGGACCATGGTCTTGAACTCCTGCACCTGCTGGCCCCGGCTGCCGCCGGCCGCGTAGGCGTTGTGCGGGGCGAAGAAGCCGATGGTGTTGTAGCCCCAGTAGTTACCCAGCCCCTTCTCGCTGAGGTGGCTGTCGATGACGAACTGGTGCACGGGCAGCAGTTCGACGGCGGTGACGCCGAGCCCCTGCAGGTGCGAGATGACCGCGGGATGGGCCAGGCCCAGGTAGGTGCCACGCTGCTCGTCCGGGATGACCGGGTGCTCCTTGGTCAGGCCGCGGACATGTGCCTCGTAGATGACCGTCTCATGGTAAGAAGTTCGCGGCGGCCGGTCCAGGTTCCAGTCGAAGTACGGGTTCACCACCACCGAGCGCGGTACGTACGGTGCGGAGTCGGCGTTGTTCCGCCGGTCAGGATGCCCGAACGGGTAGGAGAACACCGCCTGACCCCAGTTGACGCCGCCCTCGATCGCCTTGGCGTACGGGTCGAGGAGCAGCTTATGCGGGTTACACCGCTGCCCCTCGGCCGGGTTGTACGGGCCGTGCACCCGGTACCCGTAGCGCTGCCCCGGGTTGATCCCGGGCAGGTACCCATGCCAGACAAACCCGTCCACCTCGTGCAGGTCGATCCTGGATTCCTTGCCGTCCTCGTCGAACAGGCACAGCTCGACCCGCTCCGCCACCTCGGAGAACAGGCCGAAGTTGGTCCCCGCCCCGTCGTAGGTGGCCCCCAGTGGATAACTGTCACCCGGCCACACGGCTGTCGCCGCCAAAGGTTCCCTTCCCTCCCGCTGAACATGCGTTCCGACGATCACTCACTTTCCCATCCCTGCGACGACCATGCGCAGCGGTCACCCGGTCGCAGTATGAGAACAAACCCCCTCAGCATATGTTTGGGTCTGCGGAAATCCATCCGCCGGAAGAATAAGGCCAGCTCATCCCCCGTAGCTTGACGCCCCGCCCGGCCGCCGAGCTGGCTCGGCCCGGCCGCCAGAAGGCCACCGAATTCACGGCCCGCCGCGCCGGTCAGCGCGCCCGCAGCACCCAGAGCCGGCCGAAGGTATGGATGTGGCACCGTGCACCAAAGAATGTGCACGGTGTAGCACCCATACCCATCCGCCGCGACTACGCGAGTGAGGAGAACATGTGGGTGTGACGCTAGAGGCCGGTTAGCGCCTCCCGGGCGGAGCAGGGCACCAGATCCCCTGGCCCGGGACGGGCCCCGGTGACACCGCTGGAGGCCATGCGGCGTCAGTGTCCCGTGGTGCACCCTGCCCGCCAAGGATCGTGGTGGATCCGGGCTTCATGGAGTATTTGGTGTATCCCCGTACACCCGATCCACCGCGGAGCCCGGATCCACCACGGAAGCGAGGCGGAAAACCGTTTCGGGCGAGGCGGGCGGGACAGGATACGACGAAAGGGACGCCAGGGATCGCCGCCGGGACAAGCGGCCGGGACAAGCGGGCACGCCAGGGATCGCGGCCGGGACAAGCGGGCACGCCAGGGATCGCGGCCGGGACAAGCGGGCACGCCACGCCATCAGGGGGCGGCCCGGGTCGGGCCTGGGGATCCGGCGGGGATGACCGCGCTGACGCCGGCGGTCAGCGGGCCCGGAGGGCGGCGACCAGGGCGGGGATGACCTGGTGCAGGTCGCCGATGATGGCGTAGTCGGCGTGGGCCAGGATCGGGGCGCCCGGGTCGGTGTTGATCGCGATGATGTGCTTGGCGCCCGCGCAGCCGGCGATGTGCTGGATGGCGCCGCTGATGCCGCAGGCCAGGTACAGCTCTGGGGTGATCTTGGTGCCGGTCTGGCCGACCTGCTGGCGGTGCGGCCGCCAGCCCTCGGAGGTAACCACGCGGGAGACCCCGACCACCCCGCCGAGCAGCTCGGCCAGCTCCTCAAGCGGCGCGAAGCCGTCGGCTCCGCCCACGCCGCGGCCGCCGCCGACCACCACTCGCGCGGTGGCCAGCGAGACCCCGCCGGACCGCCCGGCCGACTCCGTCGCGCGCACCACCAGGTCCGCCTCGGTCAGCTCCGGCTTGTGCACATGCACCTGGACGGCCGGCAGCTGCGGGGGTCCGGGGGTCGTCCCCCGGGCTAGCACAGCCGCGGAAACGCCGGCGGGCGTCGCGGAGACGCCGACGGGCACCGGGGCCACGGCGTCGGTGGCCACCGTGAACAGCGCCACCGGCGCCTCCATGACCGCGTGCTCGAGCAGCAGCCCGGCCCACCGGTGCCTGACAATCCGGTGCGTGCGCCCGCCGTCGGGGGTGACCACGGTGCAGTTCGCGGCCATCGGCAGCCCGGTGATCGCGCCGACGTGCGCCAGCACCTCGTTGCCCCGGTCGGTGCCGGCCGCCAGCACGGCGGTCGCGCCGGTGTCCGCCGCGAGCCCGGCCAGGGTCCGGGCCCAGGCCGCAGGCGCGTACCCCGCCAGGGCGGCGGGCTCGATCACGTACACATCGGTGACGCCGTAATCGCCCAAGGCGGCAGCGGGCACGCCGCCCGAATCGCCGAACACCACGGCACCGAGAGACGGGTCACCCAGGCTCCTGGCCAGGGTCAGCGCCCGCAGCGAGGCGTCCGCTGGCACAACGGGGTCGGCGCCGTCGAGTTCGACCAGGCAGAGCACGGTCATGAGAGCAACCCCCATTCGTCGAGGACGCGGACCAGTTCGGGGACCGCATCGGCGCCGGTACCGAGCACGGTGGCCTGGTGCTTGGCCGAGACGGGCACCCGGAGCGTTTCCTTGCTCAGCCCCTCGGCCGCCCAGGGCGGGGAGGAACGCTCCACCGGCGCCCGCTTGGCCCGGAGCCGGCCCGGCAGCGACGGGTACCGTGGCAGGTTGATGCCCTCCTTGACCGTGATCACCGCGGGCAGCGGCAGGGAATAGGCCTCCTGGGCGCCGCGGTACTCGCGCCGGGCGGTCACCTCGCCAGCGGTCACGGACAGGTTCTTGATCCCGGTGGTCACCGGCCAGCCCAGTTCGTACGCCAGCCGGATGCCGACCTGGTAGTCGCCGGTATCGGCCGCCTCGTTGCCGAGCAGCACCAGGTCATAGGAGTGCGCCCGGACCTCGGCGGCGATGGCGGACGCGGTGGCGATCGGGCCGAACTCGCGGCCGTCCGTCTCCAGCAGCACCGCCCGGCCGGCGCCGAGGGCGAGGGCGCCGCGGAGCTGCTCGATCGCCGCCTCGGGTCCCAGGGTCAGCACCGTCACCGTGCCGCCCGCCTGCTCGGTGAGCTGTACCGCCTCCTCGACCGCGCATTCCTCGTGCGGACTGATGGAAAACCCGGACATCCGGGTGTCGACGTCCTGGCCGTCCGGGGTCACCGCGATCCTGCCGCCCACGGTGGGGACGCGCTTGATGCAGACGAGCACGTGCACAACTAGCTCCTGATCCGGAAGTTCGAGGGGTCGAACAGCGGGGTGGCGCCGGCCACCGCCACCGTGACCGGGTACGGCTCGCCCAGGTACTCCACCAGCAGCGAACCCCCCTCGACGGCGAGCTCAGCGGGCAGGTAGGCCAGCAGCAGGTGCCGGCCGACCGACGGACCGGAGCCGGCGCTGGTCACGTACGAGGGACGCCCCTTGGCGTCGACCAGCCGCTCGCCCGCCGGAGACAGGATCGGCTCGCCGCCCAGCAGGTAGCGCAGGGAACCGTCGGCCGATACGTGCGAGTCCACGGTCAGCGTGCACAGCACCGCGCACGGCGGCTCGGCCCGCTGCCGCAGGTACGCCTCCTTGCCGACGAACGGCTGCGGCTTGACCCTGGGCCTGGTCATGCCCGCTTCGACCAGGGTGTAGTCGGGCATGAGCTCGGCGCCGAACGCGCGGTACCCCTTCTCCAGCCGCCCGGTCGTACCGTACACGCCGATGCCGGCCGGCACCAGGCCGTGCGCCTGGCCCGCCTCCCACAGGACGTCCCAGAGCCGCAAACCCTGCTCGATCGGCACATGCAGTTCCCAGCCGAGCTCGCCGACGTAGGAGATGCGCGACGCGAGCACCACGATCCCGCCGACCTCGATCTGGTGGCAGGTACCGAACCCGAACCCCGCGTGCGACACGTCGTCAGCCGTCACCGAGGCCAGCACGTCCCTGGCCCGCGGGCCCCACAGCCCGAGCGTGGTCCAGGCCGAGGTGAGGTCGGCCAGGAAAGCACCGGGGGGCAGGTGGTCGCTGATCCACTTGGCGTCCGACCGGCCGGTCGCGCCGCCGGTCACCACCCGGAACCGGTCCTCCGCCAGCCGCATGACGGTCAGGTCGGCGCGGAACCCGCCGTTGGCGTCGAGCCAGGACGTGTAGACGACCCGGCCGACGGGCACGTCCAGCTGGGCGACCGACAGTGTCTGCATCGCGTCGAGCGCGGCGGGCCCGGACACCTCCAAGATGGCGAAGGCGGACAGGTCGATCAGCGCGCAGGCGTCCCGCATGGCCAGGTGCTCGGCGTTGATGACCGGCGACCACCAGCGCGATTCCCACTCGGCCGTCCGCTCCATCAGCCGGCCCGCGTACCGGTCGAGCAGAGCGGAGTTCGCGCCGTACCAGAACGGCCGCTCCCAGCCCGCCGTCTCGTAGAACACGGCGCCGAGCTCGCGTTCCCGTTCGTACACCGGGCTGACCCGCACCGGGCGCCCGGAGGACCACTGCTCGGCCGGGTGCACGATGCCGTACATCTTGTTGAAGCCTTCCCGGGCCCGGTCCCGGACGTGGGCGCTGGTCTGCTGGTGCGGGTAGAACCGGGCCGCGTCAGCCTCGTGCACGTCGACGGTGGTCACCCGCCCGGACATGAGCTCGGCGACCGCACGGCCGCAGCCGGGGCCCTCCTTGATCCAGCTGGCCGCCGCCGACCACAGCCCCCTGGCCTCCGGCAGCTCGCCGAGGATCGGGTGCCCGTCCGGGGTCATCGAGATCAGGCCGTTGATCGCGTACCTGATGCCGGCCCGCTCGTCGCCGAGCAGCTCGGGCATCAGCTCGAGCGCCTGCTCCAGCTGCGGGTCGAAGTCGTCGGAGGTGAACGGCATCTCCGTCGGCGAGAGCACCGACTCCTCGATGGACGGGATCTCGTCCGGCGGCACGATGATCGGGCGGTGCGCGTACGAGCCCACCTCCATGTCGCCGCCGTGCTGGCGCTCGTACATGTTGGTGTCCACGTCCCGCACGATCGGGTAGGAGATCTCGCCCGTGGTGTCGGCGAACAGCGCGATCGGGCCGACGCTGATCATCTGGTGCACGGTCGGGGTGAGCGCCAGCCTGGCCCCGGCCATCCGGGCGATCCGCGGCGACCAGACCCCGCAGCAGATGACCACGTTGTCGGTGGCGATCTCGCCGGCGCTGGTCGTCACCGCCTGCACGCGACCGCTGGAAACCGTGATGCCGTACACCTCGGTGCCCGCCAGCACGGTGAGCGCGCCGCAGGCCTGGGCCCGTTCCCGCATCAGCGTGCCGGCTCGCAGCGAGTCGACCACGCCCACGGTGGGAAAGTGCGCGCCGCCTCCGATGACCGAATCATCCAGGTAGGGCACCAGCTTGTTCACCTCACCTGGCGTGATCAGCTCGGCCGGGATGCCCCACGCCTTGGCCTGGCTGCACCGCCGGCGCAGCTCGATCATCCGCTCCGCGGTGCGGGCCACCTCGATCCCGCCGCTCTGCGTGAACACCCCGAGCTCGGAGTACTGCGCGGTGCTGTCTTGCGTCAGCTCGAACATCATCTTGGAGTACTCGATCGGGAAGATGAAGTTGGAGGCGTGGCCGGTGGAACCGCCCGGGTTGGGCATCGGTCCCTTGTCCACCAGGATCAGGTCGCGCCAGCCGAGCAGCGCCAGGTGGTGCACGAGGCTGTTGCCGACGATGCCCGCGCCGATGATGACGGCGCTGGCCCGGGTCGGAGTCTCAGTCATGATCATCCCGCCAGTAGTCGTTTGCTGCTACCAACGCGGCCAGGGCCGCCTCCAGCCGGCTCACCCCGGTCTGGACCCGGGTCAGCGGCAGGCCGAACATCGCCGCCACCCGGTCCGCCTGCGCCGCCAGCGCCGGAGAAGGCTCCTGGGCCAGCCAGATCAGCCGCCGGTAGTGCCCGAAGTAGTCACCCCACAGCTCCGGGTACCGGTCCAGGCCGAGCTCGGCCAGCACCGAGCGGTCAAAGCTGGCCAGCAGGAAGTCGGTGAGCACGTAGGTGCCGGGCTCGGCGGAGAACATCGACGCCAGCCGCGGCGCGCCCGCGAACACGTCGTAGCAGTGCAGGCCGGGCAGCCGCCGGATGCCGTACCTGCCGCACAGCTCGTCCAGGGCGCCGTAGGTACCGCAATCGGCGTAGGCCAAGGCGGCCGTCCTGCCTGAGTCCAGGGCTGATACCACGGCCCGTTCGGCCGCCTGGGTTATGTTCTGCGGCCGGTTGTGCAGCACGGCCGGCAGCGACCGAACGGCGACCGGCCAGCCGCGGCGCGCCACGATCTGCCGCACGGGCCCGGCCAGCGCCCCGCAGGCGATGACGTCAACGCGCGGGCAAGGTACGTCAACCTGCGGGGAAGGCCAGCTGGTCGACGAAGCGGTCGTTGAAGTCAGCACGGTCGGAGAGCTCGACATACCTCACCTCCTCGAGCAGCGCCAGGCCGCCGGCCCGCTCGCGCAGGCTGAGCAGCGCCATCTTCGCCCCCTCGCCCGCGACGTTGCCCGCCGCGACCACCCGGGGCACGGGCACCTTCGGGACCAGCCCGATCCGGATCGCGCTGGCCGCCGACAGGTAGCTGCCGAACGACCCGGCCAGCAGCACCTGCTTGACGTCGGCCGGGGTCAGGCCGGCCTCCTCGAGCAGGATCTGCCAGCCGGTCGCGATCGCCGCCTTGGCGAACTGAAGCTCGCGGACGTCGCGCTGGGACAGGTAGATGCTGTCGGCCGCGTCCGGGCCCCGCCAGTGCAGCACGAACACCCGTTCCTGGCCGATCATCGTCAGCCGGCCCGCGATGCCCGGGGCCGTGACCTGGGCTTCGGGTTCGGGCACGAACCGGCCGGAGGAGTCGAGCAGCCCGGTCCTGACCAGGCCGGTGACCGCGTCAACCAGGCCGGAGCCGCACAGCCCCTGCGGTTCGGCGTCGCCGATCACCTTCAGGCTCACCTGCTCCGCAGTGATCGTGACGACCTCGATGGCGCCGTCGGCGGCGCGCATCCCGCACCTGATCGCGGCGCCCTCGAACGCCGGCCCGGCCGGCGCGGCCGTGGCCAGCAGCCAGTCCCGGTTGCCCAGCACGATCTCGCAGTTGGTGCCGATGTCGATGAACAGCCGGACCCGGGCGTCCCGGTCCATCCCGCTGGCCATCAGCCCGGCCGTGATGTCACCGCCCACGTACGCGCCGAACGACGGGAACACCACCGCCCGGGCCCGCGGGTGCACCGCGCCCGCCAGCCCCACGTCGGCCGCCAGCACCTCGGGCCACAGCCGGGTGGCCATGATGAACGGGGCCATGCCGAGCGGCTCGGGGTCGATGCCGAGCACGATGTGGGTCATGGTGGCGTTGCCCGCCACCGCGACCTCGTACACCTCGCCGGGCCGGACGCCGCCCTGGGCGCACACCGCCCGGGCCAGCTCGCCGAGGGTTTCTGCCGCGAGCTGCTGCAGCTTGTCCAGCGCGCCCGGATCCATCATGGTGGCGCTGATCCTGGTGATCACGTCGGCGCCGAACGGCTGCTGCTTGTTCAGCGTGGACTCCACCGCCACCGGGGTGCCGGTGGACAGGTCGACCAGGGTGGCCACCACCGTGGTGGTGCCGAGGTCGAAGGCGATGCCGAACCGGCGGCCGGTGGTGTCGCCGGGCTCGACCGCGATCAGCACGTCGTCGACGACCACCGCGGTGACCTTGTAGTCCGCCTCCCGCAGCGTCCGGCCGAGAGTCCGCAGGGCGGCCAGCTCGACCCGGGGGGCCAGGTCCTCGAGCTGGGCCAGCACCCGTTCGGCGTCGCTGGCCTGGTCGGCCAGGCTCGGCTCGGCCAGCTCCAGGTACCGCTTCTGCACCGCCGGGCGCAAGATGACCTGCCGGCCGACGCCCACGGTGGCGGCCTTCGGCCGGGTGGTCAGCGGCGGCACCTCGACCCGGGTGTCGCGGGTGGCCAGGGTCCGGCAGGCCAGCCGCCAGCCGTCCCTGATCTCGCCGGGCGTGTAGGCCCTGATGTCCAGGCTGGTCGGCGCGGGCGGCTCCTCGGTGATCTTGATCCGGCACTTCTTGCAGGTGCCGTGGCCGCCGCAGGTGGAGTCGATCGCGATGCCGTTCCAGCTGGCCGCGTCGAACAGCGTCACCCCGGCCGGCACCCGCACCGGACGGTCATTGAAGACAAGATTGATCCGAACGGCTCCGGGTGTCACCTCATCGGCCACGCTCACGTGGCCCCCGGCTGCGCGGGGGCGGCCGCTTGCGCCTCGGCGGCCGCTTTTTCGCTGGCCTGCCGGGCGGCCTGCCGGGCCCGCTCTGCTAGCTGAGCACGGTGCCCAGCGATCCAGGCCGCGCCCCACTCGTCATGGTTCAGCACCAGGTCGGCGGCCTTGACCGCGCGGACGATCTGCGGCGAGCGGGCGTCCATGATGGCGCTGGTCAGCCCGTGGCTGGCCGCGACGGGCAGGAACGCGGCGGCGATCGCGTGCCGGTCCGGCATGCCGAAGCTCACGTTCGAGGCTCCCAGCGTCATGTTCACCCCGAACTCGGCCTTGAGCAGGGCGATGGTTTCCAGCGTGCGGGCCGGGTGCAGGGTGTCCGCGCCGACCGGCATGGCCAGCGGGTCGATGACGATGTCCTCGATACCGATCTGGTACTTCTCGGTGGCGACGCGGATCAGCTTGCGGGCCAGCTCGACCCGCTTGGCCGGTTCCTCCGGGATCTCCTCCTCGTCGTTCGGCAGCCCGATCACGGCGGCGCCGTACTTCTTGACCAGCGGCAGGATCGCGTCCAGCCGTTCGTCCTCGGCGGTCACCGAGTTGACAAGCGCCTTGCCCTGGTAGGTGGCCAGCCCGGCGTCGAGCACCTCGATGATGGAGGAGTCGATGACCAGCGGCAGGTCCGTCAGCTGCTGGATCAGCGTGACGGCCTTCCTCATCAGCGCCGCCTCGTCGGCCAGCGGAGCGCCCATGTTCACGTCGAGCAGCATGGCCCCGCCCGCCACCTGCTCGGCGACGTCGATCTCGAGCCGGGACAGGTCTCCGTCGCGCAGCTGCCGCTGGAAGATCTTCCGGCCGGTCGGGTTGATCCGCTCGCCGATGATCGCGAACGGCTGGTCGTCGCCGATCCGGACCGTCTTGGTGGCCGAGGACACGATGGTGTGCACGGGCGGTTCCCTCCGGCGCTTGGGTCTGGTCAGGCGTTGGTGAGCGCGCGGCGCTGCGCGAGCAGTTCCTTGGCCCGGACCACGGCCGCGGACGCGTCGGACGCGTACCCGTCCGCGCCCACCACGTCGGCGTACTCCTGGGTGACCGGGGCCCCGCCGACCATCACGATGACCTTGTCCCGCAGCCCCGACTTCTGCAGCGCGTTGATGTTCGCCTTGAACATCGGCATCGTCGTGGTCAAGAACGCCGAGAACCCGACGATGTCGGGCTTGTGCGTCTTGATCGCCTCGATGAACTTCTCCGGCGCGACCTGCACGCCGAGGTCGATGACCTGGAAGCCGGCGCCCTCGAACATGATGTTGACCAGGTTCTTGCCGATGTCGTGCACGTCGCCCTTGACCGTGCCCATCACGATCGTGCCGATGGTCTGGGCGCCGGTCTCGGCCAGCAGCGGGCGCAGGATCTCCAGCGCGCC
>JBEKKH010000249.1:0-9952 GCA_050010815.1 Streptosporangiaceae bacterium | reverse complement strand
AGGACTGCGCCGGTCAGGACTGCGCCGGTCAGGACGACTCAGGGTCGGCGAGGTCCGGGATCTCCTGGAGTGCCGCTTCGGCGAGGTCGAGAGCACGCTGGGCCCGGCTGAGGGTGCGGGAGGTGTAGGCGCCGCCCGAGCGGGCGGCGAGCAGTCCGGAGCGTTCGGCCGCCAGGATCGCAAGCATGAGACGGCCGTACTGCTCGCGGGGATCTGCGGTACCAGCGTCCGGAGGACCGGACAGACCGCCGCGGGTGCGGGCCGCCTCGCGGACCCGGTCCAGCACCTCGTCCGGGTACGGGCGTCCGTTGGGCTGGCGCAGGCCAGGGTCGACCGCCGTGCCGAGCACGGGATCGGAGAGCAGGGACCTGATCCGCACGTTCGCGTACCCCACGACCAAGCCGACCGCGACCGCGACCGCGTAGCCGAAGTCCAGGCCGACCCGCCACAGGTGGACGGTCCCGGTGGTCGCGGCCACGGCCGAGCTGAGCAGCACCAGCGAGGACGCGTCGTTGACCAGCCCCTCGCCCTCCAGGATGGTCAGCAGCCGCCACGGCAGGCCCAGCCGTCTGCCGACCGAGGTCGCGGCCACGGCGTCCGTCGGGCTGATGATCGCCCCGAGCGCCAGCGCGGAGGCCAGGCCGAGACCGGGCAGCAGCGCGTCGAACAGCAGTCCTGAGCAGATCGTGGTCAAGACGACCAGCATCACGGCCAGCCCGGCGATGGCCTTGAAATCGCGACGGAAATCATGGGCGGGCTGACGACAGCGATGATGGTCAGTTCCATGGCAGTGCCATTCTCCCGGCCCGGTGGGCGGAGCCCGGTATGTTCGCAGGACGAGCAACTTCAGGGTGGAGGACCGGCGGGTGCCAGCCGACTACGAGAAGATCCGTGACGAGAACGTCGCCAGGTACGGCTGGGACACCGCGGTGCTCGACCTGCTCGGGCAGCTGTACAGCGAGCGCACGCACTTCATCTTCGAGCTGATCCAGAACGCCGAGGACGCGGGGGCCAGCGAGCTGGCCTTCGAGCTCTTCCCCGACCGCCTGGAACTGCGGCACGACGGACGCCCCTTCACCGAAGCCGACGTGCGCGGCGTCTGCGGGGTCGGCCAGAGCGGGAAGTCCGCCGACCTCACCAAGATCGGGAAGTTCGGCATCGGCTTCAAGTCGGTGTACGCGTATACCAAGACCCCGCAGATCTACAGCGGCGGCGAGCACTTCAGGATCGAGAATTACGTCCGGCCGGTCGCGCTGCAGGCCCGGGCCACCACCGGGACGCTGTTCATCTTCCCCTTCGACCACGACAGCGTGACCGCTCCGGTCGCCGTCCGGGAGATCGCCGCGGCGCTGACCGCGATCAGGCCCCGCACCCTGCTGTTCCTGGTGAACATCGGACGCCTGCAGGTCGGCGGCACCGGGGTGGCCGACACGGTCATCGGCCGCCAGGCTGACCACGGCCCGGGGCCCGGCCGGCGCGTCACGCTGTCGAAGGGCCGGCGCCACCGGGAGGACTGGCTGCTCTGGGACCGTCCGGTCCGCGGGCACCCGGCGCAGCGGATCGAGATCGCCTTCCTGGCGCAGGCGGGCCGGATCACCGGGTGCGGGGATTCGCCGCTGACCGTGTTCTTCCCGACCGAGAAACCGACCTTTCTCGGCTTCGGCATCCAGGGTCCGTACCGGACGACGCCGGCCCGCGACAATGTTCCCGAGCAGGACCCCTCGAACCAGGCGCTGGTGCTCCAGACCGCCGGGCTGCTGACCGACGTGCTGCGCGGGCTCCGCGACGACGGCCTGCTCACGGTGGACGTGCTGCAGACGCTGCCGGTCGACGCCGTGCGTTTCCCGCCCGGCTCGATGTTCCGCCCGCTGTTCGACTCGGTGCGCGAGGCCCTGGCCGCCGAGCCGCTGATCCCGGCGGACGGGGGCGGTGACGGCCCGGGGGGCTACGGCACGGGGGGTGAGCTGGTGCTGGCCCAGGGCCCGGAGCTGCTCGAGCTGCTCGGGCCCGATCAGCTCGACGCGCTCTACGGCGCGGGCCGCCCGGCTCGTTTCGCGTCCGGCGCCATCACCGAGCACCTCACCCCGGCCCTGTGGCGGTACCTGCGGGACGACGTCGGCCTGCCCGGGGTCACACCCGAGGACGTGGTCACGCGCCTCAGCCGCGAATTTCTCCAGGCGCAATCCGATGCGTGGATGACGCGCTTGTACGCCTTCCTGTCCCAGCATCCCGGGCTGTGGCGGGCGGCGCGATCCGACGGCGAGCCGGCCGGCCCGGCCCGGGCCAAACCGCTGATCCGGCTCGAAGACGGCCGTCAGGTCGCGCCCTTCGACGCCCAGGACCGCCCGGCGGTGTACCTTCCCGGCCCGGGGCCAACCAGCCTGCCCACGGTACGGCGCGCCGTCGCCTCCTCCCCCGCGGCCGGGCCGTTCCTGGCCGCGCTCAGCCTGGCCGAGCCGGACCTGATGACGGAGGTCCGCCAGGTCATCCTGCCCAGGTACCGCGACCTGGACATCACCGCGCTCAACCCCGTCCAGCACGATGCCGACGTTGAGTGCGTGGCTCGCGTGCTGGACGACGCCGCGGCCGGCCCGCGAGCCGAGCTGCTCGGGCAGCTGCAGGAAACGCCCTTCCTCATCGGGGAGAACGCCGCGACCGGCGAGCAGCGCCTGATGCCGCCGCCCCGGCTGTACCAGCGCACCAAGGACCTGGAAACCTACTTCGACGGCAACCCCGACGCCTGGTTCGCGGCCGACCGCTACGGGCCGTGGCTGGTCCAGCTGCGCGGGATGGGCGTCCGGCCGCAGGTCGACGTGCGCGCGCGGACCGCGAATCAGCTCGGCTACGTGGTGATCACCGTCGACTTCGGCCGGAACGAGCGCGGCCTGGACGGATTCGACCCCGGCGCGCAGATCGACGGGCTGGGGTTCGCTCTGCGGCACCCCAGCCACGTCCGTTCGGAGTATGTCTGGAACGTCCTGCTGGCGCCGAACCGCCGGCTGGTCGCCGGAGCGGTGGAGAGATCGGTGCTCCAGTCGTTTTCCGATTCTCACCTGGACCACGTCGAGTCGGCCATCGCCGTGGCCGCGCGGCGCGAGGCCTGGCTGCCCGGCCGAGACGGAAGCCTGGCCCGGCCCGGCGAGCTCTCCCTGGACGACCTGCCGCCCACGTTCACCCGGGACGAGGGGTTGGCTCAGGCCCTGCACATGCTCCAGCCCGTGGTCGCGCAGGCGGCCCGGCGGCTGGGCATCGCACCGGAGGTGCTGTGGGGCCTGAGCGCCCGGCCGGACCTGGTGGCGCTGATCGAGCGCGAGCTGGCCGCCGGGTCCGCCGGGTCCTAGCCCGAGTTTCCGAGAATCGTGGTGAGAGCCGACTGTTTTCGCTGGTCAGCTAGGGCGGCGGGGGCGGTTTTCGCGTATTACCCATCTCAGCGCCTGGGGGCGTACCGGGCGAGGCCGAAGATGCCGGCGAGTTCGTCCTGGACGGGGCTGGTTTCGGTGAGCATGCGGTGGGCTCTGGGCCGGCCGCGGTCGCCGTGGTAGAGCAGGACGGTCTCGCCGATGCCGGCGAGCTCGCGCAGCAGTTCGCGGACAGACATCCGCAGTCCGGCGCGGGCGGCGCGAAGGCGCATGAGGTGGGCGATCTGCAGGGCCAGGACGCAGGTGAAGACGTGGACGCGGATGTTGTGCTCGGTCCAGTGATGCATGGGCGAGAACGACACGACGCGGGTGTCTTTCATCTGCCGGAAGGAGAACCCGGCTTCGGACTGGGACCGGTACCCGGCCACAACCCGGCCGGCCTCGTCACCGAGGTGATGGCGGCCAGCCTCGGGCACCGGGTCATCGGGGTCTGCGACTCCCCCATGGCGCTGGTGCGCCGGGCCTGCGCGGCGGCCGGAGTCGATCCGGGTCCGTCGCTGGCCCGGCTGGCTGACCGGGTCGAAGCCGACTACCTGGGGCTCAATCATCTCGGCTGGCTGCGGGGCCTGAGCGTCGGTGGAACGGAGCTGCTGCCTGGCCTGCTCGCGGATCCGGTGCGGCTGCTCGCGATGGAGGAAGGACGGCTGTTCGGCGCCGACCTGCTGCAGGCGCTCGGCACGATCCCCAACGAGTACCTGTACTGGTACTACGCTCAGGCCGAAGCCCTGCGAGACGTCAGGGCGGCGCAACGGACACGCGGCGAGCATGTCCGGGCCAGGCAGGAGAGGTTCTACGCGGCGGCCGCGGCGGCTCCCGGACAGGCCGCGCAACTCTGGGCGGCGGCGAACGACGAGCGCAATCGCAGTTACTTTGCCGAGTTGCGCTCCGGTGAGCGGGACGCCGCCGACGTGGCCGCCGGGGGTTATGAGTCCATCGCGATCGGGCTGGCCGCCGCGCTGACGGGCCGGGGCTCGACGGGCGGGGGCTCGACGGGCGGGGGCTCGACGGGGCCTGACCCGTCGACCCGGCCGGCCCGGCTGATCGTCAATGTGCCCAACGGCACCACGGTCCCTGCGCTGGCGCCGGACGCGGTCATCGAGACCGTCTGCCTGGTGGATGGCGAAGGCGCGGTACCGCTGCCCGTATCGCCGCCGTCGGATCATGAGCTGGGCCTGATGTGCATGGTGAAGAGCTGCGAACGGGCCATTATCACCGCGGCCCTGACCGGCTCGGCGGAAGCGGCTATGCGGGCGTTCGCGCTGCACCCCCTCGTCGCGTCGCTCGGCGCCGCCCGGGTCCTGGCGGCCGCCGCCGTGCCGGTGACCTGACGCTGGTGATGGCTGCCCCGTGCGGGAAGTGCCCCCTGGGGCGGCTGCGACATCTGGCGTATATGTCTATCGTAATGTAGGTTTTTCCTCCTGGCCGTCGCCCCGGTGCTCGCAGGTGCGCGAGGAGCCAGCGAGTTTGCGCTGGCACCGGACGACAGGAATTCGAATTATTGTGGATACTTGCCGACCCTATGAGGGTAGTAACGATCCACGATCCCACGAGAGCCCGGCCAGGGACCGGGCGGGCGAGACAGGCGGGGCACGCGAGGCTATCGGGACGGGCGGGTCGGACAGCGGCCTGCTTCAGCCGCCGCTCCGCTTGACTGAATACCCCCGGACAAGCGACTGATCTGTTGCGTGGTGCGCAACAACCAGCAGACGTCTCCTGGCCAGCCCCATCTCCAAAATGATCTTGGTAACCTATACAAGCGGCGGCCGTCCCGGTGCTCGCCGTCGCCCTGGTCGCGCAGCGCCGGGGTGGTCGAGGGCCACACCCTGCCCGCCGTCCGGTGACGGCGGGCGGCGGTTTACAGGCGGACGATCATCTTGCCGGTGTTATGGCCGCGGAGCAGGTCGATGAAGGCGGACGGGGCCGCCTCCAGGCCTTCGACGACGGTTTCCGCGTGGAACAGCCTGCCCTCGCTCAGCCAGCGGCTGACGTCGGCGATCATGTCCGGCATCCGGTCCTGGTGGTCGGAGACGATGAAGCCGCGCAGGGTGAGCCGCTTGCCGATGACCAGCGCCAGGTTGTGCGGACCGGCGGGCCGCTCGGTGGCGTTGTAGTGGGCGATCGCGCCGCACATGGCGACGCGGCCGTGGGTACTGAGCACCGCCAGGGAGCCAGCGGACCTTCTCATCGCTGCCCGCGCTGCCGATCACCCGGGCGGCGCCCTTGAGCTTGGCGAACTGGCCGGCCATGCTGCCCACCGCGCCGGCCGCGCCGGACACGAACACCACGTCACCCGGCTTCATCGCGGCCATGTCCAGCAGGCCGACGTAGGCGGTGAGGGCGGTCATGCCGAGCACCCCCAGGTAGGCGGACGGGGACAGGCCCTCGACGGCAGCTAGCTTTTGCGCGTGCCGGGCGGGCAGCACCGCTTCGTCCCGCCAGCCGAGATTGTGCAGGACCAGGTCACCTTCGACCAGCCCGGGCGCCCGGCTCTCGATGACAGAACCGATCGCCCCGCCCGTCAGCGGTTCGCCCAGGCCGAACGGCGGCGCGTAGGACTTCGCGTCGTTCATCCGGCCTCGCATGTAGGGATCGACCGACATGAACAGGTTGCGCACCCGCACCTGCCCGTCGTCAAGGTCCGGCCGGCCCGCCTCGGTCAGGGCGAAGTTGTCCCTGGTGGGCCAGCCGGATGGCCGCGAAGCGAGAACGATCTGACGTGGCACTGGTTCCTCCAGGCGGGGACAATTGACGTGGGACGCCATGGGGTCCTACCGTACGCCGGAGTAAGTTCGGCCGTCAGCGAGGATGAAGCCCGATGATCCGCAGCACCATGCAGGACTACCCGCTCACGATCCGCGCCATCATGCGGCACGGCGCTCGGGTGTACGGCACCAGCGAGTGCGTCACCTGGACCGGCGCGGGCACTCGCCGGGCTACGTACGTCCAGGTGGCCCAGAACGCCGGGCGGCTGGCCGCGGCCCTGGCCCGGCTCGGCATCAAGCCAGGTGACCCGGTGGCCACCTTCTGCTGGAACAATACCGAGCACCTGGAGGCCTACTTCGGGGTGCCCAGCATGGGCGCGGTCCTGCACACGCTCAACATCCGGCTGCCCAGCGCCCAGGTCGCCCAGATCGTCAACCACGCCGCCGACCGGATCGTCATCGTGGACGACACCCTGATCCCGCTGCTGGCCAAGATCGCTGGCGAGCTGCCCACGGTGAAGGCGTTCATCGTCAACGGCACCGCCCCCTCAAGCGACACGAGTGTTTCGGCGCTCGGAGATCGCGTGCCGGTGCTGCGCTATCACGAGCTGCTGGCGGCCGAGGACCCCGGGTTTGACTGGCCGGAGCTCGACGAGCGGGACGCGGCGCTGATGTGCTACACCAGCGGCACCACCGGGGACCCGAAGGGCGTGGTGTACTCGCACCGGTCCACCTACCTGCACGCGATGGCGGTCATGGCCGCCTCGGTCCACGGCATCACCGAAGCAGACAGGGCGCTGGCCATCGTGCCGATGTTCCACGCCAACGCCTGGGGCATGCCGTACGCGGCCTTCCTGTCCGGGGCCACGCTGCACATGCCGGGCCCGTTCCTGCAGCCCGAGCACCTCACCGCCTTCATTGCCACCGAACGGACCACGGTGACCTCCGGGGTGCCGACGATCTGGAGCGCGATCCTGAACTACGGGGAGGACCACGAGATCGACCTGTCCTCGCTGCGGATCGCCAACTCCGGCGGCTCGGCCGCGCCGCGGGTGCTGCTCGAACGGTTCCAGGAGCGGTACGGGCTGCGGATCGTCCAGGGCTGGGGCATGACCGAGATGAGCCCTGTCGGCGGCATGGCGCTGCCCCCCGCAGGCGTCGCGGAAGGCACGCCGGAGGACCTGGACTGGCGCATGCGCGCGGGCCGGGTCCTGCACGGCGTCGAGATGCGCATCATCGGCTTCGACGGCAAGGAACTGCCCGCCGACGGCGTGTCGGAGGGCGAGATCGAGGTCCGCGGGCCTTGGGTCACCGGCTCCTACCACCACGACCCGGCGCCGGAGAAGTTCCACGACGGCTGGCTGCGCACCGGCGACGTGGGCACCCTGGACGACCGCGGCTTCTTCACCATCAGCGACCGCATCAAGGACGTCATCAAGTCCGGCGGGGAGTGGATCTCCTCGGTGGACCTGGAGAACCGGCTCATGGCGCACCCCGCCGTGCAGGAGTCGGCAGTGATCGGGATTCCCGACGAGCGCTGGGGCGAGCGGCCGCTGGCCTGCGTGGTGCTGCGGCCGGGAACCAAGGCTGACCCCGCCGAGCTTGCCGATTTCCTGCGCACCTCGGGGGTGGCCCGGTGGCAGGTGCCGGAGTACTGGACGTTCGTGGCCGAGATCCCCAAGACGGCGGTGGGCAAGTTCGACAAGAAGGTGCTCCGTACCCGCGACGCGGCCGGCGAACTGGCGATCGACCGGGTGACCGGCTGAGGCCGGCCGGGCGCTAGAGTCAGCGCTATGCGATTGAGCACCATCCGGACGGACGGCGGGACCACGGCAGCACGGCTCGACGGAGACGTCCTGATCCCACTGGACGCGGCCGACGTCGGCGAGCTGCTCGCCCGGGGCGGACCGGGCCAGCCGCGGGCGGGAGCGTCACCGGTACCGGTGGCGGAGGCCGACTTCGCCCCGGTCGTCACGCAGCCGGGGAAGATCATCTGCGTGGGACTGAACTACCGGGCGCACATCCTGGAAACCGGGCGCGAGCTGCCCGAGTACCCGACGTTGTTCGCTAAGTTCGCCGACACCTTGCTCGGTCCGCGTGACGAGCTTGTGCTGCCGTCGGTGAGCGACCGGGTGGACTGGGAGGTCGAGCTCGGGGTCGTCATCGGAAGCCCGGTGTACCGGGCCACGCCCGCCGAGGCCCTGGCGGCGGTGGCCGGCTACACGGTCGTCAACGACGTGTCGATGCGGGACTGGCAGCGGCGCACCTTGCAGTGGCTGCAGGGCAAGATGTTCGAGCACTCCACCCCGGCCGGCCCCTACCTGGTCACGCCGGACGAGGTCGGGCACGCGGCTGACCTCGAGGTCAGGTGCGAGGTCGACGGAGCCGTGATGCAGCAGTCGCGGACCTCGGACCTGCTGTTCAGCCCGGCGGAGATCATTTCCTACGCGAGCCAGGCCATCACCTTGAAGCCGGGCGACCTGATCGCCACCGGCACGCCGGGCGGCGTGGGCAACGCCAGGAAACCGCCGGTCTACCTGCAGCCGGGCCAGGTGCTGCGCACCTGGATCGAAGGCCTCGGCGAGTGCGTGAACCTCTGCGTGGCGGAGAAGGCCGGCTAGCTGGCCTTCCCCTTCGCGGGTGATCGGTTGAGGTGACGCAGGTAGTAAGGGCCGTTCGGCAGAATTATTCTTCGGACAGGCCGGTGGCAAGTTCGACGACGACGTCCAGCTGACCCAGATGGCGGGCGTACTCCTGCACCAGGTGAAACAAGACCCGCTCGAGGGTCGCCGGGTCGGCGCCGTCCCACCTCTCACCGGGCTTGCCCACCTCGTCGAGGTGGTGGGCGGTGATGATGGCACGGCTGCGTTCGGCCTGTTCGTGCAGGTCAGCGAGCAGGGATGCGGGGGTTTCCTCGTCGGCGACGGACCAGCGACCGCCGTCGCCGTCTGCGTCGGCGTCGGCCCAGGGGTCATCGACGTCACGGCCTTCGAAGCCCCACTCAAGCCAGCGCCGCTCGATGTGGCGCAGGTGCTTGAGCAGCTGCAGCGGGGTCCAGCCCGACGGCAGCCGGGTGCGCCGCCATTCGGCGGCGGGCAGCGCCTCGAGCTTGGCGGTCACCCGGGACCGAAAGTAGTCGAGGTAGCGGAGGAAGACCTCGACACGCGAACTGGCCGGCGTCGTCGCCTCCGGAAATGGCTCGGACACGCTGCACCTCCCTGAACCGTGTTCGGAGGCTATTATCCCGCAGGCGTGACCGGCACGTCGCGCCACAGGCCGCCGTTCAGGTTGAGGTTGTCACCGCTGTCCTTACCAGGGGCGCCGTCTGGGCGCCGTCGCCGATGTAGGTGTACAGCGGATGCCTGTCGTAGGTCGCCTGCGTGGAGCCATCCGTCCGCCTGATCGTGGCGATCAGCCGTGCTGCCCCGGCGATCGCTGACGCAGACCGCCGGGGCAGTGACGTCCCCCTGATGCTCCCCATAACCTCATCACGGGCCGGCCGGACCATCGGTTCACCGACCTGGCGTAACGAAGCGGTGCTTTTGCCGTATCCAACTTGGTCATCGACGAGCATCACCGAGCCTTCCTCCCTCCCCGGCGAAGCATGGGATCCTCAGCCGGTCACCGGGAAGGTGGTACCGACAGGCGTCGGCACGGGTGCTGGGTTCGGGTTCGGGTTAGTGGAGGGCGACGGCGAGCTAGTCGGTGACGGAGCCGGGTCAGTGAAGCTGGAGGTCGGGCTGGGCGAACTGGTCGGCGACGGCGGTGGCGTGGTCGTCGGTGTGGTGGTCGGCGACGGCGTCGGCGTGCTGGTCGGCGTGCTGGTCGGCG
>JBEKKH010000248.1:0-19186 GCA_050010815.1 Streptosporangiaceae bacterium | reverse complement strand
GCTGGCCTCGGGGGGGCTGGCCTCGGGGGGGCTGGCCTCGGGGGGGCTGGCCTCGGGGGGGCTGGCCTCGGGGGGGCTGGCCTCGGCGGGGCCGTCCGGCAGGCGGCGCTGGCCGCGCACGCCCGGCTGGTCGCGCACGTGGAGCAGGCCGCGGCGACCGGCCACCCCGACCCCGCGCTGGGCGGACCCGGGCTCACCGCGCTGATGAGCAGCGCGGAGGCCATGCCGGTGGACCTCGGCCGGCTAGCCGAGCAGGCCGACGCGGAACGAGACCGGCTGCACGCCCGGCTGGCCGACGGGTGCGCCCGGCTCCAGCCGGGCAGGCCCGCACTCGAGGTGGCCCGCGAGCTGGTCCGCGACCATCCGGACGGGGACGGCGTGATCGACGCGGCCAGGCTCTGGACCGAGCGCGCGATCGAATTCACCCGCGACCACGACCTGGTTCCCTATCATGACGGCGTCTGCCTGGTCGGCCCCGCGCCCGAGTCCCGGCGGTGGGCCATGGCGATGATGTCGTGGGCGGCGCCCGGCGAGCCGGAAGGACCGTCCTGGTTCCACATCACGCCGCCGGAGAAGTCCTGGCCCCAGCGCGCGCAAGACGAGTGGCTGGAAGTATTCAGCGCCACGACGCTGCCCGGCATCGCGGTGCACGAGGTCGCGCCCGGGCACTTCTCCCACGGTCGCGCGATGCGGCGGCTGACGTCCGACGTGCGGCGCAACCTGCGGTCCAACGCGTTCGTCGAGGGCTGGGCGCACTACGGCGAGGAACTGTGCGTCGAGGAGGGGTTCGGTGCCGGCGATCTCCGGATCCCGATCGGGATCTGGCTGGAAGCGCTGGTCCGGGTGACCCGGCTCGCGTGCGCCATCGGCGTGCACACCGCCGGGATGTCGGTCCAGGACGCGGCGCGCAGATTCGAGGCGGACACGCACTTGTCCGGGCCGGCCGCGCTGTCCGAGGCCAGCCGCGCCACCTTCGATCCGACCTACGGCCGGTACACCTGGGGCAAGCTCGAACTGCTCAAGCTGCGCGAGCGGGCCAGGAAGGACTGGGGCGACGGCTTTACGCTGCAACGGTTCCACAAGGCCCTGCTGGACCTGGGCTCCCCCGCGCTCGGCCTCCTCGGCACCGCAGTCGATCGCGGCTGACGATAGCCTGAGATCATGCGCAGATTGAGGTCGGTTCTAGGCACCGCAAGCGCGGTCTTGCTGGCGGCGCTGGTGGTGACGGGATGCGCGTCGGCCAACGCGTCCTCATCCATCGGCATTGCCAGCGCCTACGTGCCGGTACCGACGACACCGGGCAGCACCGTCGCGTACCTGGATATCCGCAACAACGGCAAGACCGACCGGCTGATCTCGGCGCAGACCAGCGTGGGCGGCAAGGTTCAGCTGCGGGCGCCAGTCGCGCGGCATGGAAGCTTCCTGACCATGCACACCGTGCCGTACATCGTTCTCCCGGCCGACACGATAACCACCTTCAACCCGGACACGTACCACCTGCTGATCACGGGGGCCGGCCCGATGCACGATGGCAAGGACATCTTCCTGCGGCTCACCTTCGCCAACGCCGGCACGGTCACGGTCATCGCGCTGGTCACCAATCCCCAAAACGGTGGCAGCAGCTACTTCCTCAACTGAGGCACCGGCGGGTCAGCGGCAGCTTGGCCCTGGTGTCCTCATCGCGCGGCGTGTAGACCTGGATGCGCGCCTCGGGCATATCCGGGACGTTGAGCTCGCTCATGACCAGGCTGAGCGGCCCGGTCTTCGGATGCAGGTAGGTGAGCACCCGCGTCTCCGGGTCGGCCACCTCGTGCCGGGCCCACAGCTCGGCGAACTCCCGGCTCAGGCTGGCCAGCCGGCGGATGTCCTCCTCCCAGTCCCGATCGCCAAGATGCCTGCTGTAAGCCGAACGCATCCGTGCCACCATGTAGCGGACCTGCCCGTCGTACCCGGGGAACTTATCGCGGGCCGATGGCTCGGTCACGCAGCACCACAGCGTGTTCTTGTGGACGCACGGCATCGAGTGCCAGTCCCAGAACAGTTCCTCGTGCGCGTCGTTCGACAGCAAGATGTCGAACCGGCCGTTGACCAGGATCGCCGGGAGCGGTTCGAGCGAGGACACGATCTCGCGGATGGTATCGGGCACCTGCGCGTGCTCCCCCTCGGTGCGCAGCGGCGTCGCCTCGGCCAACCGGTAGAGGTGCTCGCGCTCGGCCTGGCCAAGGCGAAGGGTGCGAGCCACTGCATCGAGGACCTGCGTGCTGGCGTTGATCTGCCGACCCTGCTCGAGCCAGGTGTACCAGGTGACACCCACCCCGGCCAGCAGCGCGACCTCCTCGCGGCGGAGCCCCGGCGTGCGCCGCCTTGAACCTCGCGGCATGCCGAAGTCATCGGGGGTGAGCCGTCCCCGGCGTGCCTTCAGGAACTCACCAAGCTCGGCCCGCCGCTGTTCGCCCCTGCGCTGCGCGGCCCCGTCCTTTGTTTCGTAGGTGACCATGGTCTCTTCCCATCACATAATTTTCCCCACTGCAATCTAGCGGGACCTACTGACATTTCGGGTGGCTGGTTGGGTGCACGCCTATCGCCAGCTGCCAAAGCGATAGCGCAGAGGCTGACGGGGTTAATGGGATCGGTCAGGCGGTCCAGGCGACCGGGAGCCGTTTGACGCCGCGCTGGAAGTTCGAGCGCAAATAGGACGGCGGGCCGGCGTAGGTCAGCGACGACGTGCGGGCCAGAACCTCCTCGAACAGCGCGCGCAGCTGGGTTCGGGCCAGGTGGGCGCCCAGGCAGAAGTGCGGCCCGTGACCGAAGACCAGATGCGGACTGGGGTGGCGGCGGATGTCGAAGCGGTCCGGGTCGGCGAAAACGGCCTCGTCGCGATTGGCCGAGGTGAACGAGACGACGACCTTGTCCCCGGCCCTGATGCGCTGGCCGCCGAGGTCACACTCCTGGTTCGCGGTCCGGCGGAACGTCATGACCGGCGTCCACCAGCGCAGCATCTCATCGGCCGCGGCGTCCATCAGAGCGGGCTCGGCGCGCAACTGGTCCTGCGCGTCCGGATGATCGAGCAGCGCGATACACGCACCTGGCAGGCCGTTCCGCAAGGTCTCGTTCCCGGCCACGGCGAACAGCCAGAACATGTTCTCGAACTCAGCCGCCGAGAGCTGGCCGCCGCCCTCATCCGCCTGCCCCAGCAGGATCGACATCACGTCATCGGTGGGGTGGCGGCGTTTTTCCTGCGCCAGCAGGTGGGCGTAGGCGTACAGGTCGGGCATGCCCTCGCGGGTACGCGGATCGGGCATCCGGCCGCCGGAGTCCGGCTTCGGCCGCACCGCGAGCGCCTCGGCGGCCATCGGGGTGCCCGCCACCGGATCGAACTCGGCCGAGGTGGCGTAGTCGGGGTCCTGGTAGCCGATGACCCGGTTCGACCAGTCGAAGAGCAGCCAGCGGTCCTGTTCGGGCACGCCGAGCACGTCGGCCAGGGTCAGCAGCGGCAGGTCCGCGGCCACGTCCTTGGCGAAGTCGCATTCGCCGCGCGGGCCGGCGAAGACGCGCTCGCAGATGGCCCGGGCATGACCGCGGATGCGGTCCTCGAGCCGGGCGACCGCCCGCGGCGTGAACGACCGGCCGAGCAGCCGCCGCAGCCGGGAGTGCTCCGGCGGGTCCATGTTGAGCATCATCCGCCGGACGTAGCCGAGCGCCTGCGGCGTGGCCGGGTCCCGGATCTGGGTGGCGCCCAGGGCGGAGGAGAACAGCTGCGGCCGGGTCAGCACGGACTCGACGTCGGCATGCCTGAGCACGAGCCAGAACCCCGGCCCGGCCGGCCAGCCCAGCACGGGAAGCTCCGGTATCCAGGCGACCGGACGGTCGCGGCGCAGCCTGGCCAGCGCGTCGAAAGGCACTCCGTCGACGTAGGTGGCAGGGTCGAACACGACCTCGGTGTCCGGCCGGGCCGGACCGTCGGGACCTTCGGTCCGTAGCGCTGTGCTCACTCCCGCTCCAGGAACTCCTCAATGGACGTCGCAAGCACCACCGGACACTCGAACATCGGGTAGTGGCCGGCGTCGGGCAGGATGGTCAGCTCGGCATTGGGGAAGAAGACCCCCCAGGTCTGCTCCATCACGTCCGCGGACAGCGCCGGGTCGTTGACCCCCACGATCAGCCTGACTGGGGTGACGGTGTCCGTCTTGACCTGATCCGAAAAATCATCCTGGGCCCACGATCGCAGGTACGCGCCGAACGCCTCGACGTCCGAGTGCTCAAGCGAATGCCGCACCATCTGGTTGATGAACGTCTTCGTCAGCTTGTTTCCGGTGGTGAAGTCGATGATCGCAGCTCGGTTGGCGGGCTCCGCGGCGGCACCGGAAAACAGCGCCCAGCCCTGCTCGTCCATGGGCACCGCGGTGGCCGGCACCGCGTTCAGGCCGATCAGCTTGCGCACCCGTTCCGGCGCCTGGAGCAGGATCTGGTGGGCCGCCTTGCCGCCCATCGAGTGGCCGATCACCGAGAACCGGTCCCAGCCGAGCTCGTCGGCCAGGGCGAGCGCATCGGCCGCCGCTTCGGCCATGGTGAACTCGCCCCCGACCTGCTGACGGTCGCCGTACCCCCGCAGGTCCATGAACGCATAGGTGAACCGCGACCCGTCGAGGTAGTCGGGCAGCGAGCCCCATCCGCGGGCCGAGCCGAACCATCCGTGCACGGCCAGGACGTGGTGATCTCCGGACCCGATCGTCACCTGAGCCATGTCGGCCTCCTAGCTAGCGTCATCGCTTTCCGGTACCGACTCTAGCCATCCCGGCCTGCGGCCCGCGACCCGGAAGGGCGGGCGGCGCGGCGGCGCTTACCCGGCCGGGCAGCGGGCCGCCCCGGCGGTGCTTAGCCAACCCGGTGAGCGGGCCGCGCAGGGCGAGCGCGGCCAGGATGGCGGCTGCGCCCGCGATGGCCATCGCGGGCCCCGCGCCGACGGCCAGCGCCAGACCGCCCGCGGCCGACGGGGTCAGGCCCTGGCCACCCATCGCTCCGGTGGAGTTGAGGCCGAAGGCCTGAGCTCGCCTGCCTTCCGGCACGCTGTCCAGGAAGGCCCGCTGGATGCCGAGCTGGTAGGCGAAGCCGGAGCCGCAGATCAGCAGGAGCGCCCCGACAAGCGGCAACGGGAGACGGAAGGCCAGCGCGAGCAGGGGGACGCCCATGCCGGCGGCGAGCGGAAGCGCGAGCCGCCTGCGTGCGCCGGGCCGGACGAACCGGCCGACCAGCACCTCGCCCAGGAGCATCCCGGCCGGCATCGCGGCCAGCAGCGGGCCGGCCGCGCTGGCGGGCCGGCCGAGCGACCCGACGTAGGGGACGATCAGCGACTCGGCGCCGGTGACGCACCACGCGGGCAGCCATTGCGCCAGCAGCAGGCCCCGCACCTGGCGGTCGGCGAACAGCTGGGCGTTTCCGGCCATGGTGGCGCGGAGAATCCCGCGGTTACGACCTGCGCGGGCCTGGACGGCGCGGGCCTGGACGGCGCGGGCCTGGACGGCGCGGGCTGGCCGGGGCCGCAGGCCGAAACGGCTGATCGCCGCGGCCACCATGAGCGACAGGCCGGCGGCCAGCAGCAGCCAGCGGGCGGGCAGCAGCGCGAGAGCCGCGCCGCCGATCCCCAGGCCGATGATCTGGGTGCCCGAGCCGGTGAGGCTGAAGACCGAGCGGGCCAGGACGTAGCGGTCCCCGTCACAGATCTCGGGCAGCAGCCCGGAGGTCGCGGCGGAGAACACGGGAGCGGCCGTCGCCGCGACCGCGACCAGGGCCAGCATCGCCGGGACCGGGCACCCTGGCCATAGCCCGATCGCCAGCCCGGGGGCGGCGCGGATCACCAGGCCGGTGCCGATCACGACCCGGGGCGGCAGCCGGTCGGCCAGGGCCGTGAACAAGGCGCCGCCGATGGCCTGCGGGGCGAAGCCCATGCTGAACGCCAGCGCGGTCAAAAAAGCCGACCGGGTGTGCGCGTACACCAGCACCGAGAGGCCGAGGATCTCGAACTCAAAGCCCAGGACGTAACAGAGCTGCGCGGCGAACAGGACCCGGAACTCGCGGACCGCGAACACCGAACGGTACGTCGTGCGCGAACCGGGGGCCGGCCGGGCGAGCGGCGGGGACGGGGCTCCGGGCGGGCTGGGCGTCGCAGGCGTCATGGCCGCCATCGTGGGAGACAGATCGGCCGCAGCATACTCTTTCGTCACAGGACGAAAGCTGGTGAGCGATGGCGTTGCGGATCGAGGTGAGCAACGAGGACCTGATCACGACCCGGTTCGCGCTGTCGCCCCTGTGGGAGCTGAGCCAAGCGCTGCGCGTACTGGCCGGCGAACCGGGGCAGCAAGACGAACTCGTGCTTCGTCCCTGGCTCGCCCGCGTGCGTGATCGCTTCCGCGCGCTGGGGCGGGAGACGGACCTGGAGTTGATCCTGGCGTTGCATCCACCGGGCTGGGGCGCGGATTTTCTGTCCCCGGTCCCGGCGGCCATGTCGCCCACGATCGGCGACCTGCTGGCCGAGGTCCGGGCGACGCCCCCGGAGCAGGCGCACCGCGAGGTCGCCGAGGCGCTGCGGCGGCAGCCCTCGGTTGATCCCCGGGTCGAGCGGATCCTGACCGGCGACCAGGTTGCCTCCCGTGTGGCCGACGTGCTGGCCGAGGCCTGGCAGGCTCTGCTCGAGCCCGAGTGGCCCGCGCTCCGGGCCATCCTCGAACGGGACGTGGTGTACCGAGCCGGGCAGCTTGCCTCCTCGGGATGGGCGGCCGCGCTGACCGGGCTGCACGCCAGCCTGAGCTGGCGCCAGGGCCGGATCGAGCACAGCCTCTGGCCAGGCCAAGAAGATGCCGAGCTGGGCGGACGCGGCTTGCTGTTCGTACCGTCGGTATTCATCTGGCCCAGGCTCGCCCTCAGGCTTGACCCGCCCTGGCCGCCGGCCCTGATCTACCCCGCGCGCGGGGTCGCCGCGCTCTGGGAGCAGCCGGCCCGGACCCGGCCCGGCCCGGCCCTGGACCGGCTTCTCGGCCCTTCGCGCGCCGCCATCCTGCTCGCACTGGAGGAGCCGGCCAGCACCACCCAGCTCGCCGTCATCCTGGGCCAGTCGATCGGCGGCATCGGCGATCACCTGGCGGTGCTGCGGGACGCCGGGCTGATCGCCCGGGCCCGGTCCGGTCGCTCGGTCCTCTACACCCGTACCGCCGCAGGAGACGCCCTCACCGCCGCCGCTTCATGAGCGGGCTGAGCAGGGCCGGGCCGATTTCCCTGGGCGGGTAGACTCGAGCCACGTCCCGGGCTACGACGGGCCGCGGTCCCGCCAGTTCCGGCTTGCTGTTCGGTGTATCGCGATATATCGTGGTGGTTACTTGGGATTCCCCGTTCTGGCTACGGAGGGCACGATGGCTACGGGATACAACGTGCGCGTTGGGGACGCTGATCGTGAGGCAACCGCCGCTCAGCTGCGTGAGCACTTCGCAGACGGCCGTCTGACGCTTGACGAACTGAACGAGCGACTGGACCAGACGTTCGCGGCCAAGACCAAAGCTGACCTCAATACGGTAATGCGCGATCTTCCGCACGCCGTGCCGACGGGCCCCCAGGGAACAGGCTGGCAGGGCCCGGCCTGGCCGGGTCCGATGGCGAACCGGTCGAACTGGGATTACCGCGGCGAAAACGGCGATCAGGGGGCGACACAGGGATCTCGCCGGCCGTTCGCCACCTTCGCGCCGCTGCTCGGGATGGTCTGGCTTTTTGTCATCCTGGGCGCCTTCTCCCTGTTCGGTCTCGGTGGCGGCGGCCGGCCAATCGCGATCGTGCTGTTCCTCGCGGCGCTGGGACTGTTCAGGCGGTTGCTCGGGATGGGCAGGCGCCGCGGCCCGGGCGGACCCCGCGGACCCCGCGGGCCTCGGGGACCACGTCGCCGCTGGTAATTGTCGTTACGTACGGCTTCCGTGCCGGGGCGGCTCGACTTATCGTGGAGAGATGAGGTAGTCGTCCTGGCGATTTCTGGGAGCCGATCACGAGGCGATACGACGTCCGAACCGGAATGGTGAACGACGACCCCGGCGCGGAGCAGCCGCGCGAAGAGCTGGTACCGGGATGGCACGTGCCCAGTCGGACCCGGTACGACTACGACGTCCGGGTCGGCGACGCGGAACGCGACGCGACCATGGCCCAGCTGCGTGAGCATTTCGCCGCAGGCCGGCTGACCTTCGACGAGCTGACCGAGCGGATCGACGCCGCCCTCGTGACCAAAACCCAGCGCCAGATCGACGCCCTGATGGCCGATCTCCCCCGGCCGCCGCGGGTGGCTCGCCCCGAACCCGCGGAGGTGGTCCCGGCTCCGGATCCCGGCCGTTTTCTCGTCTTCGCGATGCTTCTCTTCGCGCTGGCCACCTGGATCCTGATCATGGCCTGGATGTCCCGGCACGCCTTCAGCGGGCCATACCCGACGTTCCCTGGGCCGGGACGGTAAGCCGGCCAGGGCGCGCAGCGGGACCACCAGGTAGCGGTAGTTCGGGTCGGACTCGTCGCCGGGCCGGGCGCTACCGGTGATCAATGCGGGTTTCGTCGCGCTGGTGAACTGCAGGCGGATCCGCGCTTCGTCCGGGGAGGAAGCCGACGGGTTTGCGTCGGCCCCATCCCTAACGGGCTTGTCCCCAGCCGCTCCTGTCGCCGCTGTCAGGGCCGCACCGAGACCGTCCATCAGATAGTGCGGGCTGAACGCGATCGCGGTCTCGTTTCCCGAGAAGTCGGCCGGGACCGTCTCCCGTGCCCGCGCCTGGCCTTCGGTACCGGCCTCGATCGTGACCTTCCCTTGGCCGAACGACAGCCGGACCGAGCTGCCCCGTTCGGCCACCAGCGCTACGCGCTTGACCGCCTCGGCGAGCGGAACGGCCGGCATGTCCCCGCAGCTGCCGAAATCCTCGGGGAACCTCGAGGAGTACTTGATGTACTCCCCCGCGATGAGGCGCGTGGTCAGCCGGCGTCCGCCGGACTCAAATCCGATCATCGCATCGCCCGCACGCAGCGAGTTCGCATCACCCGGGGTCGCGCCGGGGGCTCCCTCGGCGGACCAGGCACTCCCTTGCTCACCGCCCATCATGACCCGGACCGGAACGCCCGGCGCCATCATCCGGGCGGCATCGGCCAGCGTCTTGGCCGGCACCAGGAGCGTCCCTCGCGATCCCGGCTGGGCCGGATTCCAGCCAAGCTCCCAGCCGGTACCTGTCGGTGGCTACCAGCTTGATCACGTCCCCGTCGATCTCGACGTTCACCCCGGTGATGACCGGGAGGGTGTCATCGCGGCTGGCCGCGGGCACCACCTGGCCGATGGCCGTGGCCAGCACGCCACCGTCGAGGTGGCCGGCCAGCCGGGGCAGCTCGGGCAGCCGCGGGTAATCCCTGACCGGCAGCGTCACCAGCGTGAAGGAGGCTGGGCCGCAGGTCAGGGTGACGTCGTCGGTACCGTGATCGAACTCCACCCCGGCCGACGGCAGGCTCCGGGTGATCTCGGCCAGCAGGCGCCCGGGCACGAGCACGGTGCCCGGGTCGGCCACCTCCGCGTCCACCCGGATCCGGGCCGAGACCTCGTAATCGAAGCAGGACAGGGTCAGTCCGTCCGCGTCCGCCTCGAGCAGCAGCCCGGACAGGATCGGGAGCACCGGCCGCGACGGCAGCGAGCGCGCAACCCAGGCGACCGCCTCCGCCAGGGCGTCCCGCTCAAGGTTGAACCGCATCGCTGCCGCCTCCTGTTTGCATGCGCCGCCTGCCGTGGCGACCCACATGCATACTGGCATGACGCACTGACATTCCCGAGCTGACCAGGGCCCGAGGGCCCCAGCTGATCAGGGCCCGGGGACTCCGAGACGCCTCAGGTAATCAGGCCAGGAGGAGCCGAGTCCAGGGTGGACTGGATCGCCTTGGCCAGGGCTCGCGCCGATTCCGCGGTAAGCTCCACCGCGACGCGCGCCGACGGGCCCGCGGACGGGTCGAGGAAGTCAATGTTGAGCGTGTGCTCGGCCTGGGCGTGGACCGGGTGGTCGAAGTACACGCTCGCATCGGTCACCCGGATCCATCCGGTCGGGCCCTTGGCGCTGCCGCTGATCGAGACCTTTTCCGTCAGGTAAGTGCACATAAACGACTCCTTCTCCCGTCAAGGACGATAACAGGTAGCGCCCGAACCAGGCCCAGATGTGCTCCCAGGCGTCCACTGCGGCCTCCGGCCGGTAGCTGATGCGGTCCACCTGCATGAAGGCGTGGCCTGCGCCGTCATAGGAATGGAACTCATAGGTCTTGCCGTGCGCCTTGAGCGCCGCCTCGAGCTCGGCCACGTGCTCGGGCGAGGGCTGCTGGTCATCGGCGCCGAACAGGCCGAGCAGCGGGCAGGACAGGTCCGCGGCGCGCTCGACCAGGGGCGACCAGCCCACCAGCGGGTGACCCGCGGGCGGGGTGCCGACGACGAAGCCGCCGTAGCAGTCGACGGCCGCCTGCAGCGGCAGGCTGACCGCCGCGAGGAACGACTGCCGCCCGCCGGAGCAGTGGCCGATCACGCCGACCTTGCCGTTGGAGTTGGTCAGCCCGCGCAGGTACGCGGCCGCGCCAGCCACCTCCCCGACGATCCGCTCGTCCGGGATGGGGATCACGCCGGACGCCCGCGCCGCCGCCACCGCGTCGTCCGGGTCGGCACCGGGCGCCTCGCGGTGATACAAGTTCGGCATCACCGCGTTCAGGCCGCCGGCGGCGAACGCCCGGGTGAACTCCGCGGTCTGCCGGTCGTAACCGGGCAGGTGGTGCAGAACCACCACCCCGCCTACCGGCCCTTCTTTCAGCGCCCGGGCCGAGTAGGCCTCGATGTCGTCGCCGTTATGTCCGGTGATGGTGACCGTCTCGGCCAGCATCGCGTCGTACATGGCCTGCCCCTTCGCATCGTCGTCAATCGGAGTGAAAGACTTCTGCCATGACCTATGTTGCCGCCGGTGACCGTTATAGCAGGCTCCCGTATCGCCGCTGCGGGCGCAGTGGCATCCAGTTGCCCGAGGTGTCACTCGGGCTGTGGCAGAACTTCGGTGACACCAAGCCGCTGGAAGACCAGCGTGCCATCCTGCGCCGGGCGTTCGACCTGGGCGTGACGCACTTCGACCTGGCCAACAACTACGGACCGCCCTACGGGACGGCCGAGATCAACTTCGGCCGGGTCATGCGTGAGGACCTGCGGCCATACCGGGACGAGCTGATCATCTCCACCAAGGCCGGCTATGACATGTGGCCGGGCCCGTACGGCGATCACGGTTCGCGCAAATACCTGCTGGCCAGCCTGGATCAGTCCCTGCAGCGGATGGGGCTGGACTACGTCGACATCTTCTACTCCCACCGGTTCGACCCGGACACCCCGCTCGAGGAGACAATGGGCGCGCTGGATGCTGCCGTCCGGTCGGGCAAAGCACTGTACGTAGGCATCTCCTCTTACTCGGCCGAACGGACGGCGGAGGCAGCATCCATCCTCCGTAGTCTCGGCACGCCGCTGCTGATCCACCAGCCGTCGTACTCGATGCTGAATCGCTGGATCGAGGGTTCCGGGGACGGCCTGCTTGACGTGCTTGGCCGCGAGGGCATCGGCTGCATCGCCTTCTCGCCGCTGGCCCAGGGCGTGCTGACCGGCAAGTACCTCGACGGGGTGCCGTCGGGGTCGCGGGCGAGCCTGGACGGCTCACTGTCTTCCGATCAGATCTCCGCGACGACGCTGGCGCACGTCCGGGCGCTGAACAAGATCGCCGGGGCCCGCGGCCAGTCGCTGGCCCAGCTCGCGCTGTCCTGGGCGCTGCGCGACCCGCGGGTGACCTCGGTCCTCATCGGGGCCAGCAGCGTCGCGCAGCTCGAGGAGAACCTCGCCGCCGCCGCCGGGCCCGCCTTCACCCCCGACGAGCTAACCGCCATCGACCGCGACGCCGTCGACGCCGGCCTCAACATCTGGTCCGCCTCCAGCGCCCACTAACCCGGTGCAGCCATCATCGTGGATCGCTACCCCCCTTATACGGGTAGTAACGATCCACGATGATGGACAAGGGGAGCTAGGCGGAGAGGTAGCGGGTGAACCAGGTGAAGATCTTCTGCCAGCCGTCGACGGCGGCTTCGGGGCGGTAGGCGGTGCGGTTCACGGAGAAGAACGCGTGACCGGCACCCTCGTAGGAGTGGAATTCATACGTCTTGCCCTGATCCTTGAGTTCCTGCTCGAGCTCGGCCACCTGTTCGGGTGAGGGATGCTGGTCGTCCGCGCCGAACAGGCCGAGCAGCGGGCAGGACAGGTCCTTGGCCAGGTGCTTGATGGGGCCGACCTTCAGCGGCATGCCCTCGGGCGGGGTACCCACGACGAACGCGCCGTAGCAGTCGACGGCCGCGTCAAGCGGCAGGCTGCAGGCGGCCAGGAACGACTGCCGGCCGCCGGAGCAATAACCGATGACGCCGACCTTGCCGTTGGAGTTGGTCAGGCCGCGCACATAAGCGGCCGCCCCGGCCACGTCACCGACCAGCCGGTCGTCGGGGACCCCGCCGTTGGCCCGGGCCGCCGCGGCGGCGTCGTCCGGGCTGGCCCCCGGGGCCTCCCGGTAGTACAGGTTCGGCACCAGGGCGTTGTAGCCGTTGACCGCGAACGTCCGGGCGATTTCCTTGGTCGACGCGTCGTAGCCGGGCATGTGATGGATGACCACCACGCTGCCAAACGGTCCCTGGCTCAGCGGCCGGGCCAGATAGGCCTCGATCTCGTCTCCTCCGGCACCGCGGATCGTGACGGTCTCGGCCAGCGTCGCGTCGTACATTCGGATTCCCTTCGTGTCCTGAATTCCGGCGCTCAGAGCCTACCGCCCGGCCCCGGCGGAGCTCAGAGGGGCAAGCAGACCAGCGAAAGGAAAAAGTTGTCGATCTGCCGGATCACGTCGATGAACTGCTCGAAGTCGACGGGCTTGGTGACGAACGCGTTGGCGTGCAGGGAGTAGCTGCGCAAGATGTCTTCCTCGGCCTTGGAGGTGGTCAGCATGACCACGGGAATGAGCAGCAGGTCCGGGTCCTGCTTCAGCTCGGCGAGCACTTCCAGGCCACTGCGGCGGGGCAGGTTGACGTCGAGCAGGATCAGGCCGGGACGCGGCGCGTCGGCGAACGGGCCGGTCCGGCGCAGGAACTGCAGCGCCTGCTCGCCATCGCCCACCACGTGCAGGGGGTTGCGTATCTTGTAGTGCTCGAAGGCTTCCCTGGTCATCAGGACGTCACCCTCGTCGTCCTCGACCAGCAGCACGTCGATCAGCCGGGAGTTTTCAGCCATCGGTTTCCTTGTCCTGGGACGGGGCGCTCAGCGCCTCGGCGGGAATGGGCAGCGTGAACTCAAATCGCGTGCCGTCGGTGTAGGCCGTATCGAGCCAGATCCGGCCCCCAAAATACTCAATGATTTTCCTGGTCATGGCCAGGCCGATACCGGTCCCCGGATACGCGGTGCGCTCGTGCAGGCGCTGGAAGATGACGAATATCCGGTCGGCGTACTCCGGTTCTATCCCGATGCCGTGGTCGGTGAAGGTAAACAGCCAGAACTCCCCGTCCCGGTCCACCGTGATCACCACCCGCGGCGGCGCGCCGCCGCGGAACTTCAGCGCGTTGCTGAGCAGGTTCTGGAACACCGCGGTGAGCAGCGGCAGCTCGCCGAGGACCAGCGGCAGGTGGCCGGACTCGATGGTGGCGCCGGTCTCCTCCATCGAGTCGGCCAGGTTGGCCCGGGCCTGAGCCAGCGCGGCGTCGCTGGAGATCAGGGCCGGCTCGCGCGCGGACCGGCCGACCCGGCTGTAGGAGAGCAGGTCGTTGATCAGCGCCTGCATCCGCTTGGCCCCGTCGGCGGCGAACTCGATGTACTGATCGGCCCGGGCGTCTAGCTGTCCGGCGTAGCGGCGCTGCAGCAGCTGGGTGAAGCTCGCGACCTTCCTGAGCGGCTCCTGCAGGTCGTGCGAGGCGATGTAGGCGAACTGCTCGAGCTCGGAGTTGGAGCGCTGGAGCTCCTCGGAATGAGCCTGCAGGATCGTGTTCGCGGTCCGGGTCGCGGACAGCTCCTGCAAGATGCGCTCGCGCATGGTGTTGACGTCCACGGCCAGGTTGGTCACCTCCCGCGGTCCCCGCAGGCTGACCTCGTGGCCGAAGTCGCCGCCCGCCACCTGGCGGGCCTGCGCGGCCAGCTGGTGCAGCGGCCGGATGGCGGCCGCCCGCAGTCCGAGCGCGAGCACGACCACGATGACCGCCAGGCCGACCGCGATCGCGATGAACACGATATCCAGGACGTTCGCGGCGTCGTTCAGGGCCACGATCGCCCGGCTCCTGCCGGTCTTGATGTCCGTCTCCAGCGTGGCGATCTTGACCCGCAGCGCGTCGAAATCCGCCTTCCCGGCGATGACGCCGGGACTGACCACCGGCTTGCCGCTGCGGCGGACCGCAGCGATGGCGGGCTGGGCGTAATGGACGCGCCAGTAGTGCGCCTGGGTGGCCGCGCTGGTCAGGTCGGCCCGGGTCGCGGTGGGGAGCTGGCCGACCTCGCTCTTCAGGCTGGCGATGGCGGCCTTCTCCGCGGGGTAACCGTCGGTGTACGGAGTCAGGAAGGCCGGCTGGGCACTGAGCGCGTACCCGCGCTCGCCGGTCTCCTGGTTGAGCATCGCGATGTCCAGCTGCTGCGCCTGCAGGATGGCGGGATCGAAGGTGTCCACCACCCGGGCACGATCATGATGCAGGGTGAGCAGGGCGATCCCTCCGGCCACCACGGCGGCGACAGAAAAAATCAGCAGGGCGGTGACCGCAACGCCCACGATCCGGCTCAGCGGCCAGCGTTTCGCCGCGTCCGGCGTGGTGCGGGCGCGGTCTGGCGCAGCGCTCATCGGCCATCCGGGGCCGAATAGCCCAGGGACAAGATGGCCAGGTCGTCGTCGAGGTCTTTCCCGTTGAGCTCGCGGACCTGCGCGATGACCAGGTCGAGCAGCTGCTCGCCGGACGGGCGGTGCCCGTCGGCCGGGCGGTGCCCGTCGCCGTCGGCTCGCGGCCCGCCCCGCAGCGTGTTCCTGATCAGGTCCATCAGACGCTCGGAACCGAGCCGCTCGGACCCCTGGCCGATCCGGCCCTCGATGAGCCCGTCGGTGTAGAGCAGGATCGACCAGCTGCCCTCCAGCTGCACCTCGGTGCCCGGCCAGTCCCGGACGTCGCTGAGTCCCAGTGGCGGGGAGGCCAGCGTCGGCAGCTCGCGCACCCCGTCCCCGGTGACAAGCAGCGGTGGCAGGTGGCCGGCCATCCGCACCCAGGCGGTACTCCGGTCCGGGGTCACCGACACCATGCACATCGTGGCGAACATGGTGTCGTCTTGCCGCTCGTGACCGAGCAGCTGGCTGAGGGTGACCAAGATCTCGTCGGCGGGCCGGCCGGCCAGCACCAGCGCCCGCCAGGCCACCCGCAGGCAGACGCCGAGCGCGGCCTCGGCCGGGCCGCGACCGCAGACATCGCCGATCAGGGCGTGTACCGCTCCGTCGGCCACCTCGACCGCGTCGTAGAAGTCCCCGCCGAGCAGCATGTGCTGGCCGCCGGCCAGGCAGCGCGCCGATACGCTCAGGCGCGCGTCGCCGAGCAGCGGCGACGGCAGCAGGCCGCGCTCGAGCCTGGCGTTCTCCTGGGCGTGGATGTGCGCGGTGTGGAGCTGCCGCTGAGCCTCCTCCGCGCGCCGCCGCTCCACCGCGTAGCGGATGACCCGGTGCAGCGTGTGCCCGGCGACCTCACCCTTGACCAGGTAGTCCTGCGCTCCGGCCCGGACCGCCCGCTCGCCGAGGTACTCGTTCGCGTCTCCGGTGAGCACCACGACGGCGGCATCCGGCTCGATGTCAAGCAACTGGCGCAGGCCGTTCAGGCCCTGCGAATCCGGCAGCCCGAGGTCAAGCAGGACGCAGGCGGCCCCGGATACCAGTCCCTTGGCCTGGCTAAGCGAACGGGCCCGCTGGACGACGACCGCGGCTCCCACCTCGCTCAGCAACTCTTCGACCAGCAAGGCGTCACCATCGTCGTCCTCGACGAGCAGGACCTGGTCATGGCTGACCGAAGAGGCCACGGCCTCAAGCTCAGCACTACTTCCCATCAAGACCTACATCTGTGTAGTCGCCGGTGCCCACAATTGTGGAGATACCATCATGCACGCCCAATCGCACCGTCGGGACACTTCCCGGCCACGGTTCGGTCAGGCCTCGCTCCTGGTAACGAAACGGCCTAGATCGCCTGCGGGAAGGTAAACACCCTGTCCGGGTCGTAGCTGCCCTTGACTTGGACCAGCCGGTTGTAGTTGGCACCGTAGTAAGCCTGCCGCCAGTTGGTCAGGGCCGGGTCGATGTAGTTCTGGTAAGCCTGGCCGCTGGCGTACGGGCGCATCGACTGCCAGAACGACTGCTGCCACGCGTGCTGGCGCGCCACCCCGGCGGACGCCGCGCCCGGCGTCCAGGTGGTCGTGTACTGCGCCTGGAAGAGCGCGTCACGGTGCACGAACGCGGTGGCGCCCGGGGCCACGCGGTTGACCGCGCCGCCGAGCGCGTCGAACGCGATCCCGCCTGCCCCGCCGGAAGCGCCGCTCACGCGCTGCAGGCTCTCCACGCCGGACAGCAGGATGCCGATCCCCCGGCTGCTCAGCGGCTTGGTGAAAAAGTCGGACTTGGCGTATTCGGAGGCCCGCGACAGCTGCCCGGCCGGATTCTGGGTGGGCAGATGACACTCGCCCACGCTGAGGCTGGCACAGCCCGCCTCGACCAGCATCGCGTGCAGCCAGGACGGGCTCACCTCAAGGAACGGCGAGGAGGGATCCGAGCCCACGGCGGCGTACAGCTTCTCCAGCTGCGCGGACGCGGCGCCGGCGCTGCCCAGGTAGGTGCCGCCCACCTGGATCGAGGGGATCGACCCGCCCGGCGCCGCGGCCAGGTGCAGGTTCGACCAGAGCTCATCCGGGGCGTGCGGGGCCCACGACTGCCAGGCCGAGATCACCCGGGCGGCCGCCGACCAGGGCCAGGACAGGAAGAACAGGATGATCTCGCTCGCCGGGTGGGTGAGATAAGTGAACGAGGTGACCACGCCGAAGTTACCGCCGCCACCGCCGCGGCAGGCCCAGAACAGGTCGGGGTGGCTGCTCGCACTGCACGTCCTGACCTGACCGTCAGCGGTGACGATCTGCAGGGACGTCAGGTTGTCGCTGGTCAAGCCGTAGGCGCGGGACACCACTCCGACGCCGCCGCCCAGGGTCAGCCCGGCGATGCCGACCGTGGGGCAGGAACCGCCCGGCACCACGCGGCCGTGCGCCGACAGCCCGTTGTAGAAGTCGACCAGGTGCGTGCCGGCCCCGACGGCCGCGGTCGTGCCGCTGACGTTCACCCCGGCCATCCGCGTCACGTCCACGATCAGGCCGCTGCTCGAGGACCAGCCGGCGTAGCTGTGGCCACCTGACCTGGCCGCGACCGGAATGCCGTACTTGCGCACGAACGCCAGGCAGGTCGACACGTCGTGGGGATTACGGCAGTAGGCGATCCCGGCCGGGTGGAGCGAGTCGAAGCGCGGGTCGAATTGCCGTTTGGCCACGGTGTAGGCGGCCTCACCGGGACGGACCAGGGTTCCGGACAGATCGTGGCCCAGGGCCGTCCAGTCCGCGGCCGAGGGGGGACCTCCCGGGGCGCCGGCCGTCCGGGCCGCACTCCCCGGTGTTCCGGGCGTCGGCGTTCCGGCCGCCTGCGCTCCGCTCGCTGGCGGGCCGGCCGCGGCGGTTCGGCTGGCGGCGCTCGATCCGCTGCTCCGGCTGCACGAGGCCAGCAGGCCGGCGCCTCCCGCCGTCGCGGCGAAGCGCAGGAACGCTCGGCGCCCGTGCGGGTCCGCGCCTTCGCTTCCGGCTCGGGTCATCGTGAGCCTCCTTCCGCCGCACCCGGCGCTGCCTAGCCCGGTGCTTCTCAGTGTGAGCTTCCCAGGACGGGCTCCCAGCGGTAAAGACGCCGCTGGGTGGCAAACAGTTGGCTCGGGCCCAGGTTCGCCGCGTTAACCCGATATTTACTTGCTCGTTGCGGTTAGCGGAAATATTGTTGAGTTACTCAATCGTTTAGTAACTCAGGTAAGTGTTCACGGCTCAGCAGCAACCGGACGGAGGTGAGCACAGATGGAAGAGCAGCTAGGCACGGCGACGGCCCTGAACTCAGCACCACCCGCATGGGACGCCGAGCCGGTACCGCACGTACAGCCGGGTCGCGAAGCGGGCCCGGCCAGGCAAGCAGGGTCGCTGGCTGACGACCAGCTGAACAAGCAGATCAGTGACGTGTTCACCGACCTCATCAAGCACGCTCACGACCTCGGGCAGAAGATCGCAACCGAAAACGGGCTGACCGGCAGCGACGCGATGGCCCTGTTCAAGCTCGAGGCTCCGATGACGATGAAGGAACTCGGCCTGCGGATGGGCTGCGACCCGTCCTTCATCACCACGGTCGCGGACGCGCTGGAGAAGCACGGACTGGCCCGGCGGGAACCTTCCCTCAAGGACCGGCGCAGCAAGAACATCGTGCTCACGCCGGAAGGCGTGAGCGTCAGGGAACGGGTCTGCGACGAGCTCATGGCGCAGGCGCCCTGGTGCACCACGCTGGACACGAGCGAACGCCGCTGCCTGCTCGGGCTGATGCGCAAGATGCTCAGATCGCGCGGCGGGAGGTGATGGCGTCACAGTTGCGGCGGCTCCTTCGTCATAAGGGATGAGAGCCATGCCGGGCAGTCGTCTCACCTTCGGGTGATGACGGCGCCACGGGGAAGGAAAAGAGTGACGGGGAACAAGCACCACGGCCCGTTCGGCCCCAAAAGACCTTAATTCGGAATTACGGCGTGTGACCTTGGCCGCTGGCTGGTCACGGCGCTGGCTCTTTACGCCCTCAATTTAGGGAGATTGTTTTGTCCGCCACATCACCAGACACCGGGCAGCCGACCCGGGAGGTCAGGACCGCGGCGGCGTCAGACGCCGCCGGGACCGGGGCTCCGTCTCGGCGGCTCGGCCTGGCCCTTGCCGTCATCGCGACGGCGCAGCTGATGGTCGTGCTCGACGCGACGATCGTCAATGTCGCCCTGCCGCACATCCAGACCGCACTCGGCTTCTCCGGCACGAACCTGGAGTGGGTCG
>JBEKKH010000247.1:0-9967 GCA_050010815.1 Streptosporangiaceae bacterium | reverse complement strand
CAGCCGATCGTCCCGACTCCGTCGGTGGCCGCCTCGCAGCCGGCGAACACCACGACCCCGACCACGATTGAGGCGATCGTGGCGGCGTGCCGCTTGACGAAGGTCTCCGTCGCGGTGACCGCCTTGGCCGCCGCATGGTACGCGGTCTTGACCACGTGCACCGCCGCGTGGACGACCGCCTCGGCCACCTTGGTCACCGCGTGGTAGACCCGGGACCCGGCCTGGGCGGCGTAGCTGATCGCGGTCCCGGCCGCGTGGATTCCGTACTCGGCCGCGTCGGTGACCGCGGTCGCGGCGTCCCGGGCGGCCCGGAGCTCCAGCTCGAACCCCGGCCGCAGCACATCGTTATACACATCGTCGGCGGCATCAGAGGCCACCCGGACCACCGCGTCCGTCCCGGCCGCCACATTATGCCGGGCCTTGTCGAATTCCGACGCGGCCTTATCTTAGGTTTTAACCTGTTCAAATACTGTTTTCGGTTTCCTGTTTGTCTGATTGACGGCTTTTCGCCAGGACTGGGTAGCGTGGTGCCGGGCCGCTGGCGGAGCCTTTGGGGCGTCCAGGGCCGGGCCGGGCGGGTTTAGCGACATGGGCGGGGGTGCCCAGGCGGGTCCGGATGTCGGGAAACCCGCGGCGGACCCGTTCCGGGGGCAGGGGGCGGGCGGGGTCGGGCCTTTTCTCCCAGGGGCGGCGCAGGCCGGCGGCCAGCGGGCGGGCGAGCAGCAGCTGGGCGGCTGCGGCCATGACCAGGCGGACCCACCGGTCGGCCTGCCAGGGGGTGCGGACCTTCGCGGCGGTTAACCCCAGGTGTCCCTTGGCGTACCGGAAGGCATGTTCTTCGTCGAAACGGGCCAGGTAGGCGCGCCACAGTTCGTCGGGTGACAGCGGGGCGGGCCCGGCGTGCCACAGCCACATCGCCTTGGGCGGGGTGCGGCCGTCGGGCAGGTGCTGCACGGTGACGCGCAGCACGGTGCCGCGCAGGACTGGCAGGGCGCCGTCCCAGCTGGCGAAGTAGCCGCGGTCGCCGTGGATCACGGGATGCACTGCGCGCCAGGCGTCCACGCGGACGGTGCCGTACAGCGGGGTGGCGGGCAGGACCAGGGACTCCTCAGGCTCAGGGTTGGACTGGTCAGGGTCGTCTGCCTTATGGCAGGCCACCCGCGTGCCGCACTTGCCGGGGCGGCCGCACTTGCCGGGCCAGGTGATGGCGTCGTAGTAGAACACGCTGCGGGCAGGGAGCCGGATGAGCAGGTGCACCGGGCAGCCGGCCAGCGCGGCGGTCAGCGCGGCGGCGCTGTACCCGGCGTCGAAGATGACCAGCGGCGCCCCGGCGCCGCCGGGCCCGCCGCCGGTGCCGGCGGCGGGCAGGCGGCGCAGCAGGTTTTTCACCTGCCGGATCGTCTGCCGGGTGCGGGTGGCCCTGGTGGTGCGCTCGACGTCGATCAGGGCGGCCCAGGCGGTCCGCAGGTGCCCGAGCGCCGCAGTGAACTGGTACTCCCAGCCCGGGATGGTCTTGCGGGTGCCGTCGCAGCGGCACGCATCATGATGGACATGCTCCCGGCCCGGTGAGCACTCGGCGTCCGGCCGGGGATACGGCGTCGCGTCGATCGCGAACCGCAGCCGCCTCCAGCGGGCGCACACCTCCCGCACCTGCGCCGCCGCCTGCGCGGGAAGGCCCGCCAGGGCGCGTTCGAGCAGACCGTGGTCAATCGTGTCGTGCTCAGCGGCCCAGGCCCGGCCCTGCTCGCCATCAACGAGCTGCGGCAGCGTGCCCGTCAGCAGCGCGGCGAGCTTGCCCTCATCGATCCGCCCGTCAGCCAGCGCGGCATACAGCGCGCCGTGGCCGCGGCGGAACTCCGGCACCAGCGACAGCTGCACCAGCGACGTGACCGCATGATCAGCGCACAAGATCGCATCGGCCAGCTCGAACAAGGCATCCGGCCGGGCGGTCAGGCACTCATACAGCCGGGCGCGGAACTGCCGCAGCGCCAGGAACCGGGCGACAGCACCGGCGACCTGCGCGGCATCCGGCGGCCGCGGCGCCGCCTCCGCGCCGGCACCCATGACCGATTGCAGCTGGCCGCCTGCTCGTGGGAGTGTGTTTAACACGGCCGTTTCCTTTCTCCGCAGGATGTGTCGCAACACCCAGCATGAAGGAAACGGCCGTGCCACGCCATGACAGCACCCGAAATAAGCACATACGCGCGAACAGCACCGCTATACGCGGATATAACGCGAATCTAGGTTAAAACCTAAGCTTAGGATTACGCCCTGGAAGCGCAGCGCCATCGTTTCGCCAACCCGGTCGCCGGCGCGTCGCCGGATCTCCAGCGCCTCGGCAATACAGCGGCCGGCGTCACCCGGGCGCCCCGTCATGTTGTAGGCCCAGCCGAGGACCATCAGCGCGGAGCTGAGGGCTGCGTCCCCGGCGAGGCGACGGGCGCTGCGAACGCCGGACTCGCTCATGGCCAGGCAGGCGTCGTTATAGGGCGTGAGCTGGAAGAACCTCAGCATCGCGATCGGGATCTGGGCGGCGACGGCAGGCAGCCCGCGGGCGGCGGCCTGGCTGGCGGCGGCACCGAGGTTGGCCAGCTCGGCCTCATACCATCCGAGTGCCTCCGCGGCGTCGGTCATAGTCGTCGGCGACGCCGCCTGGGCGGGGATGAGCACTGGCAACGTGTGGGCGGGCGTGAGAAGCCGGGCGGCGGCGACCGCCTGCCCGGCGTACCAGTGCAGTATCCGGCCGATGGCGGCGTCCTGCTCTTCTTGGCTGTCGGTGTGCCGTGCGAGTTCGGCGGCGTAGCTGCGGAGCAGGTCGTGGAGCCGGTACCGGTCCGGTTCCGGGGACTCCAGCAGGTGGGCGTCGGTAAGGGTCTCCAGGGCCGCAGCCACCTGCCCGGGCGGCTGCCCGGCCAGCGCGGCGACCGCGGGCAGGCTCAGCTCCGCCATGCTGGCCAGCCCGAGCAGTCGGAACACCCGTGCCGGGTCCGCGCTCCCCGGCCCGGCCGGGCCGGGGAGGGCCCGCGCGCCGGAGCCGTCTGCGGCCAGCGCGTCGTAGCTGACCGCGAAGCTGGCCCGCAGGGCCAGGTCGCCGGCCGTGAGCTCGGCGAGCCGGTCGCGCTCGCTGGCGAGCCTGGCGGCCAGGCGGGCGATGCTCCAGCCTGGTCGCGACGCCAGCCGGGCGCCGGCGATGCGGATCGCCAACGGCAGGCCGGAACAGCAGGCCAGCACCGCCGCCGTCGCCTCCGGCTCCGCCGCCGCCCGCGGCGCCCCGACGATCGCCGCGAACAGCCTGAGGGCCTCTTCCTCTCCCAGCACGCCTAGGCTCAGCTGCGCCGCTCCGGCCAACCCGGCCAGCACGCCGCGGCTGGTGACGATCACCGCGCAGCCCGCGCTGCCCGGCAGCAGCGGCCGTACCTGCGCGGCATCCCGGGCATCATCCGCCACGACCGGCATCCTGCGGCCCGCCAGCAGGCTCCGGTACCGGGCCGCCCGCTCCTCCTCCCCCGCCGGGATCGCCGCATCCGGCTCGCCCAGTCCGCGCAGGAGCAAGGCCAGCACCTCCGAGGGGCGCAGCGGGCTGGTGGCGCCCCGCAGGCTGATGTACAGCTGCCCGTCAGGGAACCGCTCCAGCAGCCGGTGCCCGGCATGCACCGCCAGCGCCGTCTTCCCGATCCCGCCCATCCCCGCCACCGCCGAGATCACCACCGCCCTCGGCCGCTCCGGGTCGGATGGCGCGGCCAGCAGGTCGCACAGCAGCTTCACCTCCTCCTCGCGCCCGGTGAAATCAACGGTGTCCGCAGGCAGCTGCGCCGGCACGACCGGCGATCGCGCGGCCGGACCGTCCGCGAGCGCAGCCGAACCCGCCGACGCTCCGCCCGCAGCCGGCGTCGGCCCGTCAGCGGCCGACGGCGGGCCGAAGGCCAACGCCGGGTCCGCGGCAAGCATCCGCTGGTGCAGCTGCCGCAGCTCCGGCCCGGCGGAGACGCCGAGTTCGTCCCGGAGCCGGCGGTCGATGCCACGGAACACCGCAAGCGCGTCCGCCTGCCGCCCGCACCGGTACAGCGCCAGCATCAGCTGCCCGTGCAGCCCCTCCCGCAACGGCTCACCGACCGCCAGCCCGCGCAGCTCAGCGACCAGCTCTCCATGCCGGCCCAGCCGCAAATCCGCCTCCACCCGCGACTCCAACGCCTGCATCCGCAGCTCACCCAGCCGGAGCGCTTCCGTGCGCTCCAGGACTGCGGAGGGAACATCAGCCAGCGGCTCCCCCCGCCACAGCGCCAGGGCCTCGGTGAGCAGGGCCGACGCGCGCTCCCAGTCCCCGCCCTCGTGGCGGCCCGGCCGCGGTCGCTCAGCCCGGTGAAACTGCCCAGGTCCAGCTCACCCGGGCGCACCTCGATCAGATAACCGGGCGGCCTCGTCACGATCCGTTCCGCGACCGCCGGGCCGAGCACCTGCCTCAGCAGCTTGACATACCCCTGCAAGGTCGTCCGCGCACTGGACGGCGGCGCGTCATCCCACAGCGCGTCGACCAGCACAGCCACCGGCACCACCCGGTTGGCCTGCAGCAAGAGCGCGGCCAGCACGACGCGCACCTTGCCCGCCAGCACGACATTCCCGCCATTTACCCGCAGCCGGCCGAGAACCCCGAATTCCACGAATACCCACCCAGTGCAGATCGAATACCCTCCCCCAGAAGAGCAAGCTACCACCAACGGCCATGGCCAGCCTCCGCAGGATCCGGACCGCCTCAGACGATGACGAGGTGAGGTCGCCCGCACGACCGGGGGGCAGCCTGCCCGCCGCCCTGCGGAAGCCCCGTGACCGGGTGGGCCGACCGCATCCGGCTTGCGCATGCGCCCCTTCGCGGCCCTCCCTGATAGTGCACACCGAGTCTGGCGACGCCGCCGCAGAGCCCGCGGCCACGCTTGGCGGCCTGGCCTTTTCTCTGCGTGGCATGCTGTACCGCTGCGGGTCGACCTACCCCGGCCGCTCCGGGTATCGCACGCAGTCTGGCACCGCAGCTGCATAGCCAATCGAGAGGCCGATTGCCCCGGTGCCGCTTCGACACCACCGAGATCCCAGCGGTGCCCCAGCGCCCCCTGGTTTCATTAATCCGGAAGCTAGCGTCCCCCGGCTAGCGGCCGGGGCGTGACGATCGCAGCTGGCAAGCCGCGCGCCCCCTCGTCACGCCCCGAGCACGGCCGGGCGGGGTCGCCCCCAGGCTCCGCCCGGCCGTGCCGGGACCGTTTCGCCACGGCCGTCGCCCGCCAGACACGACCGCGGAAACCGGAGGACGTTCCCGTGAGAAGGAGGCCTTTTATGACCCGCCCGCTGAGGCGGAGACCGGAGGCCGCGACGCGCGCGCCGCTCATCGCGGCCGCAGACCTTTCGGCGCTAGCCGGGTGGACCGCGCACGCCACCTATCTCCGCCGGGCCCTGCGCGCCGCCCGCCGCGACCCGCTCACCGCGCTGCCCGGCCGGGCCGAGTGGACCGCGCAGGCCGGCCGCATTACGCGCGGCAAGGGCACGCGGACGGTGATCCTCCTCGACGTCGACCGGTTCAAGCGCGTCAACGACACCTACGGGCACGCGGCCGGCGATGAGCTGCTCGCCGTCACCGCCGCGCGGCTGCGCACCTGGGCCGCCCGCGTCGGCGGCGGCGCCTGCGGCCGCCTCGGCGGCGACGAGTTCACCGCCATCACCCGCAGGGCCGTCACCGACGCGGAAACCGCCGATCTCGCCGCGCTGCTCGCCAGGCCGGCGCCGTTGCCCGGCCCCGGCGTCACCATCCCCGTGACCGCCTCAGTCGGGGCCGCCGCCTGCGCAGGGCGCGGGCTGGCCGCAGGTCTCGCCGCGGCGGACGCCGCCATGTACCAGGCCAAGCACGCCGGAGGCGGCTACCGCATCGCCGTGCCCGTAGACCCGGTTCCGCAGCCGGACCCGGCTCCCCATGCCCGCACCCGCCACCACGGCCCCCCGGATTTCGCGGTCGCCAGGCGCGCCAGCGTGCGCTGCCAGGTTCCGCGCACGGCGCAAGGCCGGCCCGGTTACGCCGGATACCCGGCGCAGCCTCTCCCCGGTGCCGTTTCGTGCATCGAGCCCGATCACCGCACGCACCAGCGATAGTCACCCTGGCCTGGCCTCACACCGGCCTTCGCGACCTCGCCTCCCCCGTCATCTCGCTGCCCGCCGAGGCGCTCCGCAGTTCGGCGGTGACCCTGACCGGGTCCGGCGGCTTCGCTCCCCCCGCCGTGCGGGCGCAGGCGTTCGGGAAGCTCGTCGAGCTGGCTGCGGCCGGACACTCCAGGTCGCGGTCGAGGAGATGCCGCTGCCCCAGATCCAGGAGGCCTGGCAGCGCGGCGACCGGAACGGCAGGCGGCTGGTCCTCATCCCCTGACGCGCCCAACCCCCGCAAACGGCAACATCAAGGATCGCGACCAATGCACGACTTCACGGCCAACGGGCCGATCGCGACCGCCGTCGCATGCACGGCGGCCACTGCCAGATCACGGTCGGCGGCCGTGGGGGGCGGCCGTCCGCGTACGGCCTGCGGTGCCGGGCCGCGGCGCCGACCGCAAAGCCGCAGCAGGGACAACCGTGGCGCTCGACGGACAGCAGCTGACGGTCCGCGTTCCCAAGAGCGCCATCGGGCGCCCGGCCTGGGCCAGGGGCCGGGTGGGGGTGGAGATCGGCCTGCCCGCCGGCTCCCGGATCGCGTTCGATAGCGGTTCGGCCGGCCTTGACGTGCACGGCCGGAATCGCCGCACTGGCGATCGACTCCGGCTCGGGTGACATCACGGCCGAGGACGTCAGCGGCGACGTGACCGTCCGCTCCTCCTCGGGTGCGGTGCGGTCCGGCTCGGCCTCGTCGACGGCGCCATCACGGTCAACACCGGCTCCGGCGGCCTGCGGGCCGAGCGCGTCGCCGGACCGGTCCGGTGCAGCTCCTCCAGCGGCGACGTCATCCTCGGGACGGCCCCAGGCGACGTCGACATCGGGACCGGCTCAGGCGACCTGCGCATCGGCACGGCCTGCGGCGGGACCGTCCGGGTCGGCACCTCCTCCGGCCATGTCACGGTCGGCGTCCAGGACGGGGCGCGGTGGGGACGAGCTCGATGACGCGGAGCGATACGGCGCCCTGGCCGCCGCCGACGCGCACGCAGCGGCACTGGTCTCCGCGACCGCGTGACAGGAGCTGCCCCCCGCGGTGAGAGGCAGGCCTAGCTAGCGAAGGTGCCGAGGAACACGAGCACGCGGTATTGCGGGTCGATCACGTCCGCCAGCGCGTAGACCTCAGCAATGGTCAGGACCGGTCGTTCCGCCGATTCTTCCTGCCCCGCGCCCTTGATCCGGCATGGGTTACGCCGGATCAACCCGTCATCCACCGCGGTTCCAGAATGGCCTTGAGCAACCGGCATGCCTTGGCCGTCGTGATCTCGCTGACCCCGGAGTCGAGCAGCTTCTTACGCCAGCGCCGCACCTGAGGCTCTTTGATCTCGTTGACGCCGACGTTCTCGAAGTGCGCGGCGATGTGGGTGCGCAGCAAGTAGCGGTAGAGCCGGATCGTGTTGGGCCGGAGTTCGGGCGTTCCTCGATCCAGGCCGAGGCCGCGCGTTGGGGCTGACATCGGGCACCAGCACGCCTTCCCTGATGAGGGTACGGAGAGCCTTGCAGCAGGTCAGGCCGGAAAAGTCGGTCTCACGGGCGAGCACCGCGCCACTCGGAGCGGGCGCGCCGGGCGCGAGCACGCCGTCCGCGATCTGCGCGCGGACCAGGGCCGCCGCCTGGAGGTACCTCGGCAGGCTCACGGACGCGGCCAGTCGAGCCAGAACCAAGCCACGCGAGCGGCGGCGTCGCCGTCGATGCCCCAGTTGCCGGCACCGGCGACCGCCGCCACGATGGCCAGGCCCCGCCCGTGCTCTTCATCGAGGCCAGCCCAGGCCCACGCGCCGCCTAGGTCGGCCACCTCCACCCAGGCATAGTCGCCGGGATAAAGCACCGCCCGCACCGTGAACCAGCGATCAGGATGCCCCGACCGGCTATGCAAGATGGCGTTCGTCGCCAGTTCGGACGCGAGTAGCACCAGCTCATCGGCAAGCGGGAATTCGCGGGCGACCTTCTCCAAGTCGGCCCGCACCTGGTGAGGCTGGTCGGCCGTGCCCGGATAGGAGCACTCAAAGGAAATCGCCCGCGGTGCTTTAGCGGTTTGCACGTGCATTAGGTCAGCCGCCGCATTGGTCATCAAACCCGGATTCCAGCCGGGCCGCCTCAATATCGTCTACCCTGGCCAGCGAGGCCACCCTGGGTGATTCAGTCCATTCACACCTGAACCATCCCGGCGGTGGCCGACCCATCTCAGCCAGATCCACCCCGGCCAATATCACCAGCCATCTACTGAGCCGACAAGGTCACGATCTGCGGCTGGAGTACCAGCCACGGCTTCCTCCTGACCCATGAAAGATGAGGCATCCTGACTGGGCCCCACGCCGAACCGCGCATATGCCATTTTCTCGGATGCCACTGGGGTTTCGTTGGAACCCCGCTGGGATTCTGCTCGGGCCGGCAATGAGGTGATCTCACAGAATTCGGATCGGACATCCGGTCATTAACGGTGCGCGGATGGCGTTCCGGGGAGGCTCGCGGACAGTCCGGACGTGCCCGGAAACAGCCGTGGAGTCCCGGTAGAAGAGGTCTTACCATAGAACTTCTTCGCCACCGAGGACTCCACCTGATCCCAGCCACGGCGCCGATTCTCATCGCGGATCCAGGTCTGCGGCAAAGACCGGCTGCAGCATGTGCCAGTCCTGCGGGTGCTGCCGGATCGCCTGCTCGAAGACGCTAGCCAGCTGCTGGGTCATCACCTGGATCTTCTCCTTGCGATCCCCGGTCTCGGGCACCGGGATCTCTTCGTAGATGTGGGCGCCCCAGTCGCTGTCCCCCTCGAACCAGGTGGCGGCCGGCATCAGCGCCGCGCCAGTGTGCACAGCCATCACGGCGGCGGCCGCCGGGAACTTCGCCTTCTCCCCGAAGAAGCCGACCTCGATGCCGGTCCCCGTCAGGTCCCGGTCCACCACGATGCACACCAGCCGCCCAGCCCGCAACCGCCGCGTCAGGATGGCGAACGAGCTCACCCCTTCGGTCAGCGGGAGCATTTCCATGCCGAGAACCTCGCGGTACTTCACGAACGCCTGGTAGACCGATTCCGGCTTCAGCCGCTCGGCCACGGCGGTGATCCCCCCGGCGCCGCGCAGGTTGATCCAGGCGGCGGCGTGCTCGACGTTGCCCATGTGGGGCAGCGCGAAGATCACCCCGCGGCCCAGCTTCATGTGGGCGAAGGCGGCCTGTTCTCCCGGGCCTTCGATGTGTGTGCCGGACAGGATCCGCTCCGGCGGGATCGTCTGCAGCCTGAAGGCCTCCAGCCAGTACCTGGCGTAGGAGTGCATGGCTTCCCGGGACAGCGCCCGCAGGTCTGTGCTGTCCGCGCCGGGCGGCAGGACCCGCTTGAGGTTGGCCTCCAGCTGGAGGACGCCGCGGCCCTGACGGCGCCAGGTGATATCGGCGGTCTGGGCGAAGGCCCAGCGCGCCAGCGGTTCCGGCACGCGGGGGATCGCCCTCCAGCCGAGGCGATAGCCGATCCCCGTCAAGCGTGCACTGAGAGTTTGCGTCAACGCTGGCCTTTCCTTTGTGACCGGCCAGGGTGTTGCGGTCCGGGCAGGTCCAGGCCGTCATCCCTGCGGTACCTGACGCGGACACGGCCAGCCCGAGACTCGTTGCCCGAGGACACAAGGCGATACTGTCACGGAACGGGTGCTCGGACGCGCCTCGACGCCGGCCGATGTCCGGTCTTAGTGAAGGCGGCAGGGCAGGGTTCCGCGTTCAGGGGATATGCCGGATCTAGCTTGACGCACCGGGCAGCGAGGAAGACCGGCTGGCGGTCGGCGTCATGGGCCGGATCCCAGTCTGA
>JBEKKH010000246.1:0-9968 GCA_050010815.1 Streptosporangiaceae bacterium | reverse complement strand
TGATCACCGTGTCGACCGCCCTCGCGCTCGGTCTCGCCGCCGCGCTGCTGGCCATCGACCTGCTCGCCTGGCGCGTCGTGGCCGCCATGTTCGACCGCGAACGACTCGTGACCGGCAGACCCGGATGATTATCGCCGGCACCTGGCGTCCGTCACCGAGCACTCAGAGAAACACCATCCAAAACCAGAGGAGACCGGCAAATGTCCGCAACGCTGAAGCTGACGCACAAAACCATTGGAATGGAAGTCCGCCGCGGCACGTACGACCTCGTGCTCGACGGTAAGCCTGTCGGGTCAGTCGAAATGAACGACACGCTCGAGACGCCCGTCGAACCCGGACGTCACACCCTGCAAGTGCGCAACGGCCGAAACTCCAGCCGAACCAAGACCTTCGACGCCGCCGAGGGCGAGACCGTCGCCTTCCGATGCACTGGAAAGAGCATCCTGCCGATCTTTCTCGCGTCCTTCATTGTCCCCAGCCTGGCACTCTCGCTCAAACGCGAGTAGGCGCACACTCGCACTGAGCCCCGCAGCGTCACGACCCCAGCCCACCGCACGGTCAAGGTCCAGGACCGCCATTGCCAGTGGGCCGGGGGCTGTCACCAGCCCGCGTCGGCGTGTGAGGTGCACCATCTCAAGCACAAGGGCCGCGGCGGTAAGACGAGTCTTGAGAATTGTATTCTAATTTGCTGGTTCCATCATCACGTGATGATCCACCGGATGGGCTGGACCCTGGTCCGGCACCCGGACGGCACCACCATGGCCTGGAACCGGGACAAGTCCAAGGTCCTACGCAGCCACAGCCCACCCGCCCGCGCCGGGTAAGCCCCCGGGCCGCAGGATGATGAGGTTAGGTGCTGGCTGGCTAGGCTCCTCGCCGCTTCCAGCCACTTGTTGGGCCCGCGACGTACCCGCAGTCCGGTCTGGAGCTCACCGGGGTTGGCCGCTGGCTGACGGGGATGCGGCAGCGCGTAGCCGCCCGCGGAGGCGAAATCAGCGCCGGCCCGGTAGCAGGCGGCGCCTGGCAGGTACTCGCCCGCCTGCCCCTCGAGCCAGGCCCAGGCGCGAATCAGGGGCTGGACGGGGTGTCTAATCCGGCGCTGAAGACGACGTCACCGCAGTCCCCCGGGAACTTCGGTGCCCAGGACGGGGTGCACAGGCGGGTGCGGCCGGTGATGAAGGAGATGGGCTGGCCGCCGAGCGGCCTGCCTCCAGCGGTCAGCGTTGCGGTGAGGGTCAGGGCATGTCGCGGGCTGAGGCCGATGCTGGCGGTCAGCGCGGTCAGGGTCCTCGCCGCGCTGATCACCGACACCGTGCCATCGCCCCCCGTGTTATCGCTGTAGTTCGCCACATAGGCGGTGTGAGTGTCGGGGTCCACTGCCACCGCGTCCGGGTGGGAGCCGACTCCGATGGTGGCGGTCACGGTGTAGCCGCCCGCCGCCGCGGCGGGCAGCGTGCCGACGGCCAGTGACAGCGCGGCCGCGGCGGTGACGGCGGCGGCGGCGCGCCAGCTGGCCGGGGTCCTGCCGCGCGGACCGGCACTGGTGCTGGCCTGGTGGTCTGGCGTTGCGTGCATGTGCTGGCCCCCTGCCTTGGGTCCCCAGGCCGTGGTGCCGGAGGTCAGCCGACGCAGACGTTCCCGCAGGCCGCGGGCCAGACGATATCACTTAAAGTAGTTTTACGATTACAATTTGTACATGCCGGGCCGTGAGGTATTAGGTGCAGCGGCGCCATGACCGCCAGCACCAGCCGTCGGCCGCACCTCGGACCAGGCGTTAGGGCCGCATGAGCATGAGCGTGCGCAGGACCGTTTCGTCCGCGGGAATGCGGCTTACGTACAGCGGCGGCGCCAGCGTGTGGGAGTCGGCCGCGACGATCGTGACGTCGTCCAGGCCGATGGCGAAATCGACCGGCTCGGCGGCGAGCTTGGACTGCACGGCATCCACGGCCCGCTCGGCGGCGTCGGCCCCCGCCCCGGCCCCTGCACCGGCCTGATGACCGACCACCAGGTGCAGGTCATTGTCCACGTCGGTGTCGCGCACGTGGTACCGGTGCAGCAGCCCGGCCGCGTTCAGCTCCCGCCGCAACTCGTCCACCGGCCGAGCCAGCCCGGCCCCCCCAGCCCCAGCCCCAGCCCCAGCCCTAGTCGTAGCCGTGAGCGAGACGACCGGCCATCCGACCAGCACGAACGCGTTGCCCTGGACCGAGAACGCCCGGTCGAAAAGGTGCTGCCCCCGGCTGGTGAAGGGGACCTCCTGGTGCCGCTGGTGGCCGCCGATCCGCATCGGCAGCGGAGCCGCGAAACGTGCGGTCAGGATGTCCATCACGCGGGGGAGATCCATCTCGACCGCACGGCCCTGGTGGGTGAGGAGATACTCGTTGACGATGGTGCCCGTGCCCGGGTCGGGGACCGCGTTGAGCGCGATCAGGGTGGCATGAACCTGGTCGAGTGAATAGGGGCGGAAACGATCGCCGATGTGGTCCGCGATCATGGCCTGAACCCCGGCCAGCAGCCCGCGCACCGGCTCGGACTTGGGCCCGTAAAGGGCCACCGCCGAGATGAAACGTCCCTGCAACGGATCACCACCCCAACGTCGTGTCCCGGAGGCGGATTTTCCCGGACCCGCCCGATGTTACGCACCTGACGCCCACGCCACGGGAGGACACGTTGAGGTTCGGCCTCGTGTACAACACCGGCTTTTTCGGCCCCGACCCGGATCGGCTGATCGCGGTCGCCCGGCACGCGGAGGACTGCGGCTTTGAGTCCTTCTACGTTACCGAGCATGTCGTGCTGTATCCGGGCATCACGCTGGGGCCGGCCTCGATCCCGTCGTCGTTCCCGATCGCCGACCCGCTGGAGTGCCTGAGCTTCGTGGCGGCCGCGACGACCACGATCCTGCTCGGCACCGCCGTCCTGCTGGTGCCGTACCACCACCCGGTGGTGCTCGCCAAGCGGGTGGCGACGGTCGACGTGCTGTCCAAGGGCCGGATGCGCCTGCTGACCGTCGGGGTGGGAGCGCTGCCCGGCGAGGCCGCGGCCGTCGGCGTCGACTACACCACCCGCGGCCGCCGCGCCGACGAGGCCATCGACGTGCTGCGGCTGCTGTGGGCGGGGGATGAGAACGGCGTCAGCTTCGACGGGGAATTCTTCTCCTTCACCGACCTGTGCAGCTTCCCCAAACCCCTGGGCCCGCTCCCGGTGCACATCGGCGGATCGAGCCGGGCCGCGGCCCGCCGGGCCGGACGGCGCGGAGACGGCTACTTCCCGGGCGGCGGGATCACCGCAGCGGAACGAGCCGGCCAGCTCGAGCACATGCGGGCGACCGCGCGGGCCGCGGGCCGGGATGCGGACGCACTGGAGTACACCCGCTGGGGATCGATCGACCTGACCAGGCCCGACGTCGACGCCCTGGCCGCCGACGGGGTCACCCGCCTCGTCGTCGCTCCGGCCTCGCCTGACCTGGCCGAGCAGCGCGACCAGATCTCAGCCTTCGCGGACCGTTTCATCGGCACGGCCCGCTAAGCCGGCCCGCTAAGTCGGCCCGTCAGCCGGCCCGTCGCCCGCCCGGGCGGACCGCCTGAGCTGGCTGAGGGTGTTACCCGGCTGTCCCGCCAGCACGCGCAGCCCGGGCGCGGCGAGCGTGATCTCCGCCACCGCCTGCCGGCCCAGCCGGGCCGCCTCGGCGGTGGCCGCCGACAGCACGACCAGGGTGGCCCCCTCCGCCAGGGCCAGGCTGATCACCTCGGCGACCGGAAGGTCGGCCGCCAGGTGATGCACCAGCCAGCGATCTTCGCGCAGGCAGGCCGTCGCCATCAGGGCGGGCAGCGCGTGCCGTTCCCCCGGCGGCGTGGCCGTCACGGCGATGCCCCGCGGGCGGCCTTGCGGCTGCCGCGCCCGGGTGGCGATGAGCCGCTCGCAGATGGCGGTGGCCCGGTGCTCGACCCCGATCCTCGCCTCACCCGCCATCCAGTCCGCGCCGATCCGGTTCAGGGCCGGCGCGATGACCCGTTCGCACAGGTCGGCTACGGACACGCCCCGCGCGAGCCGGCCGAAAACCTGCCGGGCCGCGGTCTCGTCGCCGGCCACGATCGCGGCGTGCAGCCGGTCCGCCTGGGCCGGCCAGTCACGCACCCGGATCTGCGGCGACGGCGCGGTGCCCACGGTCCGGCGCTCGGCCAGGGCGCTGACGTCACTGTCGCTGACCTCGTAGCCGCGGGCGGTCTTCCTGGCGGGGAGCACTCCCTGGCGTACCCAGCTGTACGCGGTCTGATAGTGCACCCCGAGAACGTCGGCGGCTTCGCGTAGCTGCATGAGGACGGGGCTCCCCGGGTTTAAGCTCGAGATATTAGTGTAACTTAGTATTGAATTAACGATAGTGGCTGAACACAGCAGTCAGCACTACGTTCTGGGGAGCTGAAGGCCGTGGGTTTCACGTATTCCAGTGTGGTCAACGCAGAGCAGGACGACGTCTTCGAATGGCACACCCGGCCGGGAGCGATCGCCCGGCTGAGCCCGCCGTGGCAGCAGACCCGGGTCGTATCCGAGGCCAGCTCCCTCCGGGACGGGCAGGCGGTGCTCGGACTGCCCGGCGGGCTGCGGTGGGTCGCCACTCACCAGCCCGACCGCTACGACCCGCCGAACACCTTCGCCGACGTGCTGGCCTCCTTCCCGCTGTCCGCGGTGCTCTCGTGGCGGCACACCCACCGGTTCGCCCCGGCGGGGGAGCATGCCACCCTGGTCACCGACGAGGTCGAAACCTCCTTTCCCGAACGAGCGCTGCGCTCCATGTTCGCCTACCGGCACCAGCAGCTCGCCGATGACCTGGCCGCCCAGGCCCGCGCCCGGGTAATCCACCCGGAGCCGCTGACGGTGGCGATGACCGGCTCGAGCGGCCTGATCGGCACCGCGCTGAGCGCGCTGCTGACCACCAGCGGGCACCGCGTCATCCGCCTGGTCCGCCATCCGCAAACCAATTCGGCCGAACGATTCTGGCAGCCTGCGGATCCGGCCCCCGACCTGCTGGACGGCGTTGACGCGGTGATCCACCTGGCCGGCGCGTCCATCGGCGGTCGCTTTACTCCCGGCCGTAAGCGCGAGATCCGCGACAGCCGGACCGGCCCCACCCGCCGCCTGGCCGAGCTCGCCGCGGCCACCCGCCCCGACCTGCGGGCGTTCGTCTCCGCGTCGGCGATCGGCATCTACGGTTCGGACCGCGGCGAGGAGGTCCTGACCGAAACCAGCGCCCGCGGGGAGGGCTTTCTCGCCGACGTGGTCGCCGACTGGGAGGATGCCACCACCCCGGCCGCTGCCGCGGGCGTGCGGACCGTGCAGGTCAGGACCGGCATCGTGCAGACTCCGCGCGGTGGCATGCTCCGCCTGCTCAGCCCGCTGTTCGCGGTCGGCCTGGGCGGCCGGCTCGGCACCGGCAAGCAGTGGCTGGCCTGGATCGGCCTGGATGACCTGCTCGACATCTACCTGCGGGCCATCCTCGATTCCGGCCTGTCCGGCCCGGTCAACGCGGTCGCCCCGGAACCCGTGCGCAACATCGACTACACCCGGACGCTGGCCAGCGTGCTGCGCCGCCCCGCGCTGCTACCGGTCCCCTCGTTCGGCCCTCGGCTGCTGCTCGGTGCGGAAGGGGCCAGGGAAATCGCCGAGGCCAGCCAGTACGTCCGGCCGGAGCGGCTGGCCGCGCAGGGTCACTATTTCCGCCAGCCGCACCTGGAGCAGGCCCTGCGTCATCTGTTCGGCCGGGACCGGGCCGCGCTGGCGCCAATCCGGTCCGCCCACGGTGCCGAATAGGGGCTGTGAGCAGGAGGACGCAGGTGAGCGGGAGGCGAATCGCCGTCATCGGCGGCGGCGTCAGCGGGCTGACCGCTGGATATGTGCTGTCACAGACCGACCATGTGACCCTCTTCGAGGCCGACAGCCGGCTGGGCGGTCACGCTGACACGCACCTCGTGGTGCCGGCCGCGGGCCCGTCGCTGCCGGTGGACACCGGGTTCATCGTCTGCAACGAACGCACCTACCCGCTTCTGACCAGGCTCTTCGGCGAGCTCGGCGCCCTCACGCGCCCCTCGGAGATGAGCATGTCGGTCCAGTGCGCAGGCTGCGGCCTGCAGTACGCGGGCCAGCGCGGCCTGGCCGGACTGGCCGCGGGGCTGAGCCGGGGCCGCGGCCGGTACCTGCGGCTGCTGGCCGAGGTGCCGCGCTTCCACCGCGCCGCCCGCCGCCTGCTGGCCGCCCCCGCCGCCCGCGACGCTGCCCCCCTCGGCGCCGAGCTCACCTTCGGCGAGTTCCTCGACCAGGGCGGCTACTCCGAGTACTTCACGGCCCACTTCGCGCTCCCCGTGGTCGCCGCGGTGTGGTCGTGCCCCCCGGGCACGGCGCTCAGCTATCCGGCCGAGTACCTGTTCAGGTTCCTGGCCAACCACGGGATGCTGTCGCTATCCGGCTCACCGCCCTGGCGGACGGTCGTCGGCGGGTCCCGCAGCTACGTGGAGCGGATCGCCAAACGACTCCAGGAGGTCCGGGTCTCCTCACCGGTGCGTGCCGTGCACCGTCATCCCGGCGGCGTCGAGGTCGATGACGGCTCGGGTGCGGCGCTGACCTTCGACGCCGTGGTCATCGCGACCCACCCCGACCAGGCCCTGCGGCTGCTGGCCCAGCCCACCCAGGCCGAGCAGGATGTCCTGGGGGCATTCCGGTACACCCCGAACCCGGCGCTGCTGCACACCGACGCCCGCGTGCTGCCGTCCCGCCCCGCGGCCCGGGCGTCCTGGAACTACGAGCTCCCCAGCTGCCACCCAGACCCGACCCCAGCCCCGGGGCAAGCACCGCGCATCAGCTACCACATGAACCGGCTGCAGAGCCTGCCCTCGGCGCAGGACTACATCGTGACGCTCGGCGGCGAGGGCGTCGTGGACCCGGCCCGCGTCATCGACCGGATGGACTACTCGCATCCGGCCTACACGCCCACCTCGGTCGCGGCGCAACGACGGCTGCCGGAACTGAACACCGGGGTCACCGCGTTCGCCGGTGCCTACCACGGGTGGGGATTTCACGAGGACGGCTGCCGGTCCGGCGCCGAGGCGGCCCGCGCGCTCGGAGGCACCTGGTGAGGGGACCACTGGCCCCCGGGGCGGTCATCTACGACTGCACCATCACCCACGCGCGGACCGCGCCGCTGCGCAACGTGTTCACCTACCACAGCTACCAGTGGCTGGTCGACCTGGACCAGCTGCCCCGGGGGCCGCGGCTGCTGGCCGGCTTCGACGCCCGCGACCACCTCGGCGACCCGGATCGCAGCATCCGGGAGAACCTCGACCACTTCCTGCGCGAGCGCGGTGTCGAGGTGGGGGGCCGGGTGATGATGCTGGCGCACGCCCGGGTGCTCGGGTACGTGTTCAACCCGCTGACCGTCTACTGGTGCCACCGGGCCGATGACTCGCTGGCCTGCGTGGTCGCCGAGGTGCACAACACCTACGGCCAGCGTCATGCCTACCTGCTGCACACCGACGAACGTGGCCGGGCTCAGCTGCCGAAGGAGTTTTACGTCTCGCCGTTCTATCCGGTCGACGGCCGCTACCGGATGAGCCTGCCCGAGCCCGGCGAGCGGCTGTCCCTGAGCGTGGTGCTCGGCCGTCCGGACGGCCACTCGTTCACCGCCAGCGTGCACGGCCGGGGCGTCCCGGCCACCGCGCGCGCCCTGATCACCGCCGTCGGCCGGCATCCCGCCTCGACCGCGACCGTGGCCGCCCGGATCCGCTGGCAGGGGATCAAGCTCTACCTTCGCGGGCTGCGGGTAGTACCCCGGCCTGCTCATCTACCCCAGAAGGGGGTTCAGTGACCAGCACTCGCACGCAGCACGGCTCGCACCGGACCATCGACGCCGAGCGCTGGCCCGATGTCGCCACGGCCCCCGGTGCGTCCGCGCGCGCCGCCATCGCGCGTGGCTTGTTCACCGCTGGGGTGGCCAAGCTGCCGCTGCGGGTCCGGTTTCCCGATGAGCGGACGATAGGTGCGGGCGGACCCGCCGCTCCGGTCATGGTCCTGCACCGGCCCCGGGACTTCTTCCGCCGCCTCGGCGCCTCCGGCCTGATCGGCTTCGGTGAGTCGTACATGGCGGGGGACTGGGACAGCGCCGACCTGACCGGGGCGCTCACCGTGTTCGCCGCCAACGTCGGCGACCTCGTGCCGCCCTGGCAGCAGCGGCTGCGCCAGTTCGCGGTGCGCCGGCATCCCACCGATGACCAGCAGACGCGGGAAGGGGCGCGCCGCAACATCGGCCGCCACTACGACCTGTCGAACGAGCTGTTCGCGCTGTTCCTCGACGAGACCATGACCTATTCCTCGGCGGTGTTCGGCACCGGGCCCGACGGGTCGGTGCTCGCCGACGCGCAGCGCCGCAAGATCGACCTGCTGCTCGACCGGGCCGGGGTCGGGCCGGGCTGCCGGGTGCTCGAGATCGGGACCGGCTGGGGCGAGCTGGCGCTGCGGGCCGCCCGGCGCGGGGCCAGCGTGGTCACCATCACCATCTCCGCCGAACAGCAGGCGCTCGCCGTCCGGCGGGTGGCCGAGGCCGGGCTGGCCGGCCAGATCAGCGTGCAGCTCCGCGACTACCGTGACATCGACGGGGAGTTCGACGCGATCTGCTCGGTCGAGATGCTCGAGGCGGTCGGTGAGCGCTACTGGGACGCCTATTTCACCGCGCTCGACCAGCACCTGGCGCCCGGCGGCCGCATCGGACTCCAGACGATCACGATGGCGCACGACCGGATGCTGGCCACCCGCCATACCTACACCTGGATACACAAGTACATATTTCCCGGCGGCCTGCTCCCCTCCGTCACCGCGATCGAGAACAGTCTCGCCAGCTCCACCCGGCTGCGGATCACGGCCCGTGACGATCTCGGCGCGCACTACGCGGAGACGCTGAAGATCTGGCGGGCCCGGTTCTGCGCGCACTCCGACGAGCTCGACCGCCTCGGCTTCGATGAGATATTCAACCGCATGTGGACCTTTTACCTGAGCTATTCCGAAGCCGGCTTCCGCGCCGGGTACATCGGCGTCAGCCAGCTCACCCTGGGCCGGCTATGATCCGCGCGGCCCGCAAGCCCCCCGGCATCGCCAACACCGAGGGCATCGCCAAGCCCCCCGGCATCGCCAACACCGAGGGCATCGCCAAGGCCTACGGCGTCGCCCAGGTCATCGAGTCCCTGCTGACCGAACACGCCGACCTCGACCTGCCCATCCGGCTGCGTGCCTGGGACGGCAGCGAGGCGGGGCCACCGGGGACCACGGTGGTCGTGATCCGCTCTCCGCAGGCGCTGCGCCGCATCCTGTGGCGTCCGGGCGAGCTGGGCCTGGCCCGCGCCTACATCAGCGGCGACCTCGACGTGGAGGGAGACCTCACCGACGGCCTGCGCCGGGTGCTGGCCGCGACCAGGAAGAAAACCGCCCCAGAACGGACAACGACCGCGAAAGTCCTGGCCCGCGTCCCCGGTCGTCCAGCCCGGACCGTTCAGAACGCCCTGGCTTGGACGCCCGCCGCCCTGGCCACGGCCCGCGCGGCGCTGCGACTCAAGGTCCTCGGGCCGCCGCCGCCCCCGCCCGGCTGCGAGATCCGGGTCAGCGGCCGCCTGCACAGCCGGGTCCGCGACCAGGCCGTGATCGCCGGCCACTACGACGTGCCCGCAGTCTTCTACCAACTCATCCTCGACCCGAACATGGCTTACTCCTGCGCCTGGTACCCCGAAGGCAAACTCGGCTGCACCCTGGCCGGCGCGCAGCGCGCCAAGCTGGAGATGATCTGCCGCAAGCTGGCCCTGGACCCAGGGAGCAAGCTGCTCGACATGGGCTGCGGCTGGGGCTCGCTGACGGTGCACGCGGCCCGCGACCACCGGGCTCAGGTGACCGCGGTGACCTTGTCCGGCGAGCAGGGCGGCTACGTCCGGCAGCGGGTCCGC
>JBEKKH010000245.1:0-9972 GCA_050010815.1 Streptosporangiaceae bacterium | reverse complement strand
TGGCTCACGTCGTACACCCGGCGCCCCGACCAGGCCACATGCAGCGGCAACTCAACCTCGCCCGCCGCAGGCCCCCTCAAGTCTTCCAGGGACGACGGCAGGCGGCGCGCATACGCACCCCAACCGACGGCAGAGCACCAGCCTCCATGCGGACAATTATCCCCGTTCTGCATGCCACCGGCGGCAGGCACGCCGCGCGCCGTCACCTGTTACCGCCCTCCAGCGCGCCAATGTCTAGGGAAACCAGCGCAGACAAGTTGTTTTCGCAGCTCAACGGCCATATCTGCAGATGCGGCCACAGCCCACCGTGCAAACGATAATGACACACATGTCGACCGCGCGGCCCAGGCGCGCTCGCTGCCGGAGAGCGCACCGCCGGTTTCCTGCAACGCCTCGGCGAGCAACGCCCCCCACCTTGCCACGTCATCCAGGGAGACGCCGACGGCGTGCTGCACGAATCCGGAAACGCTGGGCGCAATTCCCGCCTCCACGAGGGCGCGGATCGGCGGAAACCCGGGCCGCCGCTCATCGCGCCCGGCGGGCGAGCAGGGCGAAGGAGTTCGGCAGGCGCCCGTCCCACGCCGCCGCGGCGACGCCGCCCGCACGCCAGAATGGTTCCGGATATTCGCCCAGGTGCAGGATCTCCATGCCGGCCGCCGCCACTGCGGTGACGATCTGGCCGAGGGTCCACTGCCACTCCACTGCCCCGCGAGCCGGGAACGTGTCGTTGACGTGGCTGCGGCCGAAGTAGCTGCGGTCCTCCCTGATGCGCGGCAGGTCCTCATCCCACGTCCACAAGATCGCCGCCGGATGCGCCTCGTAGACGAACAGGTGCCCCGAGGGCCGGAGCAGGCGCGCAACATCGCGAGCCCATCCGGTCAGGTCGGGCATCCAGATCAGGGCTCCTTTCCCGGTGTACACGAGATCGGCGCTCGCGCTGGCCAGCGGTACCCCGGGAACGGCGGCGGCTACGTACCGGCAGGCGGCGCCAAGTTCGTCCGCGCGGCGCTGCGCGGCGCGCACGGCCACCTGGCTGTAGTCGATTCCGACCACGCATCCCGCCCCCGCCCGTACCAGGGCGACATCATCCAGGCCGTGGCCGCTTTGCAGATGCACGACCTGCGGCGAGCAGCGCAATATCTCCCGCAAGAGGTCACGTTCCGTGCCGGTGAGAGAGGAGCCGGACGCCGCCTGCGCCAGCAGATCACCGTACTCGCGAACGTACTTCTGAGATGCTGCCTCCCAGGCCACCCTGTTCGCCTGTGCCATGGAATCCACAACGCGATGCTGAAGCCGGTACCGCCGTACGTCAAGCACCTGCGCTCTCGGCTTGGCCTGGCACAAGCCGGGGCTCATCCACGGCGGTCCGGTTCGCCTGCCGTGCCCGTGCCGGTCCCTGACCCCGGGACCGGCATGGTCCACGCGGCACGTGCCAGGCCAGGGAACTATTATTCCATGTCATGGACGTATCTGCGGATGCATCGACTCGCCATCGTGCAAACGATAACAACACACATCAAGTGTCTGCTGGCATCTGGTACGGGTCTCGTTTCATCCGTCGACCGCAGCTCCCGGGCGTTAACCTGGCTGAACACTGCGTGTTGGGCGTACCGGGTCAGGCGGTCCGGCGCAGTTCGTGCTCGACTGCCCGGCGGATCCATGCCGATAGCGATCGGTCGTCGGGTGTCATAGGCGTTTTCGTCATCGGTCTCTCCGGTACTGGGCGGCAATCCTGTCCGCCGCCTCATAGCAGCCGATCGGGCGGCATCTGTGCGGGTCACCGCTGCGCGGGAGAGCCAGCCACCCGGCCCCGACCTCGGCGCACATGAACCAATGCGCACTTCGAACAACGCACCATGACACACTCGTAATCGGCAGCTGATCGGAAATACCCTCATTCTGTATTTGCGCAACGCCTCCGCGGGTGACATGCTGGTCGATACATTGACCCACGGTAATATTGTTCTAATGTCTAATTGGTGAAAGGGGCAGTTATATGCTTGAGAAATATCAAAATGTTACAGTAACCGGAGGTCTGGGATTTATCGGCACCCATCTCGTAGGGAAATTGCAGTCGCTCGGTAAGAAGGTAACTATCATAGATAGTCTTTGGACATCTGCGCACAAGTCAGTTCCGGAAGGTGTTCGCTTCATCGAAGCAGATATACGTTACCCCGGCAAAACTACCGAATCCATAGAAGGTGCGGATCTGGTTTTCCATGTGGCGGCGAATTCAAATGGAACGTTTTCTGTAGAGAACCCACGCTCCGATCACGAAATAAACGATACTGGCACATTTAATGTTATGGAAGGGGCATCAAATGGCGGCATCAGGCGTGTGCTCTACGTATCGTCTGCATCTGTCTATGGAATACCACAAAGCTTTCCAATGCATGAAACAGACCCGAAAGAGCCCTTCATCCCGTATGGCTCGTCCAAATATAGAGGAGAGTTGAACGCACTCTCATTCCATCATTCGCGTGGCTTGGACGTTGTAATCGCCCGGCCGTTTTGTGTTTATGGCCCTGGCGAGAGTCCAAGAATAGCGCTAGTCGAGCCTACCAGATTTATTCGTTGGGTCCTTAATGGCGATGTCATTCCCGTCATTGGCGATCCGGATCTTAAAATCCGTGATTTTGTCAGTGTTCATGACCTGGTGAGAGGATTCTTGGTCATCGCAGACAAAGGAGAAGCAGGACAAGCGTATAATGTCGGCTCTGGCGAAGGGATATCAATGACCGAACTCGCAGAGGCAATCGGTCAGGTAACTGGAAGAAAAGTGCGAATGCATGCTATACGGGAAATCATGGATGACACATATCGCCTGGTTGCCGATATCAGTAAAATACGGTCATTGGGATATAATCCAGAAGTGCACTTGAGAGAAGGTATAGAGGAGATTGCACGAAGTCTGGGCGATCGTCCCGAGCGTCCAAGTGGTAGCACAATATTCAAAGTCGGGCAAACAGCTGAATAAGGCTGGAGATCGGCTGCCGGCAGGCAGACACCGGAGGACCTGCCCTCTGAGTCCTTGATCGGGATCGCTCGCGGTGAGTCCGTGGCCGATGGGCGGGCCCGCCCCCGGATGAACCCACCGGGGTGAGCACGAGCCGAGCCGACCGGGACCATCTCACCACTCTCCCCACTGACCTGCGGTTATGTCCGTGTCACGACGGCGGAAGTTACGCGAGTGCGGGTCCGGCTATGAAATGGGCGTCGCGCCCGCTTCCTGGGCCGCGGACCAGGAGTCCCGCTTCTTCCGGTCGCTCCAGCTGACCACGGGCACCTGCGTACGTCAGCCAGCGGTTGGTGATGATCGCGGCGATGAGCTCGATCCGGAATGACCACGCCCCCACCCGTATACAGCGGTGGTCGCGAACCGCGGCCACCAGCCGTACGCGAGGATGCCCACCCCCAGCACGCACAGCGCGGGCGGCGCGATGCTCACGCCGGCCTTCGCAGCTGAACGAAGCTGAGGCCGGCGTGGTCGGCGGCTTCGTCGGCCAGGCCGGCGGCCAGGCTTGCCACGATGATGAGCGTGACGTCGGCCAGGAGCCGACCGGCAAGCCAGTGCAGTCGGCCGACTCGCCGCGCAACCAGATGATCGACGTGTCCCTCGGCCTCTTCATCGCGCGTCGCTGCGATCTGCCCGGCGGCCGCCACGCAGACGAGCGCGGCCGCGACCAGGAAGATGATGTCGCACCTGTGCTGCGACACCGAGGCGTGCCGGCGAGGTGGCCTGCTGGGTCACCACGGGGGTGGCGGCGCGTTCAGGGAACCCGAGACGTGGGCCATCTGCAGGTCAAACAGGGCGGTGGGCTGGAGCTGAGGGGGATTCGTCCGACTAGCTCCAGGGTGATGGCGCCGTGGAGCTGGGCGTATCCGATCAGGCAGGCTACCAGGGCGCCACCGGGAAGGCCGGCCATCTCCTCGGTGGTTTCGCGCCAGCCGGCGAGCTGCTGGCGCAGGGGTGCTGGCGTCGCTGTCTGGAGCTTTTCGGTGTCGATCTCCCCGGCGGCGAGGGCGTCGCGCATCATCGTGGACAGCACGGCAACGGCCTTCGACATGGCCTTGTGGATACTGCGGTCTCCGCCCGGGGTGATGCGGAGTCCGGAGTGACCATAGAGCAGCAGGTATTCCGAAGGGTGCTCGAGGGCCCAGGCCCGGTGGGCGCGGGTCACGGCAATCCACCGCTCGTGTGCCGGCAGTGGCCGGGTCTGCTCGTAGCGGGCTCGCAACGCCACGGCCAACATGTCCCGCCCGTCGACGATGAGGGCGTGGAGTAGGGCCTCCCGGCCTGGGAAGTAGTAGTGCGCAGCGGAGGGCGTCATGTCCGGCTGGCGGGCGATGGCCCGCAGGGAGATCCCGGTTGGACCGCCCTCGGCGAGCTGCGTTCGTGCGGCTGTCTTGATGCCGGTGATCGTCTCTTGCCGGCGTCGGTCGCGTCGGCTCGGAAGGACGTGGGGTGAAGATCGGCTGGCCACGCGAGCAGCGTGCCGGCATATTTGAGCAGTGTCAGGTTTTTGCCCACTTGCCACCAGTCACGGTTGTCAGCAGACTTGGCCGGTATGGGAGGACTTGGGACGCTCGAGGGTGGCGTCCCCGTCGAGGTACGGATGCGGGGGCGGCAGGTGCAGGCCGCCGCGGAAGCGTTCGCGATCACCCAGTTGATCACCGAAGCGCTCACGGCGATCGTGCGCGACCACCGCCCCTGCCGCCGTCGGGCGCACATCCACGTTGGTGCCGACGGGACCCCCGGCCCGGGGGATGTGGCTGCCGAGATCGCCCGGGGCCAGATTCTCGTTCGCGTTCAGCTACCCGGGGAAGGACCGCGATCGTGACCCTACGTCCTCCAGTAGATGGCGGCACCGTGCTGATAACCGGCGCTTCTTCGGGCATCGGCCGTGAGTTCGCCGCTCAACTCGCGGCCCGGGCGGGAACCCTGGTCATAACGGCCCGCCGGGCCGGGCTGCTCGAAGCGCTGCGGGCCGAGCTGATCGCGGCGCACCCGCGGCTGCAAGTGGTGGCTCTCCCCGTCGACCTGTCCGGCGAGCGCGACGTGGACCGGTGCGTGGCCGCGCTGCGTGATCAGGCCGGCGCCGTGGACGTCCTGATCAACAACGCTGGCCTCGGCGACCAGGCGTTGTTCGACGCCGCGGAATGGACCCGCACCCGCCAGATACTGCACACCAACGTGGTCGGCGTCGTCCAGCTAACCGCACTCCTGGTGCCGTCGATGGTGGGACGGGGCCGGGGCGGCGTGCTCAATATGGGCTCGGGAGCAGGGCTGACGGTGATGCCCGCGTCCGCGGCGTACTCGGCCAGCAAGCATTTCATCGACGGCTTCAGCGAGGCCCTGCGCGCCGATCTGGCCGGCACCGGCGTGGTCGTCACCCAGGTGTGCCCAGGTCCCGTGGACAGTGACTTCGACACCGTCGCCGGCTCGGCCGGGGGCATGGCCGGCGCTCCGCCCCGGTTCCTGCGCATCAGCGCGGCGCGCTGCGCCCGCGAAGCGCTGGCCGGCTTCGATGCCGGTCAGCCTCTGGTCTTTCCGGGACGGGCCTACCGGATCGTCATGCGAGCGCTTCCGCTGGTACCCCGCTCGCTGCGACGCCGCCAGGCGGCCTCCGCCGCCGCACGCCTTCGCAGCCAGGCACCGCCCGCAGCGACGGGGCCTCGCCCGGCGCAGCCGGGGATATCAGGGAGGGAGACACCGACATGAGGATCAGCCGCCTGGTGCTCAGCGGGGCGGCCATCGGCACGATCGCCGGCACCGCGCGCGCTGACCTCAACCGCAGCCACGTGTTCAACCCCGGTTGGCCACCCCATGCCCGATTCCACAGCGTAGCGGGGTGGGGCAGCATCGCCGGCTCACAGCTGCTCGCCCTGTGGCTGCTGTGGCGGCCCGGCCAGCACGCAGACGACGATGAAGTGGCAGCCAAGATCGCCGCGCTGCTTCCCGCTATCGCCTGGGCACCGTTCTTCCTCGCTCTCGCGACGCCCGGTACCGCGGTTGAGGACGAGCCGGGACACCTCGCCCGTGTCGCCGGGGTGCCCGCGAACCTTGTGCCAGCCACGCTGATCCCCGTCATCTCCGCGCTCGGCTACACCTTGCACCGCCGCGGGCGATAAGGCTTGCCCACTGGCGAGCGCCCCGATCGCGCGGAGCGTCCACAGGGTTGCGCGCCTTGGCGGGGTCCAAGGGCACCCGCTCAGCGATCGTCTATCGCGAGGGCCGAGCGGCAATGACCCTGACCGCCTGGGCACCGGTGACTGCCGGAGCGCTCGTGATCAAGAGCGAGACCCCGGCCCGGACCAGCTGCCGGTGAGCTGCCGAATGGCTCCGCGCGGCGGCGGCGCTGAGGGCCGCCCCGAACGGGCTGATCTGTACTCGATGCAGCAGTGGTGCCCGCTCGCGGGGAGGCGCAAATATTCGGCGCTGTTCTTCCAGGTCATGGATGTATCTGCGAATGACTCGCCTCCCCATCATGCAAACGATAACGACACACATCAGCTCCGCGCTCATGCGACCCTGACCGTCCAGTCGCCCACCCGGGCTACGACGTCGACCGTCCCGCCCAGGGCCTCGACGTAGCCGCGGATGGCGTCCACCTCGGTGACCTTGCCGTGCTCGATCTGCGACACCCGTGCCTGCGATACGCCCATCACGGTTGCAACCTGCGCCTGGGTCAGCCCGGTGTTCTTCCGCAGCTGCGCGAGCTGGTAGCCGCGCTGCTCAGCGCGCATCGCCGCGCTGCTCAGCGCGCGTGACGCAACCCGCTCCGGAGCGTCCCAGTCCGGGTTCAGCTCCCGGACCTGCCGCTTGGTGTCCTCCCAGCGAACCGCCTTCATTAGTCCTCCTTGTCGGCTTCCTGCTGGTAAGCCGCGTAGCGTTGCTCGGCGAGCGGGATTGCCTCGGCGTACCAGGCGCGCCAGCGCCCGGCCTTGTCCCCGGCAACCAGCACGATTGCTTCCCGCTCTGCGTCGAATACGAAAAGCAGGCGCACCTCGGCGTTACCAGGTACCCGGGGCCGGAGCTCCTTGAGATTATGAATCTTGCTGCCATGAATGCGGTCTACCAGGGGCCTGCCGAGCTGCGGCCCGCACAGGGTCAGCTCGTCCAGGGCCTCCTCGACCTTGTCCGCCGTGAGCGGGTCGTCTTTGCACAAGGCCAGGAACCAGTCGTTGACCGGCTCGAGGAGCAGGATCTCCCAGCGCACCTCCTCAGTATAACGATTCATTATATCTATGTCGTCGGCCCGCCCCGGCGGCAGCAAGACAGACAGGTGCCGCCTGGCAGGCCGCCGACTCTTGCCGTCACGTTTAGCCATGGGGCAATCACAGCAGCCGCCACCGACATTCCGGCCGAACCATCGGTGATGGGGCGCGGATCCGCAAGCAGAATGTCATACCCCGCCCCTACGATGATCCGCATGGCAGCGGGCATGGAATTCGAAGAGATCGCCTGGCTGCGCGCTAACAGCCCGGCCTGGCGGCTGCTCCGCGCCGACAATGCGCCGCTTGTGCTCAGCTTCTTGTACCGGATCTTCGTGGAGGAGAACGTCCGCTCCATTCCCGCTGCGGAACTCGTGAGCCGCCTGGACGATGAACTCTACGCACGCAACGAGCGGATCCCGTACAGCTTCCCCAAGCCCGCGAAGGCATACCTCGACGACTGGGCAGCCGCAGAGTCGGGGTGGCTGCGCAAGTATTACCCCGAGGCTAGCGACGAGCCGCACTTCGACGCGACCCCGCCGGTAGAGAAGGCGCTGCAGTGGGTGCGTAGCCTGGCCGAACGCGACTTTGTCGGTACTGAGTCCCGGCTGAATACCATCTTCGATCTGCTCCGCCAGATCGTCTTCGGCACCGAGCCGGACCCGGCGGCCAAAATCGAGGAGCTAAGACGCCAGCAGCGTCAACTGGACCGTGAGATCGCCCGTATCGAGGCGGGCGAGGCGACCACGCTCGACCCAAGCGGTGTGCGCGACCGCTATCAGCAGTTCGCCGCCACCGCCCGGGAGCTGCTCGCCGATTTCCGCCAGGTCGAGGAGAATTTCCGCAAGCTCGACAGGCAGCTGAGGGAGAAGGTCGCCGGGTGGCAGGGCGGCAAGGGGGAACTGCTCGACGACGTGCTCGGCAGCCGGGAGTCGATCGCCGGCTCCGACCAGGGCCGGTCGTTCCAGGCGTTCTACGATTTCCTGCTCTCCCAGGCCCGCCAGCAGGAGCTATCGGACCTGCTCGAGCGGGTCCACCAGCTATCGGGCAACGCCGAGAGCGACCTCCGCCTGCGGCACGTCCACTACGACTGGCTGCAGGCCGCCGAGGCGGCCCAGGCGACGGTAAGACAGCTGTCCGAGCAGCTGAGAAGGTTTCTCGACGACCAGGTGTGGTTCGAGAACCGTCGGGTGATCGACCTGCTACGCGCCATCGAGGGCCGTGCGCTGGGCCTTCGGGACGAGCCCCGGATCGATCTCACGATGGAGGTCGACGCCCTGGCTCCCGACGTTACTCTGCCGATGGAGCGGCCGCTTTACACTCCGGTCCGTAAGCCGCGCCTTGACAGTGACCCCATCCGGCCCGCCGGAAGCGGCGACGAGACCGATCCGACCGCTCTGTTCGAGCAGGTCTATGTCGACCCGGGCCCGCTCCGCGGGAACGTGCGCGCCGCGCTCCGCCGCCAGCCGCAGGTTGGGCTGGCGGACCTGGTCAGGGCGATGCCGCTCACGCACGGCATCGCCGAGCTCGTCACGTATCTGTCGCTTCGCGACGAGGTCTTCGCGGTCGTCTACGACGACACCAGGTCCGAGCAGGTCAGCTGGACCGGCCCGGATGGGTGTGACCGGACCGCGACGCTGCCGGCGGTCACCTTCACCCGCGCCGTCGGCCTCGTCACCGGGAGCGCGCCATGACCGAGCCCGACCTGTCGTCCGCCGTCATCATGCTGATGAAGGGCGTCGTCTACCGCGACACCCACGATCGCGCCTGGAAGAATCTGCTCCAGCTGCAGCCTCATGTCAGGGACTACGTCGAGGTGCTCGGCCTCCAGGTGGTCATCGACGAGGCCGAGGGGTACGCCTTTCTCCGCCAGCGGCCTTCCGACGAGGGCGAAGCCGACCCGGTGCCCAGGCTGATCCCGCGCCGTGCGCTGTCCTTCCATGTCAGCCTGCTGCTCGCGTTGCTGCGTAAGAAGCTCGCCGAGTTCGACGCCCAGGGCGGTGATACGCGGCTGATGCTCACTCGCGACCAGATCGCCGAGATGCTCCGCGTCTTCCTGCCAGCCACGAGCAACGAGGCCCGCCTCATCGACAAGATCGACGAGCACATTGGCAAGGTGGAGAGACTCGGCTTCCTGCACCAGGCGAAGAACGCCGAGCAAACCTACGAGGTCCGCCGTGTCCTTAAGGCGTATATCGACGGCCAGTGGCTCGCCGACTTCGACGCGAGGCTGGCCGAGTACGCGGGGCTGCTAACCGGAAGCGCGATCAGCGGCGGAGACGACCAATGACGACCGAGCAGCCACTCAGCGGTTTTCGGCTGGCCCGCCTCGAGGTACGCAACTGGGGCACGTTCGACGACCTCGTGTGGACGTTGCGCGCCGACGGCCGCAACACCCTGGTCACCGGCGACATCGGCTCGGGCAAGTCGACGATCGTGGACGCGGTCACCACGCTGCTGCTGCCCGCCAATCGCATCTCCTACAACAAGGCCGCCGGTGCGGAGACCAGGGAACGCTCGCTCCGCTCCTACGTGCTCGGCTACTACAAGTCCGAACGCAACGAGGCGACCGGCAGCACCAGGCCGATAGCGCTGCGCAACGCCACGAAGTTCAGTGTCATTCTCGGCGTCTTCACCAACGACGGTTACGCCGCCACGGTCACCGTCGCCCAGGTCTTCTGGATGAAGAACGGTGACATCGGCGGCCAGCCCGACCGGTTCTACGTCACTGCTGACATCCCGCTTTCGATCGGAGGA
>JBEKKH010000244.1:0-9977 GCA_050010815.1 Streptosporangiaceae bacterium | reverse complement strand
CGGAGGTGGTGGCCCAGCTGCTCGTGCGCCGGAGTGGCGATCCCCTGGACCACCTGACGCAGCGGGAGCGTGACGTGCTGGCCATGATGGCGGAGGGCCGTTCCAACGCGGAGATCGGAGCGGCCCTGGTGGTGACCGACAGCGCGGTCAGCAAGCACATCAACTCGATCTTCGCCAAGCTAGGGCTGCACCCCGGCGACGTCGGCCACCGGCGGGTGCTCGCGGTGCTCCGCTACCTTGGCGCAGGCCCGCCCGGCCCGGCCACCTGACAGCGGCACCCCCAGCCCCGGCCTCCAGTCCCGCACCACCCGGCCCGGCCCTGGCGCCACGCCCCGGCCCGGCCCCGGTCGTCACTCCCGCCACTCAGGCAGGCATCCCCGCACGGCCGCCATCAGATCCGGCCGGCACGATGTACCCCTGAGCCGGCCATAGCCGGCCCAGCACTCCATCGTGCCGGCTAGAAAACCCTGGCCGGCGCCGCATTCCGGGAGTCATGCGCTAGCAGGTGCGCGTGAGACTGGGGAACCCCGCCATCCGGCACGTGCAGCGCCCGACCGCGCGGGCACTATGCCGATCCGGTGCATCCCTGCCGCATGCCAGGTCCGGAAATGTCCGGCCCGCGCGGCGGCTGACCATCGAGGCGAGTATCCGGCTCTGGCCGGCGCGGCTGACGGCGAGAATCTCCAGGCGCCGTCAGGTGTGCAGCCGCCAGGCGGGCAGCCGCCAGGCACCGGCCAAGGGCGCTCCGGTCATTCCCCGGCGGGAGGGGCGGTACCTGTGGGTGCCCTGATGCGTGAGCGCGCCGTGGTATCCCATATCGGGGAGGATTCTGGCTTGGGGGAGTTTTTTGTGCATCCCGGTCCACAAAATCCTCCCGCAAGCCAAAATACTCCCAGGTGAATCCGATTATTTGGAATTCGTGAGCGAGCAGGTGCGGGTGAGGCTGACGGGCCCCGCCAGCCGGCACGGCGCAGCGCCCGGCGACCGGTCCGGACTCCGCAGCGGGTCCGCTGGCCTCTCGTGCACCGGATCCACCGCCAAACCCGAATCTCACCCCGTTCTTGACTAGCTTCACCCTCCCGCTTCACATCAGGTCAGGTAGAGCACCGCGTAGCAGGCCAGCCAGTGCTCGACCATGTAGTCGGTCCCGCTGACCTGGCCCAGTTCCGGCTCGGCGTGCCGTTGTGCCGCCGCGTACATCGGCGGCACGCGCGGGTCACCGGCCGGCAGGGTGTCGGCCAGCCGCCGCCAGCACCAGGCGCGGGACAGGTTCAGGCCGCGCAGGTGCGCGATCTGGCCATCGCTGTCGTCAGAGACGACCGCGGGAGTGAACAGCGAGGCCGGCCGCTGGGCGGCCAGCGCGGGCAGGAACCGGTCCAGCCACGGGACAAACTCGGCGGCCGGCAGCAGGTCGGCCATGAGCACGGCCTCGCACAGCGCAGGAGAGAGGAAATCGGCGCCATCGGGCTCCCAGTCCCCCGGATACCCGGCGTCGGAGCCGAACCACCGCCGGGCCGTGGCGGTGATCATGTCCAGCAGGGTGGTGTCCGCGAGGGACCTGGCGTAGCCGAGCGCGCGCTGCAGGCCGAACGCGCTGTTGTAGTGCGCGCCCTGCCTGATCGGATACGTCGCCTTCGGCAGCCACGCCACGAACCGGGTCGTGAACAGGTCGGCCAGCGGTCGCATGTGCGCCGCCCACCGGCGCGCGTCCGGGTCGTCCCAGCCGGCCAGCTCGCTGGTGAGCGCCAGCGCCCAGCCCCAGCCGTACGGGCGGGAGCCGCCGCCGTACTCGCCGATGTGCGCGGTCTCGGTGGCGATTGCGTCGGCGGTCAGGTGCTCGTCGAGAACGGCGCGGATCTCCCCGGCCGGCACCGCGTCCGGGACCACCCGCAGCAGCCGGACCAGCAGCCAGTGCATCTCGACGGCGGAGTGCCAGTCGTAGCAGCCGTAGAACGCCGGGTTGAGCTGCCTGGGCCGGCTGGGCAGCGGCACCGGCCCGGGCAAGGTCATCTGGAACCAGCGCGGATACTCGCGGCGGACGTTGGTCAGCGTCACCCGGGCGAACTCATCAGCCCGGTCGAGCAACAGCTCGCGGCGGTCGGTCATCGAACTCCTCAGCAGCCTCAACGCCAGTCAAGCAAACCAGGGCAGCCTACCTCCGCGTCCGATCCCGGCATGCGCAGGCGCTTGACGGAGACCGGGCGTCTCAGGAAAAATACGTTCACGGCGGCGACCGGTCGCCGAGCTGTGGAACATCCGCCCCAGCCGGGGTTCCATGGGCAAAGGGGATTCGCCCTCTCGGTCGTCAATGTCACAGGCCATCTTCCAACACCGCGTCGCTGGGGACGAGGGTGTCAAGGGGAGGCTTGTCCATGACGAAGGACGCCAGCTTCAAGAAGGTTGTCCGGCGCCACGCCGGGGAGACCGGGCAGCGCTACACCGAAGCGCTGACGGATATCGAGGGTCTCGCCGCGCGGATGCACCACGAGCCCGTGGCCGAGCGGCTTCTCGCCCATCTCCGGGATCGCTACGGCATTGACCCGGTCGCGGCGACGAAGCTCAGTGTGCACAAGACCTATGTGTTCCGCATCGACCGCAATGACGGCAGCCCGTGGGTCGCCCGCGCGTTTCCCCCCGCCCGGCCGCGGGCCGGCGTGACGGGCGACGCCGCGATCCTGGGATTCCTGGAGCGGCAGGACTATCCCGCGGAGCGTCTGGCGGCCGAAGAAGCCGTATCTGACTTCGACGGCAGCGCGGTCCTCGTGACGCGGTTCGTCGAAGGCGGCCAGCTTCCCGACGGGGCCGCGAAGTTCGCCATGATGGGTGAGCTGCTCGGGCGGCTGCACGCGCTGCCGTACGACGATTCCGCCAGCCGACCGGGTGGAGCGAGCGGTGAGGACCCCAGCCATGAGGGCACCCCGCGTCAGGACCTGCTGGCCGCCCTGTCGTTCCTCGATGCCGTCGACACGAAGGTCGCGGCCGCCGAGCGCGAGCGATTCGAGCGGCTCAGGGACAAGGTGCGCTCGGCCGACGACGGGCACGGCCTGCCCGAGGGTTTGCTGCACGGAAATCTCCTCCATGCCCCCGATCACGCCGTCCTGGGCGAACAGGGGCCAGTCGCGATCAACTGGAAGGCGTCGGGACGCGGACCGCGGCTCGCCGACTTCGCGTACCTGATCTGGGGCACGGGTGCGTGGAACCCACGTCGGCCGAACCAGGAGTGGATCGATGCTGCCGTCAACGCCTACCGCCGGCACATCGAGCCGACCGACGACGAACTCGACCGGCTCGAGGCGGTCATGTACATCCGGACGCTCTACCTCGCCTGTTTCGGCTACCGACGGGCGGTCACCGACGGCGTGAGGTTCCGCGAGTGGGGCTTCATCCATCCACCGGAGTACTTCAGCTCCACCGCAGCGGCAACCCGAGCCGCGTTCCGCCGGTAGGTGCGTTCGGTGCGGCCACGGAACGACGGTGGTTCGTCAGCGGCGCGCCGGCCGCCGCGCGTACGGGCGCCGGTAGAGGTCCCGGAGGACATCGTCGAGCGGGTCCGCGCGCTCTGCCTGGCGCTGCCCGAGGTGAGGGTGCGGGTCGACGGCTGGGCGCAGTCGTACGACATCCGGCGGAGGTCCTTCTGCTTGCTCGTGGCACAGCAGGGCCCGGCCGGCCGGCCCGGCCGTCGAGCCCCGCACGGGCTCCCCGGTCCGGTACGGTTTTTCCATGGACCGGGCACCGCTCTGGCGTCCTACCGCCCGCCTGCTGGTGCTCGACTCGCTCGACCGGCTGCTGTTGTTCAGCGCGGACGACCCCCGGGGCACAGTGTGGTTCACCCCCGGCGGCGCGATCCATCGCGGCGAGACCCTCGCCCGCGCCGCGGTCAGGGAACTGGCCGAGGAAACCGGCTATGTCCACGCCGAAGCTGGCCTCGGTCCTGTCATCGCCACGTGCGCCGGGCTCTGGTCGGCAGCGGATGGCCGGCTGTTCTTCGGGGCCGACTCGTTCTTCCTGGTCAGGGTGACGGACCCGGTCATCAGTACGGGCGGCCAGGAACCGCTGGAACGATCGGTCATCACCGGCCACCGCTGGTGGACGCCTAGCGAGCTGCGGGAGGCAACCGAGGTGATCGTCCCCCTCGGGCTGCCCGGTCTTGTCGCCAGGCTGCTCAGCGAGGGCATCCCCGGACAGCCGCTGCGCCTACCCTGGCGAGGGTAAGGACTGGCCGCTGAAATCGGCGAACGTCACGCGCAGCACCCTGGGCAACCTGCTCCGCGACGTTCGCCGGTGAGGAGGCGGCGTGGGAGTCGAGCCACTGACCCGGCCCAGCCGGCCGCCTCGGGCCGCTAGTTTCGATGGTGCCGGTGGTGGTGTGATCCGTGGTGCTTGGCGCCGCGGTGCGGGCGGCGGCGGGACGATGCCAAGGCCGGCCCTGGGTGGTCGGGGTGGTGTCCAGCCACCACGGACAGGTGCCGCGCTTGGGCCAGCTCCAGGGCGCGGGCATGGGGCGGCACCAGAAAGACGGTCGTCCCGCCCATCAGGTTGAACCCGCGGACCCGGATCGCCAGGGCCTTCGCCGCGGGACGGCGCCGGTGCGAACCCTTTTCCCTGTTCGCGCCCAGGATGGAGAAGCCGCCGAGCTCCACCTGCACGGAGTCGGGAACGTAGATGCTGACCGCGCCCATCACCGAGTACACCCTGATGGTCAGCTCACCGCTCTCGATCTCCGCCTGTCGCAGGTCGACATGGTCACCGCCCATGACGGCGATGGCGCTGAAGGTGCCGACCGCGCGGAACGGTCCGCGCCGGCTGGTCCCGCCCATGATGGCGATCGTCCTGCGGACCAGCTGATGGGCCTGCGCCAGGGCCGTGGGCTGCGATGACGCCGCTGCCGTGTCCTTCGGCAGGTCGCTGGTCAGCGCGGTAAGCTCGCCGCGGGTCCGGACCGTGAGCGCCTGGCCGGCGCGTTCCTCCAGTTCGTCCAGACTCAGGCGGCCGACCGCAGCGTGGTCGCCCAGGGTCTTCAGCGTCGCCTCGCGCTCGGCGTCGGAGACCCGCATGCTGTCGTCTTGCGCTCCCACCAAGGCCTCCACGCCGGGATCGCCGCCCGAACACTGCGTACCGCTACGATACGACAGCAATGCCGCAGACGATCAGCGATCGAGCTGGCTGGCACTCCCGATGGGCCACGTCTCGGTCACACGGCCCGGTGTTTTCAGTACGTGATGCCGGGGAACTGCTCGCGGGCGCGCTCCAGTTCGCTGGCCCGCTCGCGGGGCCATCCGAAAGCGCGGGCGGCCTGGCCGCTCAGGTCGGCGGCCGCGGCACCGCTGGTGAAGTGGACGTACTCGCCCCAGTTCATCCGCCGCGTGTAGGTGCCGCCGGAGTCGCGCGGGAAGTGCCTGGCCAGTTCCAGGAAAAACCTGTTCATGACCTCTGCCCGCCCGCAGTCCCGCCAAAGCGGGTAGAACCAGTCGCGGAACCAGCGGGTCCCCCGGCGAGGGAAATCGTCGGTGCCGCCGGTGAACCGGCGGTAGACGCCCTTGGCCTCGCGGTCCATGCCCAGCGCCGTGTAGAGGTCATAGATGTAGAACTCGGCCCACTTGCTGTCCCCCCAGATCTCATACGCCGGCGAGCCGTGGGCGCCGTTGTTGGCGCTTTCCACGGAATGCCCGATCTCATGAGCGGGCAGCTCGCGAGCGAGGGCGTTGGCCTCCCGCCACGTGTCCAGCCCGCAGTCGCTGACGTTGTGATAGTCGTGGACCGGGCTGATGTAGTAGCCCGCATGGCCGCCGCCGTGCCGCCCGGTGTGGTGGATGGAGTAGATGCGCGGGTCGGGCCCGAACGCGTCGCCGTAGGCTGCCTTGGAGTACTGCCAGGTCACATTGATGAACCGGGGCAGCCACCGGACCTCGGCCGGGCGCACGTCGGGGTCGGTGTAGATCGCGCAGTGCTCGTCGCTGTGGTATAGCCGGAGCAGCTGGCGGTGGTCGAACCAGTGCTCCTGCCAGCTCGGCGGCGGGTCATCCATACTCCTACGGTAGGACACCGGGTCCGGAGACGTCCGCCTGCTGGAGCAGCAGGGTCTGCGCGCCGCTGCGCACGTAGCCGGCGAACCGGTAGGTGCTGGCGTCGAACAGGATGCCCGTGACACCGCCCGGGTCCGGGAAGCTGAACTCGACGTCCGCGCGGCCAGCCGCGTCGGTGATCTTCTTCACCGTTACTCCCGGCACGTCGGCGAGCGAGAAGTACCAGGTGAGCGAGGCGATGCCGACGTGGGCGTAGCCGCTGAGCAGGTTCGCGATCACGCCGACCGCATTGCAGTAACCGGTCGTATCGGGGCAACCGGTGCGGTACGTGTTGAGCTTGTCCAGCAGGGGCTGCGGAGCGCCGGGCAGCCAGGGCCCGGCCCGCGTCGGGTCGATCAGCGTGAAAGCCGGCCCCGCGGGCATCAGCCACGTGGTGCCGCCGGCGCAATCCGCCGACCGGGCGCAGGTCACCAGCGTCCCGTCGGCGTACGAGGCTTGCTCGGTATCGTCGGCCCTGGCCCAGACCTCCCGGCTGCCGCCGTTCGCACCGAGCTTGCGGTAGACCCACTGGCCGGGATCGGGAATGTCGCCCACGCCGGACTTCTGGGAGTTCTGCAGGGTCATCGCGGCCTGCTCGACGGTCAGCTCGGCGGCGCTGGGGGGCGCCGAGTCGGCCTGAACGCTACCCGGCCCGGAGACCAGCGTGGTCGTCAGCACCGCGGTCTCCATGAACGGGATAGCGGAGTTCGGCGAGCCGTTGGAGGGTTCCCAGTCGGCCTGCGCCAGATAGCTGTAGTTCGACGCGTCCAGGATGATCTCCCCGTTCGCGCTCTGCGAGGTTTCCGGCAGCACGAACGCGACACCGGCCCGCCCGTCGACATCCGTGACGTGGCTCTTCACCTCGATGGTGGGGATGTCGCCGAGGGCCCGGTACAGCGCGGCGTTCACCGACGGCGGCAAGATGGCGCTGGCCAGCAGCTGCCCGATGGTGCCGAAGTCCGCGACGTCCTTGTTGGTCTGGGTCGCGTTCGCGTTCGGGTAGCTGAGCTTGGCCAGGTAGCGGTCGAGGGCGATCGGGTTCGATGGCAGCGAGCCCAGCTTGCCGTACATGGCGTGATCCGCGCCGTAGCCCCAGGCACCACCGGTGTCGTAGGACAGGGAGCCGTCCGCGGTCGACCACGAACCCTGGGTGAGCCGGGCCGGGAATCCCGCGGGCGGGCTGGCCTGATAGGTGATCGTCCGCTGGTAAACCCACTGGCCCGCGGGCACGGTCGGGCCGGTCAGCGCGGCGGCGGCGGCCCGGTCGGCGAGGAGCTTGGCGGTCAGCACCGGTGCCGGGCCGGACGGCTGAACCGCGGTCGGCCTCGGCGGGCGGGACGGCTGAGCCGCGATCAGGAGGCCAGCCGCCAGGCCAGCGGCCAGGCCGGCGGCGATGGCGAGCCGCCACGGCAGCCGAATGCGGGCGAGCAGGTGGCGCGGCGGGTGAGCCACGGGCCGTTCGGCGGAATGGTCGTGAATTCCGGCCTGGAACAGTTCCTCCGCGTGCGGCGAGGCGCCGAGCGGGACCTCCGCGCGGAACCGGGTGAGCAGGTCCAGCTCGTTCATGTCTGCGACTCCTCGGCGAGGGCGGATGGATCGATGTCACCCATGGTCTGGCGTAGCTTGCTTCGAGCCCGGCTCAGCCGCGACCGCACCGTGCCGGTCGGCACCCCGAGCGCCACCGCGATCTCCTCGTAGGACAGGTCACTCCAGGCGGCGAGCAGCATCGTGTCGCGCAGCTTGGCGGACAGCCGGGCCAGCGCGGCGGCGAGCTGCCTGCTGGCGTGGTCGGCGCTGACCCGATCATCGACCCGGTCCGTGAACGGCTCAGTGACCGGATCGGCCCCGGTCCGGACCAGCGCGCGATACAACCGGATTTCGGCCCGCCGGTGGCGGCCGATGAGATTGGTGGCGATGCCGTACAGCCACGGGCGCGCGTCGGCGCGCGCCAGGTCGTAGCGGTCCCGCTGGCGGAAGGCCAGCAGGAACGTCTCCGCGACGATGTCGTCCGCCGCATCCGCGCCGAGGCGGCGGACCACGTAACGCTGGATGTGCGGTGCGTGCCGGCGGAACAGGACGGTGAAGTGCTCGGGCTCATGCCGGGAGAGCTGGATGACGGTCGCGTCGTCCGCCTCCGCGTCCGGAACGGCATGTGCCAGGCGCTGTGTTGTCATCTCGGCCCTTCGGGTGGTGTCACCCGTCATTGCCCGCAGCGGGCCCGGCGGTTCCCTCCGCTATGGTGCCCTCACCTGGCGCGGACCGCCGACAGGAACGACGCGTAGCTCCAGGACAGGTTGCTGACGCTCTTCTCGTAGCCGGTCCAGGCGTCGAACTGCTCGCTGAGCTCAAGGTGATCGCTGTGGAAGATGACCGCCTGCAGCATCTGATCGCCGGCGCTTTGCAACGCCGTCGCGGCCGCGGCCGGCGTGGTCTGCGCGTCGATTCCGGCCTGGCTGAAGAAGCTGGCCGAGGTGGCGTCGAGGGGAATCGTCCCGGCGGCGGTGATCGCGCTCGCCAGCCGGTAGTAAAGCTCCGCGAAGTTGCAGGTGGACACCGCCCAGGGGTGATCGTCCGCGGGCGCATCGCTGTCACCGTCGTAGGTGTCACCCGGATAGCGGCCAAGCAGCGGCCCGATGCCGCGGCTCTGATCGGCTCCGTTGACCGGGTAGTAGTAGGTCGAGCCCGGATCGTCCCACTGACTGCGCAGGAGCGCGGCGGTCGCCAGCAGCTTGGTGTCCGTCACCGCCACGGCGCCGTAGATCGCGGCCATGACGATGTCGATGTTGGGGTCGTACGGGCTCTTATCGGCCGGGACCGGGAGCAGCGACTGGTAGTACTGGCCGTTCCAGTGATCTGCGAGGGCGTTCTGCAGCCACGGTATGGCGGTGCTGAGCCACCCCGGAACAGCGATCCCGAGGGTGTTGCCGGTAATCGCCTGGAAGCACTGCAGCTGCACGGAACGCGCGAAGAACGAGGCACCGTACTCCTCCTCCCACAGATTCCACGTCTCGCCCTGGTAAGCGCCTTGCAGGAAGCTCAGGTTCGCCGCGATCACGGCATTCGCCACGGCCTGCGTCGGCGCGTCGAGCTGGGAGAACAGCTGCAGGATGGCCAGGGTCTGCAGGGCCGGCCCGTCGGTCTGGTCGGTCCACGGCCGGGGCGTGCCGTCGATGAAGAACGACGCGCGATCGAAGTGCCCGAACGCGCTGGCTGAGTTCTGGCAGAGCTGCGCGAACTGCACGTAGTCGATCAGCGGCTGGCTGGCGGGGATCGCGCCCGCCGCGAGCTCGATCGCGACGATCGCCGCGTCCCGCGTCCAGTTGTAGATGTAGTCCTGGTTCACGTTCGTGGCGGTGTTCTCCCACGACGGTGAGGCGAGGACGCAACCGGGTTGCGAGAGAGCATGCGTGTTTTCCGGGTCCTGGAACACGAATCCGTCCGATGCGACGTTGCGGAACATCAGCCAGAACATGTACGGGGCGATTGTCGTCACGTTCGGCTGCGCCGCCACCTGAACCGCGCTGTATTGCAATGTGCCCATCGAAATCCCCAGCTGCCGCTTGATCCGTCTGGTCGTCCTGGTGAAACCAGGGCGGCGCACCTCAGCGTCGCCCCTTCCACCATACGGTGCAACGACCGGGTCCGGTGATACACCAAAACCCGTCATGATAACAAGGGATATCTTGAGGACTCAGTCCCGCGAATCCCCACCCGCCCCATCCTGCATGCCCATGTTGTCCCGCCCCCGCTTCCGAACCACACCTATGGTCCTTTGTGGTTGCCCCCGTGCCGTATGCCGACTGTGAAGGCACCCGCCGGCGCGTGACGATCGGGGCAACGGTCAAGCTGTAGCGGGGGGGTCGTTGCCGCCACCGGTCAGGACCTGCCCGGCCCGCGGCGAGACGGGCGACGAGA
>JBEKKH010000243.1:0-9979 GCA_050010815.1 Streptosporangiaceae bacterium | reverse complement strand
CTGATCGACGGCACCCAGGCCGAGTCGGTCCGGGTCCCGTACGCCGACACCTCGCTGTACATCGTGCCAGGCAACGTCACGAACGAGCAGGCCATCTTCCTGGCCGACTCGCTGCCCACCGGGTACGAGGTCGGCGTGCTCGCCGGGAAGGTCCGCCCCGGCGACACCGTCGCCGTGGTCGGGGCAGGCGCGGTGGGCCTGTCGGCCATCTTGACCACCGGCCTGTGGGGCGCCTCCCGGGTCATCGCGATCGATACCAACAAGTTCCGGCTGGACAAGGCCATGGAGTTCGGCGCCACCGACACCGTGGAGGCCGGCGACAACACCGTGGCGGAGGTCAGGGAACTGACCGGCGGCAGCGGCGTCGACGTCTCCATCGAGGCGGTGGGCTACCCGGAGACCCTGCTGACCGCGGCGGCCCTGGTCCGCCCGGGCGGCACCATCGCCAACATCGGCGTGCACGGCGTCCCGGTGTCGCTGCCCATGCAGGACATGTGGATCCAGAACGTCACCCTGACCATGGGCCTGGTCGACACCGTATCGATTCCCACCCTGCTGAAGATGGTGGCCAGCGGCCGGATCCCGGCGGAGAAGATGGGCACCCACACGTTCACGTTCGCCCAGATGGACGAGGCCTACGACGTCTTCAAGAACGCGGCCGAGAACTCGGCCCTCAAGGTCGTCATCACCCCGTAGACCCCGTAGACCCCGTAGACCCCGTAGACCCCGGCCTGATCTAGGGTCACGCCGATGGCGTGGCGCGGAAACGCGCCACGCCAGTTACCTCCACGAGCTGGGGCCCAGCCCGAGCAGGCCCCGGATCAGGTCGGCGAGCCCCGCGGGCCAGATCACCTCGGTGGTGGTGTCCATTTCCGCCAGCGTCCACCAGTGCCAGGCGGCTATGCCGTCCGACGCGTGCATGGCCTGGACCTCACCGAGCCTGCGCTGGGCGACTTCCACCCGGCCGAGGAAGTACCGCTCGTGCTGCCGGACGATCTCGTCCGCGTACTTCATGGTCAGCGTCCGCTCGTGTACCTCACCGCTCAGCGGGACATCGGTCCAGCCGGTCTCCTCGGCCAGTTCCCGGCGCGCCCCTGCCGCGAAGTCCTCGCCGTCGCTCAGGCCGCCGCCGGGTGTGGACCAATGCCGCCCGTTGGGCAGCTCGTCGTCGTAGCGGAACAGCAGCACCCGGTCGTCGGGATCAAGCACGATCACCCGTCCGGCTTGCCGTAGCCGTAGCGGGACTGCGTTCTCGGACCCGGCGTCGGTCTGCTCCATAGGCACCATTGTGGGCCTAGCGGCCAATCGGGTCACACCGACACGGCGGCGCGGATGCTCTCCCGCAGCGAGCTCATGGTGGCCAGCACGGCGCTCGGCTCGTAGCCGCAGTGCGCCATGCAGTTGTCGCAGCGCGGGTCCTGGCCACGGCCGAAGTTCTCCCACTCGGTGGTCTCGAGCAGTTCGGCGTAGGTCTTGGCGTACCCGTCGGCCAGCAGGTAGCACGGCCGCTGCCAGCCGAGCAGGGAGTAAGAAGGAACACCCCATGGCGTGCACGCGAAATCTCGCTTGCCCTCCAGGAAGTCCAGGAACAGCGGTGAGTGGTTCAGCCGCCACCTCTTCCTGCGCCCCTCGGCGAAGGCCGCGCCGAAGAGCTCGCGGGTCTGCTCCACGCCGAGGAAACGGTCCTGCGAGGGGGCCTTCTCATACGCGTATCCCGGTGAGATCTCCATCCGGTCGACCTTGAGCTCGTCGTTGAGGTAGTTCAGCACGTCGATCACGGCCTGCGGGGAGTCGGTGTTGAAGAACGTGCTGTTGGTATAGACCTGGAACCCGGCCGCCTTGGCCTGCCTGATGGCCTCGACGGCCTGGTCGAACACACCTTCCTTGCTGACCGACTCGTCGTGCCGCTCGCGCAGCCCGTCTATGTGGACCATCCAGGCGAAGTTCTTCGACGGCGTGAACTTGTGCAGGTGCTTGGGCAGCAGCACCGCGTTGGTGCACAGCACCACGAACTTGCGGCGCTTGACCAGCTCGTTGACCATCTCGTGGATCTGCGGGTGCATCAGCGGTTCACCGCCGGCCAGTGACACCATCGGTGCCCCGCACTCTTCGACCGCGGCGACGGCCTGCTCGACCGGCATCCGCCGCTTGAGCTCCGAGGCGGGATGCTGGATCTTGCCGCAGCCCACGCACTTGAGGTTGCACGCGAACAGCGGCTCGACCTCCACGATCATGGGAAACTTCTCGACCCCGCGCAGCTTCATCTTCATCAGATGCGTGCCGAGCTTGATCGACAGATGCAACGGCAGTCCCATCGTGTACTCTCCCTCGCGTCCGTACATACTTTATGTTCGCTACATACAGCTTGTATGTTGCACAATACACGGGTGACTTCCACCCGTCGAGATGAGCACGTCGCCGATACCCGTCAGGCGCTAGTCGGCGCGGCCCGCACGCTGTTCACCGCGCAGGGCTTCGCCGCCACCGGCACCGAGGAGATCGTGGCCGCCGCCCGGGTGACCCGGGGCGCGCTCTACCACCATTTCCGGGACAAGACCGACCTGTTCCGCGCCGTCATGGAGCAGATCGCCCGCGAGGTCGCCGAGCACCTCATTGACGCCGAACTCTCCCGCCCCCCGTCACCGGAGTCGTTGCCCGCCGACGCCTGGGATGAAGTCCGCGACGGACTGCGCGCGTTCCTCGACCTGTGCGTCGTCACCGACGATTTCCAGCGCATCGTGCTGGTAGAGGGACCGGCAGTGCTCGGCCACGAGGCCTGGGACGAGCTCGTGGCCAGGCACGGATCGAACCTGCTGGCCGAGTGGCTGTCCCGCGCCATCGAGCAGGGCCGGATCGCACCCGTCCCGATCGCGCCGCTTACCCGCCTGCTGATCGCGATGATCTCCGAGTCCAGCCTCTACATCGCCCGAGCCGGCGACCGCTCCGCCGCCCGCCAGGAGATGGGCACCGTCCTCCACCGGCTCCTGGCCGGCCTGGAACCCCCGCGCTAGCCACCATGCGGCGTGGCTTAGCTTGGCCCGAGATCCGACGACAGCCATCGCTGCGGACGCAGGTAGATCGCGACCTGCTCGGTCAGCTCTGCCTGGGCGAACGCCAGGTAGGCCGGGACCTTCCCCGGCGGCAGGTAACGCTCCGTGATCTCCCGCAGCAGCTCATCGGTCTCCGGGATCGTGCGCGTGACCGGCCCCTCTACCGATACGTACCGGATCGTCGGCGCGACCCGCTCGACCATCAGGGTGAAACGTCCGGCCGCCTCGATCAGCCGGGCCTTCAGCGACGCGGCCTCGGTCAGGATCCACGCCTCCCCACCGGGCTCGTACTGGTATCCAGGTAACCAGAGCAGGGTCAGTCAGGGTCCGGCCGCCGGACAAAAGCGGCAATCCGCGGATGCTTCAGCCGGGCTGCGGAGAACCGCCGTGCATTCTGTGCGCCGTGGTGCGCGTGTTCCCCCGGTGCGTCTTTCCGGGCAAAGATCATGGATGATTCTGGCTACGTGGAGTTTTTTGTGCATCCCTGTACCCACAACTATCCGTGAAGCTGAAATCCTCCGCGCAAATCCCGTTCTGCTCGGACACGGCGATGGCGCAGAGCCCGGTCCCGCGTCCTTTTTAGACGGAACGGACGGTGGTTCATCTGGAGACCACTGGGTCGCCCCTCACCCGGGTTCGCCGCGGAGGTCCGCCAGGAGGTGGTCGGCGACGGTCTCTTCGTAGATGGCACGTCCGGTGGCACGCATTGTCTCGCGCAAATCCGGTTCCCACGGTGTCGGCACCGGGTCGCCCCTGAGCGCGACCGGCGTATCCCCGGCCTTGGCGCCCGACAGGTAGTCACCCGCCGTCATCCGCCACGGCCGGGCGCCGTAACGATCGATGACCTTCGCCGCGATGGCGACGCCTGGCCAGTCGAAGTCACCGTGGTAGGCCAGTTCGCTCCCGGACGCCACGGCGATCCGGACCAGCGTGTGAAACGCCGTGGACGGCTGGCCTTCCGCGCAGAGGAGCGGAGGGCAGGCGGGACCGAGTTCCGCACAGGCCCGCCGGAGCACGGCCGGATTCTCGCAGGCGAAAATCCGGGCCGGCGCAAGCCGGATCGGGTGGGCGTCGAGCTGCTGCAGCGTCACCTGGAACGGGGTGCCGTAGCGGGCCGCGCCGGTCAGCCATTCGGCGAGGCCCTCTCCCTGTGCGGGAAGGTTGAGGACGAGTACCCGGCTGGCCAGGTCATCGACGATGACGGCGGACAGGTCCCACAGCTCACGTCGCTGCGCCGCCGAGGCCGGGCGGGCCATACCCTCGCGGAGGGCCAGCGCCCGCATGGCCAGCGTCGCGAGCGTGCTGCCGTGATTCAGTGCCTTCGTGTCGCCGGTCACGCGGGCGGCGAGCGCGGGCAACGCGATCGGCGGGGCGTCGACCGGCCGGGCCGCCAGGAACTCAAGGACCCGGACCGCCTGGCCCAGTACCGTCGGGTCGCCGATGTTAGCCAGGCGCGTGATCGTGCCGTCTGAAGTCAGGTCGGTCAGCCAGGTGCGGTACCAGGGACAGGACCCGGTCAGCGAGCTGTCCTGCGCCACCGCGATCAGGCCGGCGCGGGCGTCGGCCAGCGCGGCGGTCTCGACGGGCCGGTTCCGCAAGGGCGCGCCGAGAGCGGCCAGCACGCCCGCCAGCCCCAGGCCGGTCGCTCGGCTCAGGGCGGCATCGAGTTCGGCCAGCGGCACGGTCATGCGCCTGGTTCCCGCGGGCTGGTGAACCCCGGTGATGCCGATGATCGCCCTGCGCTCGGCGTCGTCCGGGTCCGTGACGCTGATCCGGCCGGTCAGCTGGCCGCCGGTTCGTTCCAGGGATCTGCGGGCCGCGGCCAGCAGCCGCCGGTACTCGGGGCCGCGGTACCGGTCAGGGCTCGGATCCAAGCTGTTCAATCTGCGTCGTGGTCCTCATCGAGGTCCTCTTCGGCGGCGATCACGAGCGTGCCGCCGGCTTCGGCCGGGACGTGCCGGGTGGGGCGGAAGCCGAGCAGTTCAGCGGCGAGGTCCTCGTTGCCCGCGTATCCGGCGTCGGCGTCGATGAGCTGCTCGCCATCCCAGAGGACAAGAAGGGCCGAGAGCGCGTGGCTGGCCTTGTCGTGCTGCATGTCGTAGTGCGCGATCAGCGGAACGGTCGGATAGTTGACCCACAGGTCATGCCCGGTCATGAACAGGTCGAGGTCGAATTTGACCGTCAGGCCCAGCAGCTCGGGCTTGAACTTGTCGTCGATCCCCGCGAACGCCTCATCGAGCGCGACCAGGCGCGGGCAGGTCGGCTTCGAGGAGAGGTACAGCGCATTGGCCGCGGCGAACAGCGGCATGTGGATCGCGGCGGATTTCTCCCCGCCGGACATCTCGGAATGCTTCTTCCTGGTGAGCCGCTGCGGCGGGCTGCCGGGGGAGAGCAGCTGGAGTTCGAAGGCGTGCCAGGACCGGTAGTCGAGCACCGCGGCGAGGACTTCCCGGTAGGTATCGCGCGGATTGCCCGCGCGATGGTCATGGATCATCGCCCGGAGCTGTGCGCGCAGCTCCGCCAGCCCGTCGGCACCCAGGCCCGCCGCGTCGCGGTCGAGCATCCTTGATACCGAGGCCTGCTGCTCGGTGCGCCTGTCCGAGCGGACCCAGCTGATCCCGATCGCCATGCCCGACGACATCGGCTTGGATCGGGTGTCGGCGTCCATCGCGGCGACCAGGTCCTTCGCGGCCAGTACCCGGGAGTGGATCTGCTGGGCCAGCGCGGTGAGCAGCGAATCCTCAAGCACCGTCCGCTCGCGCTCTTCCAGCAGAACGCCCTGGTTCTCCACGTCCTCCGCGATCTTGCGGGCGAAGGCGGCGGCGGACTTGCGCCCCTCGTTGGTGGTGACCTCGACGATGAAGGGAGAGCTCCCGGTCAGGTCGGCCTGGTAGCCGTCCTCACCCGCCTTGAGCGCGTTCTCGAATTCCCGGTACGCGCTCCACATCCGGTCCACGGCGTTCTGCCGCACGCCGTCGGTGTTAACGCGGCCGCCCTTAGTCGCGGCGGTGTAGGCGTCGAGCAGGGCGGTGACCCCGGCGGGCAGAATCGCGCGGATCGCCTCGACGGGATCTGCCTCGGTGGGAAGCGCCTGGCCGGAGAGGGCGGCGGCGGCCTGCCCGGGATCAGGCCACGAGCTGGCGCCGGGCCAGGGCGCGGTTTCCGTGATGCCGAGCAGCGGGCGCAGGTCGCCGTGGGCGTACGGCGCGAACACGGCCGCCTGGGCGAACAGCTCGGACGTCGCTACCGCCAGCGTCTCGCCACCGCGCTGCAGATCCCGCCGCCCGGCCACGAGCTTGTCGTGTTCGGTCGCGGCGTTATCCCCTGCGGTCTTCTGCTCCGCCTTCGCCGCGCGCAGGGCACCGTCGGTCTCGGCTATCTCGGCGCTGACCTGCTCGTACTCGGCTCCGCTGGCCTGCTCAAGTACGCGAAGCTCGGTGTCACCGGCCAGGTAACCGGCCTGCCTTTCCCCGAGCAGTTCGGCGGCTTCGTCGTTCTCGCGGCCGAGGCGGCCGATGCGGTCGCGCCGTCCCGTCAGGTCCGTGCCGAGGTCGGCCGTGTCGCCGCGGGCACGGACGAGATCGGTGGCCGCGCGGTCGAACTCGGCCACGGCCCGCTCCACCGCGTTGACCTCGTCCGGGCTGACTGGCATGTCCCGGTCGGCCGCGGACCGGCGCAACCGCCGGGTCCGTGCGTCCAGTTCCGCGATCTTCCCGTCGAGGGCCGTCTTGGCCTCGTCGAGCCGGGCGCTGGCCGCAGCCAGGTGGGCCGCGGCCTCGCTGACCTTCTGCCGCGCATCGAGAACCGGCGCGGTCCGTGGCAGTTCACGCCGCGCGAGCTCGGAGTTCGCCAGCGCGTCGGCGACGAGGCCGAGCTCGGTCCCGAGCTCACCGCGCTGCCGCTCGATCTCGGCGAGCTGCCGGTCGAGCTCGGCCAGCCGAAGGCGGCGCCTGGCCGCCCGGTTGGTCGCTCCGATGAACTCGGGCGCCGGCTTGGGCCTCGCGCCCAGATGCGAGCCGTAGCTGAACTGGGCCCGCGTGGTCACGACCGGGCCGCCCTCCGCGCCGGACGGTATCGACTCCGCCAGTACCGAGTCGGCCGGTATCGACTCGGCTAGGGCGATCGACGCGAGCACCGCTCCGACCAGCTCCGGCGCAACCATGTCCTGCTGCTCGGGCACGAGGACGTCAGCGAGCGTCCGGCCGGCCCGCCGTGCCGCAGGCGGCAGCGCGACCAGGTAGCCGTCGGCCTCGCCCGCGCCCACCGCCGCCATGGTCAGCGACGGATCGGGATGGACCCAGGCGGTGAGCAAGCCGGCGCCGTACAGCGCGCCTTCGATCGCGGCGGCGGTGCCGGCGTCCACCCCGGGACGGAAATCCGCTAGCCGCCACAGGGGTGCCCCGGCCCGTTCGGCCCGGTCGGCAGGCCGCAGATCGGACGCCGGCGGTCCGTCGTCACGCTCGCCCGCTATGGCCTCCCGCTCGCGGGCCAGCCGGTCCGCCGCTTCGCCGAGGTCGGCGTGGCGGGTCCTGAGCCGCTGGCCCTGGGCGGTCAGCGCACGGCCGCGCTCGGCGGTCAGCGTGCCGAACAGCTCGGCCAGGCTCGGCGCATCAGGAGAGCCGATCCCGTCCAGCGCCGCGGCGAGCAGTTCGGCCTGGCCGGCCGTGATGGCGGCGTAAGGCTCGTCGCCGATCCACCGGCCCGTCCAGGCTTCCAGCTGAGCTGACAGGTCCGTGCGGGCCGTCGCCAGCCGGTCACCGGCGGCGCGGCAGGAAGTCTCCCAGGTCTCCATCGACTGCCGGGCCGTGCCGAGCGCGCTCTCCGCGCCGTCACGATCCCGTTCCGCGTCGCGGACGTGGGCAAGATGGCCGCGTACCTCGCGGATGTCATCGCGGCGCGCCGCGGCGCGAGCCTTCGCCGTGACGGGCAGATCATCGCCGGTATCGGCGGCTGAACCGTCCCGGCTGATGCCCGAGCTGTCCGCGGTCTCGGCGAGACGGCGCGCGTGCCGGTCCGCCGCCCGCTCGACCTCGGCCAGCCGGTCCGCCACCCGAGCCGCCTCGGCCGCCAGGTCTGCCACGTTGGCCCGGGCCCGGGCCAGCCGGGCCTGTTCGGCCGCCAGGTCCCGTTTCTCCTGCTCCAGGTGGCCACGCCGGAGCGCGAGCTTCTCGTGGTCCTTGTACCCGTCCCGGTCCCTCAGCGCGAACAGCCGGGCCTGGCACGTCTCCATCCTCATCTTCGCGCCGGTTTCGGCCTGCCGCCACCATTGCTCCTGCGAGTCCGCTCGGGAGACCCCTCGCGCGGCGTTCCCGATCGCGGCCAGGAAGCCGGCCGCCGCCGACATCCGCGCGGCGAGGAGATCAAGTTCATGCCGGGTGTGGACGCGCAGGTAAGCGACATACTGATCGAGAAAGGCCCGCACCGCCACGTCCGCGGCGGCGAGGTCGTCGTACTGCTTCTGGACGGCGGCCAGGTTCTCGAAGTCCCTGGCCGCCTGCGTGACGAGTTCGTCGTCGACCGGGCTCAGGCCCGCGGTCAGCGTCTCGGAGACCTTGCCCGGGTCCAGGTCCTTAGCCAGCAGCGGGCGGCGCAGCGCGATCAGCAGGTCGAGCAGCTGGGCGTACCGTTCCCGGCCGAGCCCGAACAGCCGTGCGTCCACCGCGTCCTGATAGGCGCCCCTTTTGTCGCCGTAGTGCGCGTCGCGGCCGAGGATCGCGGTCAGCTGCTTGGCCGTCAGCGGCCGGGAGTCGGCCGACAGCAGTCCGAAATCGATGCCCATCCGCTTGCCGGTGACGTAGAACGACGGACGGGGGCGGTCCATGTTCTTGTGCGCCGTCAGGCCGACGACCAGGGTAACGGTCTCGCCCGGACGCGCGAACTCCATCCACACGTAGCCATGCTCGGAATCCTGCCCCCGGTAGAGCAGGTTCGCCTTCATGGTGCGGTTCTCGCCGCTGAACGGGTCGAGGCGGCGGGCGTCCAGGCTGCCGTCGAGAACGAACGGAAAGAGCACCTCGAGAGCCTTGGTCTTGCCCGAGCCGTTGTGCCCGCGCAGCGCGAGCCGGCCATCGGCGAAGGCGAACTCCTCGTCGAAGTAGTCCCACAAGTTGATGATCCCGGCGCGGACCGGCTTGAACCGGATCATGCGGGTCCCTCCGACCCGGAGAAATTGAACATGGCCTGGCCATCGCGGCGGGCGCCTTCCGGCAGCGCCGCGGTGATGTTGCGGTAGCGCGCGGCCGCGGGCAGGATGGCCGCGCCGCCTGGCATCCGCCGCAGTAGCCGCAGGTCATCAAGCAGCCGGGTCGCGGCGTCGAGCAGCCCGCGCCGGTCGTATTGCCACTGCACGGTGAACGAGGCGGGACCGAAGTGGCCGTACAGTTCGTCGAGCATGTGCTCCAGCCTGGTGCGGTCGATGAAGGGCACCTCGAGCGGGTCACCCGCGGCGCCCGCCAGCTCCGCCACGTCAGGATCTTCCGCGCCGCCAGGCATCCCGGCGTCGATGCGTTCCAGCAGGTCGTGCAGGTCGTCGCCGGCCGAAGGCACCGGTATCCGCGTCAGCGCCGGCCCGTCGTCGGGATCTTCCAGCATGTCCGCGATCTTCGCCAGCAGCAGCCCGGCGGTCCGGTTGACCGCGCCACCGCGCCCGGGGAACGGCTGGTCCGTGAACCGGCCGGTGGGGTCGACGAGCATCACGCCCTCGGCCCGCCGCTCCACCACGAGGCCGGTGAGCCGGGCGAGGTTGTCGGTCAGCTCGGTGCCGCGCAGCGCGGCGGCGGTCTCGGCATCAAGGGTTGAGTAGTAAAGCACCGGGTGCTCGACCAGCAGGCGCCTGGCCCGCCGCGCGGCCGCCTCCCGCTGCGCGGACCGCCGGTTACTGAGGTCGGGGATGTCGAGCAGCCCGGCGGCCCCGCCTAGCTGCTGGATCG
>JBEKKH010000242.1:0-10018 GCA_050010815.1 Streptosporangiaceae bacterium | reverse complement strand
CGGGATGCACCCGATCCACCACGTAGCCCGGATCCACAATCTTTCCCTGGGCGCCGTAACCACGGACACGCGCGTACTGCTCCGTCACACCGGAACCAAGCACCCGGCGCCCTTGCTACTGCGAGTCCTTGAGCGTCTCGACCAGCTGGGCGTCGACCGCCCTGGCCCAGGTAGGGGCGTAGCGTGGCGTCGAGGTCCCGGAGCTGCTAATTCTCGTCCAAGCCGTCGTCGGTGATGACAAGTTCCAGGTGATCGTCGAGCTCGCGCATGTGGAGCCCCGCCAGGACCACGTGGAACTGCTCGGCCGTCTTGCTGCCGCCCCCGGTCCCGTAGCTGACAAGGCTGGCCGGCTTGTCCCGCCACTCGACGTAGAGGTAGTCGAGAGCGTTCTTCAACGGGGCCGGGTAGCCCCAGTTGTACTGCGGAAACACGAAGACGAACCCGTCGAAGGAGCTGACGGTGCGGCTCCAGGCCCGGGTGTGCTCGTACGTGTGCAGGGCGGCTTTCCGCGGCTCGTCGAGGAACGGCAGGCCGACCTCGGCCAGGTCGACCAGCTCGTAGCGCAGCGGGCTGCCCTCCTGGGCGACCTGCATGACCCACCGGACGATGCCGGGGCAGATCCGGGTCGGCCGGGTGCTCCCGACCACCACCGCGATCCGGAGAGCATCCTCGCCGCTTACCACGTTCACGTTTCCCTCGTCGTCGTGCGGGCCGACAGGTCCACGCCGTGGGCGACGGCGTCACCGTGGACGACCTGGCTCGCGAGCCGCGAGAGCCGCTTGCGGTTCGTCTCGCCCAGGCCGTCGGTGAGCGCGGTCACCTGCCGGCCGACCTCGGCCGCGAACACCTCGGCGAGCTGGCGGCCCTCCGCGGTGAGCACCACCCGGAACGCCCGGCCGTCCTCGGGGACCCTGGCCCGGCCGACAAGTCCCCGGCGCTCCGCCCGGTCCACCAGGCCCGTCGTGCTCGACTTGTCCAGGTCGAGCAGCCGCCCCAGGTGCGCCATGGTCGGCTCCCGGTCCCGCAGGGCGCCCAGCAGGCGACCTTGCAGCACCGAGAGGTCAAAGCGGGCCGCCACCCGGCCGAGCACGGCCTGGACGAGGATGGAGAGCTGAACCAGGCCGTCGACGATGCTCAGGTCCTCCGGTTCCACGACCTCGATCCTAGGCTATTTAGTACGTATAGCGAACTAAATAGTACGTGATACGTATCACCTTTTTCCAGCGATCGTCTTTTTCTCGCGGGTTGCTTCGTCGTAACTTTGACAGGACGAAGTTCCGACCCAGGAGGTCCCCTGATGAGTCTTCCCGACGTCGTCTCACGCGAGCAGTGGCTGGACGCCCGGCGTCGGCTGCTCGCCCAGGAGAAGGAGTTCGGTCGCCAGCGTGATGCCCTCAACGCCGACCGGCGGCGACTGCCCATGGTCAGGATCGATAAGGAGTACACGTTCGAGGGCCCGGACGGCCCGGTCACGCTGGCTGACCTGTTCGGTGACCGGCGGCAGCTGATCGTCCAGCACGTGATGCTCGGCCCGGACTGGGAGCAGCCCTGCCCCGGCTGCTCGGCCAGCATCGACGGGCTGACCCAGGGCGTGCTCGACCAGCTGGGCACCCGGGAGACGACCTTCGTGCTGGTCTCCCGCGCTCCCTACGACAAGATCGCCGCCATGGCCAAGGAGCGGGGCTGGTCCGTCCCCTGGTACTCCAGCTACGGCAGCGACTTCAACTACGACTACCAGGTCACCCTGGACAGCTCCCGCGGCCAGCTGGAGTACAACTACCGTCCGGAGCCGGAGCTCCTCGGCGGTGGGCAGTCTACCGAGATGCCCGGCTTCAGCTGTTTCCTGCGCGAGGGCGGCGAGATCTTCCACACCTACTCGACCTTTGCCCGGGGCGCCGACGCTCTCGTTGGCGCGTACTCCCTGCTCGACCTGACCGCCCTGGGCCGGCAGGAAGACTGGGAGGAGCCCAAGGGCCGGGTGGCCCCGGTCCGCGGCGGCGACCCCACGTTCACCAGCTGACGTCCAGTCCTTGCACACCACGACCGATCCGTTCCGTTCCCGCCGGGGCGCCCGGCGGGAACGGAAGACAGCGGAGCACGCGACGTCACGAGCGACTAATTCTGAATACCCTGGCGGGGTTTAATATTTGCCCGCATTGGCCCCTTTGCCATACCCCCGCCTGGCATTGTTAATACCTGCTCGGGGTATTAGCGTCCATTGTCACCTCGTGACGACTTTCCATGACACGCTTGTGCGGTCTCGCCGGATGCCATTAATCTCATGCCATTGCCACACGGCGGGCAGTGAATTCCGGCAGCGCGAGCTTGCCCCCTTGGGCCCGGGCACCACGCCATACCCACCTAGCTTGGTGCCAGGACCGCTGAGCGGAGGAAGGATACTCATGGCCAGCCAGGCAGCGGACGTCAGGGCGCGAGCCGGACGGCTGCCCGGCGCCGGCGCGGTGCTTGCGGCAGACTGGACCGCCCCCGATGTCAGGCGGCGGCTGCAATTGGTGCTGGCGGGCATCTGGCTGCTCGACGGGGTACTTCAGGTCCAGGCTTTCATGTTCACCAGGGCCTTCTCGCGGATGCTCGGCGGGACGGCGGCGGGCAACCCGGCGGTCATCGCCTACCCGATCAACTGGTCTGCCAAGATCATCGCCGTCCATCCCGCCGCGAACGCGATCTTCGCGCTCGTCCAGGTCGCGATCGGCATCGGGATCGCCTGGCGGCCGGCCCTCAAGCTGGCGCTCGGTGCCTCGGTCATCTGGTCCCTGGCCGTGTGGTGGTTCGGCGAGGGCCTGGGCGGCGTCCTGAATGGCACCGCTAGCCCGGTCAACGGTGCGCCGGGTGCGGTGATCCTGTACGCGCTGCTCGCCGTCCTGCTCTGGCCGGCCGGCGGCGACCGCGCCGCTTGCTTCGTCGCGGCCCGCTTTACCGGGGCGCACGCGGCCCGGGCGCTCTGGCTGGTGCTGTGGGGCATCCTGGCCTACCTGGCCCTGCTTCCGGCGACCAAAGCACCGAAGGCGCTCGGTGGCATGGTCGACCGAATGGCGTCCGGTGAGCCCGGCTGGCTGTCCAGCCTCGACCATCAGCTAGGGGCCTTCCTGGCCAGCAACGGCCCGGCCATGGCCGTGGTCCTGGCGATCGGGCTGGCCCTGGTGGCGGTGAGCGCCTACCTGCCCCGGCCCGCGGCCCAGGCCGGCGTGGTGCTGGCCATCGGGATCGCCGCTTTCCTCTGGGTCGCCGAAGGACTCGGCGGCATGCTGGCCAGCGGCGCCACCGATCCGAATTCCGGCCCGCTGCTCGCGCTGCTCGCGCTGGCATACTGGCCGCCGGCCCGCGCCGCCTGGTCCGGCCCGCGTGAGCCGGAGCTTGCCGCGACCGCCCAGCCGCCATTGCCTGAAGGAGCCTGACATGGGCGGACCGTCCTGGCTTGCATGGATATTCGCGAGCGTCATGATCGCAATCGCGGTTTACTGCCTGACCCGTCTGCTGGTCTCCTGGCGGCAGCATCGTCCGACCGATCGCCCGGTCGACCTTGCCCACGTGCTGATGGGCGTCGCGATGGCCGGCATGCTCGTGGCCCGGCTCCGGGTGTTCTGGGTCGGCGGCTGGGAGGTGGTCTTCGGGATCGGCACCGTCTGGTTCGCCGGGCTGACCATTCGCGAGCACCGCGGCCAGGCCACGGTGGGCGGACGGTCCGGTCATCACCTGCAGCACGTACTGGCCTGCGGGGCGATGCTGTACATGTTCCTGGCCAAGGCCGCCGTGGCCAAGGCCGCCGCCGTCGTCGGCGGAGCCGCAATAGGCGGAATGGCGGCCGGCCCCGCGCACTTCCCCACGCTGGCCCTCGCGCTGGCCTTCGCGCTGTTCGGTTACGTGGTCTGGAACGCGGACCGCCTTTCCTCGCTGGCGCCGGTAGCGGCTCTGGCGGCGCGCGCCGTGCCGGTTCCCGTCCTAGCCGGAGCGGGCAAGGGCGGCGGAGCCAGCTTCGCGGCCGCGCACCGCCAAACCACGTCGCCCGCGCACCGCGAAGACCCGTCGGCCGCGCACCGCGAAGACCCGTCGGCCACCCGGCAGGTGCCGCTGTCTCCTCGCCTAGCCGTGTGCTGTGAGATCGTCATGGGCGTCACCATGGGTTACGTCCTGATCCTGATGCTCTGAGGGAGCTCCCCGCCCCACCAGCCAGCCACCGAACTGAACGATGTGGCTACCCGCCCGCGGCCGGTCCGGCTGGGTCGGCTGGGTCGGCCCGGCCGCCCGGCCCGGCGTCAGCGGGGCTGTCGCGCACGCCCAGGCGGAGGTGCTCGGCGTGGTAGACGGCCTCGTCCAGGAGCATGGCGACATGGTTGTCGTAGAGCGAGTAGGTGACGGCCCGGCCGGCCCGCTGCCCGGCCACCAGGCCAAGGTGACGCAGCATTCTGAGCTGGTGGGACACGGCCGACTGCTCCATGTCCGTCGCGGCGGCCAGCTCGGTGACCGTGGCGGGCCCCTCACGGAGCCGGCTGAGGATGCGCAGCCGGCTGGGGGTGGCCAGCGCCTGCAGGGTCTCGGCCACCGTGGCGGCGGTGGCCGCGTCGATGCGGGCCCGCGGCGTGGTGCGGCCCTGGATGCCGTGCCCCATGGGATCATGCTAACAGTCCAGGATTACATGATCACATCTTCATGTGGTCCGCTACAATGCCGGAATCCGCCGCGGGACGGGCGGCCCGACCGGGAGGGGTCGCCGATGTCAGCTCAGGCTTCCGCCCCGGGCGGTCGCGCGGGCCACGACGAGGCGGCCCACCGGCGGGATGCCAACCGGGCGGTGGCCGTGTCCGCGGCCGGGCTCGCGCTCACCGGCCTGGCGGAACTCTCCCTGGCGCTGCTGACCGGGTCGGTGGCGTTGCTCGGCGATGCGATCCACAACTTGTCCGACGTGTCGACCTCGGCGGTGGTCTTCCTCGGCTTCCGGGTCTCCAGGCGGCCGCCGTCGCGGTCCCACCCGTACGGGTACGAGCGCGCCGAGGACCTGGCCGGGCTGGGCGTCGCCCTGGTGGTGTGGGCCAGCGCGATGTTCGCCGGATATGAGAGTTACCGCAAGTTCATCGGGCACGGCCGCACCACCGACGTGTGGATCGGCATGGCCGGGGCGGTCCTCGGCATCGCGGGAAACCAGGCCGTCGCGTTCTTCAAGCGCCGGGTCGGCCGCCGGATCGGCTCCCTGACCTTGATCGTCGAGGCGCGTCATTCGTGGCTGGACGCCATCTCCTCGCTGGGCGCGCTGGCGGGCCTGGCTCTGGTCGCGGCCGGGTACCGGTGGGGCGATCCGGTCGCCGGGTTCGCGGTTACCCTGTTCATCTGTCATGTCGGCTATGAGGTGACCCGTGAGCTAGCCGGTCACCTGATGGACGGCGTCGATCCCGGTGACCTGGCGGCCGCCGAGCAGGCCGCCGCCGGAATGCCTGGCGTGCGTGCGGCCGCGGCCCGGGGGCGCTGGATGGGCCGGACCCTGCTGGTGGAGCTCGAGGTTCAGCTCGACCCGGGCATCCTGGTCAGCCAGGCGGACGAGGTCAGCCGCCGGGTCGAGGACGCCGTGTTCGGCGCTGTTCCGGCGGCCCGCCAGGTGCACGCCCACGCGCACGCCGCCCCGCCGCGTTGACGGGGTTCCCGACCGCCCGAGCCACGGTCCGTTCGGCTCGAAAATAGGGCCGAACGGCCCCTCCTACCTCCGCCAGCACAAGCTCTTCCTGCGTCCGGGGTTAATCGCAGGCTTCGGCTTCCGCCCACGGCGGGGAGAGCGAGGTTTCCTGGCCACCCGGGCCCTTCAGGCGGGCGCTCCACCTCTCCTCGACGTGGCCATAGCGCCAGAAGAGCACGGCCGCCGCCCAGGTGAGGATGAACAGTCCCACGATGGCGAAGCCGGCCTTGTTGATGTCGAAGTTGTACATGAAGCCCCAGAAGCCACTGGTCTGGCTCAGGCTGTGGATCTCGTGCGGCATCAGGCCGAGCACCTCGATGATGCCGATGAAGAAGCAGATGGTGACCGACAGGCCGGTGATGGCCAGGTTGTAGTACACCTTGCGGACCGGGTTGAAGAACGCCCAGCCGTAGGCCAGGTTCATGAACACCCCGTCGGTGGTGTCCATCAGGCACATCCCGGCGGTGAACAGGACCGGCAGGCACAAGATGGCGTACCACGGGACGTGCTGGGAGGCCAGCAGCGCGGTGGTGGCCAGCAGGGCGACCTCGGTGGCGGTATCGAAGCCCATCCCGAACACCACCCCGACCGGATAGATCTGCCATTCCTTGTTGATGGCCTTCATCCACTTGCCGAAGAAGCGGTAGAAGAAGCCGCGGTTCTCCAGCTGCCGCTCCAGCTCCGCCTCGTCGTACTGGCCGCGCCGCATCGACCGGAAGACCTTGACGATCCCGGCCAGGATCACCAGGTTGAGCAGTCCGATCAGGAGCAGGAAGGAAGCGGAGACCATCGTGCCGAACACTCCGCCGAACTGCTCAAGGCCCGAGCCGTGGTGCGACACCGCGGTGAAGACCGTCTTCTCGGCAATGATGATGCCGACCCCGATCGCGATGACGATGGTGGAATGACCCAGGGAGAAGAAGAACCCGAAGGAGAACGGGCGCGGCTGGCCGGTGCCGTGCCGCTGGCTCATCACCTTGCGGGTGGTGTTGTCGATCGCGGAGATGTGGTCGGCGTCGAAGGCGTGCCGCATGCCCAGGGTGTAGGCCAGGCCGCTCACGCCGATCCCCAGCCCCCGGTAGTGCGATGGCACCACGAAGACGAGGAAGACGAAGAATCCGACCACGTGCAGCAGCAAGATCACGCTGTACATGCCGATGACCCGGAACCGCTCCTCGGGCGTCATGGCCGTGAAGGACTGCCGGATCATCGCGCGCATGCTCATGCCGGACGGCGGTATCGAGCTTTGCTCGGCCATGGCCTCCCCCCCTCGGTCACTTGCGCAACACGCCACGCTCCCGATCACACGCTAACTCTGCTGCATATAAGTCGCAAGTACTTCCTGCTTGCAATAAGAATAGCGATGTCCGCGTCCCGACGCCGGGATGCCCCCACCGGGCTAGCGTGGCCCGGCGAGCTGGTAGCCGGCCTCCTCGACCGCAGCCCGCAGGTCCGCCAGCTCCGGGGCGGGCTCGGCCACGATCGTGACCTCGCCGGAGGCGACATCGACGTCCACCTGGCTGACGCCGGGGATGCCGGAGATCTCGGCGCGCACCGCTTTCTCGCAGTGCTCGCAGGTCATCCCGGTGACGGTGATCACGCTCAGGCTCATGGCTGAATCGTATCGTCGCAGCCAGGGCCGGGTACTGCGCCGGGTCACCCGCGGGAGCGGCCGGACTAGCTCTACCGTAGGTTTCGCGAGGGAGGTGGTAGATGTGGCGACGGCGAGTCCGCTGACCGACGTGGCGCCGGGTACGACCCAGGTCGAGCTCGTCATCGGCGGGATGACCTGTGCCGCGTGCGCGGCCCGGGTGCAGGCCAAGCTGAACAAGCTCGGCGGCGTCACGGCGACCGTCAACCTGGCCACCGAACGGGCCCACGTCACCGCCCCGCCCCAGGTTTCCCCGCAGGACCTGGTCAAGGTGGTGGAGGCGGCCGGCTACTCGGCCGAACTAGCCCGCCCGGAGGCGGCGGACACCTCGTTCGCGGCCGACGGCGCCACGGTCAAGCGGCTGCGCCGCAGGCTGATCGTGGCGCTGGTGTTCTTCGTGCCGCTGACCGACCTGTCCATCGTGCTGTCGATCTTCCCGTGGTCCCGGTTCCCCGGCTGGCCGTGGCTGATGGTGGCGCTGGCCGCGCCGGTGGCGACCTGGGCCGCATGGCCGTTCCACCAGGCCGCACTGAAGCAGGTCAGGCACCTGTCGACCTCGATGGACACGCTGGTGTCACTGGGTATCCTGGCCGCCTGCGGCTGGTCGGTCTACGCCATGTTCTACCTGGACCGCTCCCGGACCGGCCCGAGCGGCCTGCAGGCGCTGCTGCACCACTCGGGCGGCGGCATCTACCTCGAGGTGGCCGCCTCGGTCACCACGTTCCTGCTGGCCGGCCGCCTCTACGAAGCCAAGGCCAGGCGCAGCGCCGGGCAGGCCATGCGGGACCTGGCCGCGGCCGGGGCCAAGGACGTGTGCGTGCTCGGTGACGACGACGCCGAACGGTGGATTCCGGCCGGTCTCCTGCAGCCGGGCCAGCGTTTCGTGGTCAGGCCCGGCGAGCGGATCGCCGCCGACGGCGAGGTGCTGTCCGGTCAGTCCGCGGTGGACCGCAGCATGATGACGGGGGAGTCGGTACCGGTCGACGCGGCCGCGGGCGACGGCGTGACCGGCGGCACCGTCGTGCTCACCGGCCGGCTGGTGGTCCGCGCGGCCAGGGTCGGCCGCGACACCCAACTCGCTCACCTGGTCGCGCTGGTCGAGCAGGCGCAGGCCGGGAAGGCCAGCGTGCAGCGGCTCGCCGACCGCATCTGTGCCGTGTTCGTCCCGGCCGTGCTGGCGTGCGCGGCCCTGACCCTGGCCGGCTGGCTGCTGGCCGGTAGCCCGGCCGGCCACGCGGTCAGCGCCGCCCTGGCCGTCCTGATCATCGCCTGCCCCTGCGCTCTCGGCCTGGCCACCCCGGCCGCCCTGGTGGTGGCGTCGGGCCGCGGCGCCCAGCTCGGTATCTTCATCAAGGGCTACCAGGCGCTTGAATCCTCCCGCCGGATCGACACCGTCGTCCTGGACAAGACCGGCACCGTCACCACCGGCCAGCTGACCGTCACCGCCGTCCACACCCTGCCCGGCACCAGCCGCCACGACCTGCTCCGTTACGCCGGCTCGGTCGAGCAGGCCTCCGAGCACGCCGTCGCCGCCGCGATCACCGCCCTGGCCCGGACCGAACCGCTGGCGCTGGCCGCCGCCGACGGTTTCGCCGCTCTGCCCGGCCTCGGCGCCCGCGGCGTGGTGGACGGTCACGAGGTCATGGTCGGCCGGGAGAAGCTGTTCGCCGACCGCGGCGTCCCGGCCCCCGACGGCCTTGCCCCGAACGGCCTCGCCGCATGGTGCCGCGACCGGGAGCAAGCCGGGTGCACCACGATCCTGGTCAGCTGGGACGGCGCGATTCGCGGCGGCCTGGCCGTGACCGACACCGTCAAGCCCTCCGCCGCCGCGGCCGTCACCTCCCTGCGCCGCCTCGGCCTGCGGCCCGTCCTGCTCACCGGCGACAACGCTGCCACCGCCCAGGCCGTCGCCGCCGAGGTCGGCATCGACGAGGTCATCAGCGGCGCCCTCCCCGCCGCCAAGTCCCGGGTGGTCACGGACCTGGAAGCGGCGGGGCGTTCGGTCGCAATGGTGGGAGACGGGGTCAACGACGCTCCCGCCCTGGCCGCGGCCCGCCTCGGCCTGGCCCTAGGATCCGGCACCGACGTCGCCATCTGCGCCGCCGACATGATCCTGCTCCGCGACGACCTGGCGGTCGTCCCCGACGCCATCAGGCTCGCCCGCGCCACCTTCCGAACGATCCGGCGCAACCTGGCCTGGGCCTTCTGCTACAACGTCCTGGCCATCCCGCTGGCGGCGCTCGGTTTCCTCAACCCGATCGTGGCGGCGGCCACGATGACGCTGTCCTCGGTCTTCGTGGTCTGGAACAGCCTGCGCCTGCGTCGCTTTCCCGCCCGTACTGCCCCGGTGGCCCAGGCTGCCCCGGTGGCCCAGGCTGCCCCGGTGGCCCAGGCTGCCCCGGCGGCTGAGGTTGCCCCGGCGGGCCCATCAGCCAACAGCGGCGTGCCTGCTCCTCCCGGCCGCCATCCCTGACGTCCCGCTCGCCGCGCCCGTCCCAGCAGCCCCACCCGCGCCCCGCCTGGCGGGTTTTCCGTGGCGGATCCGGGCTTGGCGGTGGATCCGGTGTACGGGGTGGACATTCCGGAATAAATCGAGTTTCCGGCGTGTCGTGTCCGGCCGTCATACTCGCCAGCGATTTGCGGCATTTACGCGGGTATATCCCGTTCGTGCCGGGGCTCTGGCC
>JBEKKH010000241.1:0-10024 GCA_050010815.1 Streptosporangiaceae bacterium | reverse complement strand
CCGCGCATGGCTCTGCGTCTTCGGCTGGTGCCGCCGTGACGGCCGGCAGGCACACCACGGTCGGAGCACTGGGCATGGACGCTTTCAAAGGGCGGTCCGGGATCTACTGCGATTCGTGCACGCCGCCGCTGATCTATGGCGGCGGGAAGGTGATGGGCACCGCGGCGAAGCCCGGTGATACCACGGTCTACCCGGTGTACTGGGCCCCGTCCGCGGCTTCGTACTCACCGAACTACGAGACGATCATCGACGGGTTCCTGCAGAACGTGGCCGCGGCGAGCGGATCGACCACGAACGTGTTCTCGGTGCTGACTCAGTACCACGGGACGAGCTCCACTCCCACCGCGTACAGCGTGCACTTCGGTACCCACATCAATGACACCACCGCCTTCCCGGCCAGTGGCTGCCCGGTCCTGGCCGGCTACACCAACTGCCTGAGTGACGCCCAGCTCCAGGCCGAGCTCACCAAGATCATCACCGCCCAGTCGCTTCCGGTCGGCGGCGACCGCATCTACTCGGTGTTCCTGCCACCCGGCGTGGACACCTGCGACTCCCCGGGTAGCTGTAACTCCAACTCCTTCTGCGGTTATCACAGCGCCATGACCGTCAACGGCACACAGGTGCTGTACTCCAACGAGCCGTACCCGAACCTCACCGGCTGCAACACGGGCCAGTCGCCGAACGGGAACCCCTGGGCCGACACGGCGATCAAGACAGAAAGCCACGAGCTCAACGAGGCCATCACCGACCCCTTCGGAGACGGGTGGGTAGACGCCGCCGGTAACGAGATCGGTGACGAGTGCAGCCAGAACTACGGTGTCGCGCTCGGTTCGACCAACGCCGCGGCCCCGTCCACGACCATGTACAACCAGGTGATCGGCACCGGCAAGTACTACATCCAGACCGAGTTCAGCAACTCCGACTACGCGGCAAACAACAAGAACGGCTGCGTGCTCGCTCTCGGTGCGGCCCCGCCACCGAACGTCAACACGGTAACGATGACCGACGCCACCACCAGCGTCCCGAACGACGGGACGACGACGGACAACGTGTACGCACAAGTCACCAAGGGCGGTACCCCGGTCGTCGGTGACACCGTCACCTTCACGGTGGGCTCGACGGGCGGCACCTGCGGCCCCGTCACGACCACAGCGGCCACGACCGACGCCGGCGGTTACGCCTACGCGTACTACACGGCATCGACCGGCAACCTGGCCTGCGCGGTGATCGCCAACGAGAGCGGCACCGGGCAATCGAGCCTGATCTCGATCGCCAACGGAACTCCGCCACCTCCCGCGCACAGCGACCGGATCGCCAGCTCCGATGCCGTCACGTCGGCCATCGCCACCTCGCAGCAGTCCTTCCCGACCGCCGGGTCGGCCGACTCCGCGGTCCTCGGCTCCGACGCCGATCACAAGGGAGCCCTAGCCGGCGCCCCCCTGGCCGTAGCGGACAACGGGCCGTTGCTGCTCACCGGAGCGGACACCCTGAACAAGAAGGTCGCCGCGGAACTCACCCGCGCCGTCCATCCCGGTGGCAACGTCTACCTTCTCGGCGACAGCACGGTCCTGTCCGACGCCATCGCCACGTCGGTCAGCGGGCTGGGCTTCGTCCCGGTCCGGATCGCGGGCAGCGACGCTGACAGCATCGCCGTCGGCGTGGCGAACGAGCTCGGGTCCCCCAGCGTCGTCGTGGAGACCGACGGCACCCAGCTGGCCAACATCCTCCTAGCCGCGACCGTGGCTGCCCACGAGCACGGCGCCCTGCTCTTCACCGACGGCACCACCCAGTCGCCCGATACGGCCGCCTACCTCGCCGCTCACCCGGGCACCGACTACGCCATCGGGAAGCAAGCAGCTACCGCTGATCCGAACGCCGATGCCGTCGAGGGAGATGACAACGACGACCTTGCCGCCGAGGTCGCCGACCAATTCTTCGACACGGCCACCACAGTAGGGATCCTCAGCCAGAGTCAACTCGATGACGCCATAGGCGGCGCCGCTCAGGTCGGGGCGGCCGACGCTCCTTTCCTCTTCGCCGACGCCAACTCGCTTCCGGAGTTCACCACAGCCGAGCTTCAGGCGCTCGCCGACACGCTCACCACCGTGCTCGTCTACGCCGACAGCACCGACGTCTCCAGCCAGGTCATCACCTACATCCAAGAAAACGGCTAGCCCGGTTCAGTCCGCCCTAGATCCCCGGTGTGGGGCTGTGCCCAAGTGCACAGCCCCACACCCGTAGGGAAGCCCAGCGCTGGCCCTGCACATCCAGTAGGCGAACTGATCCGGCCGGGGCGGCAGTACCCGAGACCGCCGCAGCCCTGATCGTTCATCGGATGCTGCGCAGCACTGTGACAACCTTTCCGAGAATGGCGACATCATCGGCAGGAATCGGCAGGTATGCGGAGTTGCGGGGCAGCAGCCAGAGCTGCTGCTTCTTCTCATCTCGCCGGAAGGTTTTGACCGTCGCCTCTCCCTCGATCATGGCCGCCACGATCTCGCCGTTCTCAGCGTGCTGCTGCGCACGCACCACCACCCAGTCGTCTTCTGCGATCGCGGCGTCGATCATGGAGTTGCCGCGAACCTGCAGCAGGAACAGCGTCCCATCGCCGACAAGCTGCCTGGGTAGCGGAAAAACGTCTTCGATGGCCTCCTCCGCCAGGATTGGCCTGCCCGCCGCGATCCAGCCAACCAGCGGCACATAGGAAGGCTGTTGTGGCGAGATGTCTAGGCCATGCTGAGTAGCGTCTAGGGTCGCCTGGTCCTGGTCCGGCCACGCGGTCGGTTGTACGCGAGGGTAGCCGGGGCCCGGCAGCTCGGGACGAATCTGCCGAACGGTTCCAGGGTCAGCCGGCTTCTCCACGACCGTGCGCGGCATCCCGGCATCGCGGGTCAAGTACCCCGCCCGCTCCAAGACCTTGAGGTGATAGGAGACGGTGGAGACGGACTTCAAGCCGACCGCGTCGGCGATCTCCCGCAGGCTGGGGGAATAGCCTCGGCGCTCCATCGACTCACCGATGAAGTCAAGAATTTTCCGACGTTGCGGAGTGAGCGTATGGTCGCCATCGCCACCAGGCTGCCGTCTGCTGTTGATCATCGCACCGCTGCTGCCAATCATAGATTCGCACATCAACTCGTTCTTATATAGTGTATCGAACTCGTACTCGAATAGCTAGTGGGCCGGCAGCCCTGGATGGGCTGCCCTGGCTACTTGCCGGACGTGCCGGACGTGCCGCTGGCCCAGGCCGCAGCCCCGCCGCTGGTGTAGACGACGACGTTCCCGTCGTCCTGCATGGTCAGGTAGCTGCCGGTGCGGCCAACCCCCCAGCGCCGCCTGGCCCGCCGCTCGGGGTGGGAGCGGAGGCTTCAGGCGGTCGCGGGCGGCCGGGTGACCGAAAGCTCCGGCGGGATGCCGTGGTACGGCTCGATCTCCACGAGGGCCAGCTGGCCCGTGCAGCCCTGGCTGAGGGTGGAGGAGGGGCGGTCGGCGGTGAGCACGTTGGGGTTGCCGTGACGGCAAAAGCCCGGGTTGGCCGGGTCAGGGTCGTACCAGGCGCCAGTGGAAAGCTGGGCGACCCCGGGCCGCAGCGCTTCGTCGACCGCCAGCCCGGCCAGGCAGGCACCCCGGTCGTTGAAGATCCGTACGAGGTCGCCGTCGCGCAGGCCGCGGGCTGCCGCGTCGGCAGGATGCAGCCGCACAGGTTCACGCCCGGCGATCTTGAGCGACTGGCTGTGCGCGCCGACGTCCAGCTGGCTGTGCAGCCGGGACCGCGGCTGGTTGGCGATCAGCTGCAGGGGGAAGCGCCGGGCGGCGGGGGAGCCGAGCCATTCGTCCGGTTCGCGCCAGACCGGGTGGCCCGGGCAGTCCGGGTAACGGTAGCTGTCGATGGTCTCAGAGAAGATCTCGATCTTCCCGGTCGGCGTGGTGAGCGGGTGACCCTCCGGGTCGGCGCGGAAATCAGCCAACGCCACCTGCGGCTCGCTGGCCACTGGCAGTTCGAGGCCGTCGCTTGCCCAGAACTCGTCAAAACCCGGTACTGCCCGCCCCCGCTCAGCCAGTTTGCCCTGCCACTCGTCATACAGGTGGCGCAACCAGTCCATCGCGGTGCGGCCCTCGGTGAAATCCTTGCCCACGCCGAGCCTGTCCGCCAGCCCCGCGAAGGTGGCGTAGTCGTCCCGGGCTTCGCCGTGCGGCCGGGTCAGCGCTGGCATCGGGAAGAACATCCGGTCGTTCTGCCCGGAGCCGTAGTCGTCACGTTCGATGGTCATGGTGGCCGGCAGCACGATGTCGGCGTGCCGGGCTGTCGCCGTCCAGAACGGGTCATGGACCACCACCGTCTCCGGCCGGGCGAACGCCTTGCGCAGCCGGGCGAGGTCCTGGTGGTGATGAAACGGGTTACCGCCGCACCAGTACACCAGCCGGATGTCCGGGTAGGTCAGCCGCTGCCCGTTGTAGTCGTAGGCCGTACCGGGATTCAGCAGCATGTCGGCGATCCGCGCCACCGGGATGAACGCGGAAACCCCGTTCCAGCCCTGCGGCAGCCGCGGCACAGGGACCTGGGGCGCTGGCTCGCCGACCAGGGACGCGGACCCGTAGCCGTGGCCGAAACCGCCGCCCGGCAGCCCGATCTGGCCGAGCATGGCAGCGAGCACCACACCGAGCCACAGCGGCTGCTCGCCGTGGCGGGCACGCTGCAGCGACCAGCTGACGGTCACCAGGGTGCGCGCTGCGGCCATCTCGTGCGCGAGTTCCCGGATACGCGCTGCCGGCACGCCGGTGATCGCTTCAGCCCACGGAGGATCCTTGACGACGCCGTCGACCTCGCCGCGCAGGTAACGGGCGAACCGTGGGTAACCGACGGTATAACGGTCCAGGAAGCCGCCCTCGGCCAGGCCGCCGGCGTCCAGCACCTGGGCGAGCGCAAGCATCAGCGCGGCGTCGGTGCCGGGCCGCGGTGCGATCCATTCGGCCTGTGCCTCGGCGGCCGTGTCGTCGCGGATCGGGCTTACCGAGACGAACCGGCAGCCCCGTGCCCGGGCGGCGCTTACCCAGCTGCGGGCGTTGTGCCGGGACACCCCGCCCGGTGACACCGCCGTGTTCTTCGGTGACAGCCCGCCGAAGGCGACCACCAGCTCGCTGTGCTCCGCGACCACGGACTTGGCCGTGGCCCGGTTGAGCAGCACGTTCACGTCGGCGATCACATAGGGCAGCAGCACCGTGGAGGTGCCGAGGCTGTAGCTGTTCACGTGCCGCACGTAGCCGCCGAGGCAGTTCAGGAACCGGTGTACCTGGCTCTGCGCATGGTGGAACCGTCCTGCGCTGGCCCAGCCGTACGAGCCGCCGTATACCGCTTGCGCCCCGTGGTCCCGGTAGACGCGGCGCAACTCCCCGGCTAGCAGGTCCAGTGCCGTGTCCCACGGAACCGGCACGAACGGCTCGTCGCCGCGCCCCGGCGCACCCGGGCCATGGTCCAGCCAGCCCTTGCGCACGTACGGCGAGGTGATGCGGGCCGGGTGATGCTGGGCCGAGGCGACGTTACCGATCAGCGGCACCGGCTCGGGGTCACCGCGCCACGGCCGCACCTCGGTCAGCCGCTCACCGTCGCTGACCGCCTCGAATGCCCCCCAGTGCGTCAGATGGACAGTCATGCCGTCAATCGTAATCGTCTGGGGCGACACGGCTGCCGGCGCTGACGGGCCGAGTCCTGCGCGGCCCAGCAGTTAACCCGGGCGCGATCCGGCGAGGCAGGTCGAGCGGATTCGCCCGGGCTAACCGGGATGCGGCCGCTAGCCCGGCGCACGTACGCGACCGGGACTCACAACTTAGCCGCGAGCCGTTCGATCACCGTCACGTTGCGCGCGGTGGTCGGATTGCCGGGCAGCGCCTGCTTCCACTCCCTGGGGCCGAGCGACGTCTCGATCGACCTGTCCCGGATGAGCCAGTGGACATCGCGACCGCGGACGACCACCTCGTCACGCTCGTTGGACATGGCTTCGACCGCCCGCTGCTCCGCCACGGTGAGCCGGGTCAGCGGAAGCAGGACGAAATGGGTGTGACCAGGCTCAAGCGTCCCGAACGGCTTGTCGGTCGCCAACGCCGTCACCTGCGCCGCGGTCCGGACGAAGGTGGTCACCTCGAACCCGTAGGTGGCCTCGAGCGCCGCCCGGATCGCACTCTCCAGCTTCGCCGCCTGGCCGTCGGCCGTGAACAGCAGATTGCCGCTGTTGACGAAGCTGGCCACATCCGCGTAGCCCAGCGACTCCAGCCGCTGGCGGGCGGTCGCCATGTCGACTCGTCGCTTGCCCACGTTGACCGCTCGCAAGAAGGCCACGAAGCGTTTCATCCGAAGATTGAATCACGGGGGGGTGTACCCAGGCGGTTATCACTGCGGGAATCGACGCGTACCATGGCGGACCATGCCACGCCGCACCGTCACCCTCACCGGCTGGGGCCGGATAGCGCCCACCGTCGCCGAACTGGCCGAGCCGCTCACCGTCGCCGGCGCCGCGGAGCTGCTCCAGGGCGGAGCTGCCTCGGCCGGCGTCATCGCCCGCGGGCTTGGCCGCAGCTACAACAACGCCGCGCAGTGCGGCGGCGGCGTGGTGGTCTCGACCGCGAAGCTGAACCGGCTCCTCGACCTGGACCCGGCCACCGGCCTGGCCACGTGCGAGCCGGGGGTCAGCCTGGAGCAGCTGATGGTCGCGGGGCTGCCCTCCGGCTGGTTCGTGCCGGTGTCTCCCGGCACCCGGCAGGTAACCATCGGCGGAGCCATCGCCGCCGACGTGCACGGTAAGAATCACCACGTGGCGGGCAGCTTCGCCCGCCACGTGACGTCCTTCGACATCATGCTGCCCGGCGGCGATGTGCGCACCGTGACCAGGCAATCCGATCCCGTCCTGTTCTGGGCCACGGCGGGCGGCATGGGCCTGACCGGGCTCATCGTGCAAGCCACGGTTCAGCTGAAGCGGGTCGCCACCTCGCGGGTCCTGGTGGACACGGTGCGCACCGCCGACATCGACGAGACGATGGCCGTGCTGGCCACCCACGATCGCAGCTACGGCTACACGGTGGCCTGGTCGGACAGCCTGGCCCGAGGTGCTCACCTGGGCCGGTCGGTGATTACCAGCGGTGACTTCGCCGGGCCCGATGACCTGGACCCGGCGGACCGGGCCGACCCGTTCGCCTTCCGGCCCGGCGCCCGGGTGGGCGTGCCGGCCGGATTCCCGCCCGGCCTGATCAACCGCTACACCGTGGCCCTGGCCAACGAGGCCTGGTACCGCAAGGCGCCGCGGTCGCGGACCGGGGAGTTGCAGAGCATCGGGACGTTCTTCCATCCGCTGGACGGGATCAGGAACTGGAACCGGGTCTACGGCCCGGGCGGGTTCCGGCAGTACCAGTACGTGGTGCCCTTCGCCGCGGAGGCCGCCGTGCGCCGGTCGCTGGAGATGATCAGCCAGGCCCACGCACCGTCCTTCGTGACCGTGCTCAAGCGGTTCGGCGAGGGTGACCCCGGTTTGCTGTCCTTCCCGATGGCCGGCTGGACGCTCGCCCTGGACTTCCCGGCCCGGACGCCCGGTCTTGACGGGCTGCTCGACCGGCTCGACCGGCTCGTGGCCGACGCCGGCGGCCGGGTCTACCTGGCCAAGGACTCGCGCGTATCCGCCCACGTGCTGGCCGAGATGTATCCGCGGCTCGCGGAGTTCAGGAAGCTGCGCGCCGAATTCGATCCGGCCGGGCTGCTCGCCTCTGACCTGTCCAGGCGGCTCGGCCTGTAGCAGCCGATGCCGCGGCCCGCCCCAGCACAAGCGCATCGCCAGACGCGTCAGCCCTTGTCCGGGCGGCGCCAGATGTCGCGTTCGTGCATGAGCTCGATCTGCCGGTCGATGACCTCGCGACGGTAGTCCGCGTGGTTGTAGGGCGCGCGATCGAGGTAAAGGTTCTTGGGGTAGACGGGCTGCTCGTAGATGACCTGGTACTGCTCGGTGGTCAGGTCCTTGATCCAGTTGTCCCATTGAGCGCTGGCCCGGAAGTTTCGGAGGGCGCCGACGTCGACAGTTCCGGCTACCCAGGAGGAGCCGCCGCTGTAATCGTGCCGCCCGACAATCTGGCCGCGGTAGTCGATCACGGCCGAACCTCCGCCGAAGGTGTCGATCGGGATGTCGGAATCAGCGTTCAGGTAGTAGGTGCCGACGTTGCAGGCGATCAGGTAGAAATTGTTGTCAAGCGCCCGGGCGCGGTTCTGTACCTCGAACAGGCCGTTGCCCACGTGCGGGTGCGGATACGGGCCCCGGTACACCACCTCGGCGCCGTTCATGGCCAGCCCGCGGGCGTTCTCCGGGTATGAGCCCTCGTTGGCCATCAGGAACCCGAGCCGGCCGATCTCGGTGTCGGCCACCGGGTAGAACGCGTCCAGGTTACGGCCATACAGCTCGATCCACTTGTCCCAGACGTTGTGCGGGGTCACCGAGTGCTCGACCGGCAGCAGCGGCACCACCTTGTGATGCCGCAGGATGATCTCCCCTTCGGGGGTCAGGATGAAGCCGACGTTGAAGAACCGGCCGGGGAACTCCGGGTGCCTGGCCTTGGCCTGGCCCATCAGGAACACGTTCCACTGGCGGGCCAGCGCGCCGAGCGCATCGGTCTCGGGTCCGGGGACGTCGATCGCGCACTCCCGGGCGAACGTCTCGTGGTCCAGGTCCAGAACCTCGTCGTTGAAGCCCTGCAGGGCGCCTTCGGGGATGGCGATCAGCCGCACCGGCAAGTCCAGGCTGGACAGCCAGGACGCGGCCTTGATCAGGTGCGAAAGATGCTCGATATTCGCCGCGATTTCGCCACGATGCCGGATGCCTCGCATCGTGGGTACCAGGCCTAGTGCCTGGTAAGGCTCCACCATTGAACCCCAATCCCTTCGATCACAGAGGCCAGCGCGGGCCCCTCATCCGGAGGCGTCAGCCGGTGAGATCGAACGCGGCGAGGACCCGGGTTGGCCGCAGCCGGACCACTAGTTCGCCCGGCACCGCGTTGCGGCGGCCGAACTGCTCGGCTTGTTCCGCCCTCACGTAGCGGGCCGCGATCGCGGTGGCGGTGCGGAGCAGTTCGGCCGGATCCTCGGACAGCTCGGCCTCGCCCTGCACCTGGACGAACGCGTACGGCGGCTCATCCAGGTCCACGCACAGGGTGGCCCGCGGGTCCCGGGCCAGCGCGCGGCCCTTGGCTGTCGCCGCACCCGTGTTGAACACCAGGCTGTCGCCTTCGAGGATGAACCAGATCGGCGTCACCAGCGGGCGCCCGCTGGAGGATAGGTAACCCAGCTTGCCGGTCCGGGTGCCCTGCGTCAGGAAATCCCGGACGTCCGGGTCGCTGATAGCTGACACGAGTCTCAGGCCTCCAGCACGTTGCGCAAGCCGAACAGGCGCCGCTCTCGCCGCAGCGCCGTGCCGACGATCCGGTCCCGCCACGGCGTGCTGATCGCCGCCTGGTAGCCCGCATCCTCGAAGACCTCGGGACCGGCCACCTCGTGCAGCGACAGGAAATCGGGCCCGGCGGCGTCCAGCGCATTGACCAGCCGGTACCGCCGGATACGACGCCACCCTGGCACGCTGAGCAGCATCGGGATGTGCTCCTGGGTGTACCAGGCCTCCAGGTCGGCCTCCGTCCCCTCGGGCACCGACATCGACACGGCCAGGACGGCCGGGGCGGTACGGCCGACCGGTGATCCGTCCTCGCTGACCTGCTCGTAGACCCGGCGGTCCAGGGTGGCGAGCCCGGCCCCGACGGACTTGTCCCGGTCGCTCGCCGTCGCACCGAGCGCCTTGTACTCGGAGCTGTCGATGACATCCGGGCTGGCCAGCTCGTACAGCGCCAGCCACGGCGGCTCAAGCCCGTCCAGCGCGTGATAGCGGGTGGCGGCCAGGATCCCGGGCACGGTCAGCCGGGCCGGGCCGTGCTCGTGGTCGTACCAGTCGTGGAATTCCGCCTCGTCGACCGCACCCGGATCGGTATAGACGTAGAACAGTCCTGCAGC
>JBEKKH010000240.1:0-10038 GCA_050010815.1 Streptosporangiaceae bacterium | reverse complement strand
CGCCGAGATGGCCCTGCTCGCCTCGCCCCGCGTCAGCGGCATCATCGTGGTCAACGGCACCGGCGTCCAGGTCCCCGGCCACCCAATCGCCGACTTTTTCTCGCTGACCATGGATCAGGTGACCCAGCTCAGCTACCACGATCCCGACCGGTTCCGGATCGACCCCGCCACACTGCCCCCGGCGGCCCAGGCGGGCATGGCCGGCAACCGGGCCACGCTGGCCGTCTACTCAAGCACGGGGATGAGCGACCCCACCCTGGCCGGGCGCCTGTCGGCGGTGGAGACACCGACCCGGGTGCTATGGGGCGACAGCGACCAGATCGTCGACCCCGACTACGGGCGTGCGTTCGCGGCCGCCATCCCGTCGGCCCGGTTCCAGCTTCTCACCGACACCGGTCACATGCCCCAGCTGGAGACCCCCGACCAGCTGCTGCAGGCGATCTGGCCCCAGTGATGACGGCCAGTGATGACGGCCAGTGATGACGGCCAGCGGGACGGTCATCATCACGGCGGGCCCGGTGACCCGACGGGCTCACCGTCGGGATGTTCGGGGGTACGGTTGGCCGGCACCCGGGGCTCGATCGGTCCCTGCTGGTGGCGGCGGGGACCGGACCAGCGGGCCGGGACGATGTCCAGGCCCCAGGCCAGCACGTAGCCGGCCGCCTCGTAGTTGACCCGCCAGCCCCGGAACTGCGGCCAGGCTTCCTCGGCGGTCCGCTCGACCGGGAACCCCACGGCCGTGATGCGCTCCCAGCCCTGCAGGAATTCCTCCCAGGTCAGGCGGATCGGGTCGTCGGGCCGGGGATCTTCGGGAATGGGGATCCGCAGCGTACGGGTCAGCTGGCGCAGGGCGGAGTAGCCCATCTGCACGCACAGCCGGGCCTGAAACGGCGCGCTGGACGGGCAGGCGGCCATGTGCAGGGCCGCGGCATCAAGGACCGCGAGCAGCGAGACGACCCACGAGCTCTGCGATTCCGGGGACCGGAAACGCAGCAGCATCGGGTAGCTGGAGTGAGACTCGGCCACATCGGCCGCCCAGCGCTCCCAGCCCGAGTACAGCGGCGTCAGCTGCTCGACGCCGCGGGCGATATGCGCCCGAGCCAGCAGCTCCGGTCCCCAGGCCGGGCTGCCGGCGCGGGGGCGGAGCAGCGTGACCTCGGTTTCACGGCGGTTGTACGACGAGTACATGGTGGGCAGGTAGGCAATCTGGAGGGCCACGACGACCAGCCCCGAAGCCGCCGCGAAGAAATCGATGACGCTGGGCGCGGCGGCGCTGCGGTCGGCGAAGCCGAGGGTGAACAGTGACGAGCCCGCTTCGCGCAAGGCCGCCGGGAAGCTGCCGCCGGGCAGCCACAGCAGCAGCCCGAAGCCGACCACGAAGCCGGCCAGCCAGGTGACAAGCAGCGCGCCGAGCGTGACGGCGGGCTCGCTGGCCAGCAGGCCGTCACGCCGTTCCCACGATCGCACCGGACCCAGAACCACCGTGTACCCGCGGTCGACGAACCGGTCGATGACCTTGAGGAATCCGACGCGGCCCCGCGGGATGAGCAGGGTGACGGCCATGTTCACCCACACGGCCAGGATGACCAGGCCGCCGAGGACCGCCGCTATGGTACGCACACCCCGATGCTAAAGGCCGGCTGGCCTGCGGGCGGCCCAGGCGGTGATACCACGGGCCGTTCGGAAGATGTGAATTTTTGTCCGAACGGTCCGTGGTGTTACACCTCGGCTATGACCTTGTTCGGGCGGCGTGCCGGGGCGGCACCTGACGGCTGACCGGTCCGCGGCTCCTGGCGTGCCGCCCCGCGGCGGCGTGGCTCCGGCCGGCCAGGCGGGGACTCAGCCGGACCGCCGCGTGCCTGATCACGGACACCACGGCGGTCGCCTGGATCGCCTCGCTCATCCACGAGCCGTTCAGTGAATGTTTCGCCGGAAACTGGGCCGCTCGAATTCCGTCGCTGGCCATGATGATGCCTCCCGAGTACCTGGCCAGGGCCAGGCGTCGCCCCCCAAGCGGAACTCGTCAACCACGATGTCCCGCTCCTACATGTTCCAGACGCGACGCACGGAACGCGGGTTTACTTACCTATCCTCGTATTTACACAGAGTAATTAGCATACATTTCTGACACGTCAGGCAATTACCAAAAGAAAGCTATGAGCGCAGGCCAGGACGAGAATTTATGCTTCGGTCTCCGAGTCTGCCTGGGGCTGAAAACTGGTCATATCATGCTCAGCGCGGATAGCTCGCCAGACATTTCCTCGCGTGCGGCTGACCCGATCCCAGCGCATCTGCACCGCTTTGGTGGAGAGATCTCGGTCTTATAACATCAACGATGCAGTAACAGCGCGTGAACATCGAATGGCGGAGCAGGCGGCTGGTTTACCAGATGGTGTAGCCGCCGTCGATGACCAGCACGGCGCCGGTCATGAACGACGAGGCCGGACTGGCCAGGAACACGACGCTGGGCGCGATTTCCTCCGGCCGCGCGTAGCGGCGCTGCGGGGTGTCCTCGATCCAGTGCCTGCGGAACTCCGGGCGGTCCACCGGGGCCATCTCGGTCTTGACGTAACCCGGGGCGATCGCGTTGACCCGGATGCCCGAGCCTGCCCATTCCGCGGCCAGCGACTTGGTCAGCTGGTGCACGGCGGCCTTGGAGGCGTTGTAGGCGGGCTGCCACTGCGGGCGGTTGACGATCATCGCCGAAATCGAGCCCACGTTGATAATGGACCCGCCGCCCGAGGTGGCCATGTGACGGCTGGCGGCCACACAGCATTTCCACAGCGCGGTCACGTTCAAGTCGAACACCTGCGCCCACTCGGCGTCCGTCACCTGCCAGGATTCCTTATGGATGCAGGTCCCCGCGTTGTTGACCACGATGTCCAGGCCGCCCAGCGTCTCGGCGGCCCGGTCGATGACCGGCCCGGCGTCGGCGGTGATGTCGGCGTCGATGGCGGCGGCGTCCAGGCCCTGGCCGGTCAGCTCGCGGACCGCCGCGGCGTTGCGTCCGGCGTCGCGGGCCACGATGACCACCCGGGCGCCGGCCTGGGCCAGGGCGGTGGCGAACGCCTTGCCCAGGCCCTGGTTACCGCCGGTGACCAGGGCCTTCTTGCCACTGAGGCTGAAGCTCTCCAGTACCGTCATCGCGTCCTCCCGGCCGGTCTCAAGCAGATGGCACGACCCTAGCCGGAACCGGTGGGCCGAGGGTCCCGGCCAGCCCGTTACAGGCAGACTTATGATCATGACGTGACGGTTGATCATGACGTGACGGTGACGAACGGGGAGGGCGCCATGGCGGGCGGGCAGGCCCTGGTGCTCGGGGGCGGGGGCGTGGCGGGGATCGCGTGGATGACCGGCGTGCTGGCCGGGCTGGCGGACGCGGGCCAGGACGTCACCGGGGCGGACCTGCTCGTCGGCACGTCGGCTGGGGCGACCGTGGCCGCGCAGGTCGGCAGCGGGCTGTCGCTGGACGCGCTGTTCGCCCGGCAGGTCGAGCCGGCCCTGCAGTCCAGGGAGATCTCCGTCGAGCTCGACATGGAGACGTTCGCGGCCGAGTTCGGCGCGCTGCTGACCGGCGTCACCTCGGCGGAATCCGCCCAGGAAGCGCAGCGGCGGACCGGTGCCTTCGCGCTCGCGGCCCGCACGGTACCCGAGGCCGAGCGGCGGGCCGCGGTCCGCTCCCGGCTGCCCTCGCCGCAGTGGCCGTCGCGGCGGATGCTGCTGGTCGCGGTGGACGCACAGACCGGCCAGACGCGCGTGTTCGACCGTCAGTCCGGGGTGAACCTGATCGATGCGGTCGCCGCGAGCTGCGCGGTCCCCGGCATCTGGCCGCCGGTCACCATCGGCGACCGCCGCTACATCGACGGCGGCGCCCGGTCCAACGAGAACGCCGACCTGGCGGCGGGTGCCGCCCGGATCGTGGTGCTGTCGCCGCTGGGCCACGACTCGCCGTTGCCGTCGCGGATGCCGCTGCGAGACGTGGTCGGACGGCTGGCGGCTGAGGGCTCCGCGGTCACCGTGATCACGCCCGACGAGGCATCGGTCGCGGCCATCGGGGTCAACCTGCTCGACCCCGCGACCAGGATCCCGGCCGCGACCGCGGGCCGCGCGCAGGGGCGCGGACACGGCGCGCCGACCGCAAGGCGCACAACGCAGTAAGAGAGGGAAGCTGCCCATGGGGGCCTGGGGTAAGCGGGAGGACATGATCGTTCATGAGGCCGATCCGTACAACGCCGAGTCGACGCCGGACGCGCTCGCGGACCGGCTTATCACTCCGATCGATTCCTTTTACAGCCGCAACCATGGTCCCGTCCCCCTCATCGACCCAGCCGGGTGGCGGCTGCGGATCGGCGGACTCGTCGAACGTGACCTTGAGCTGTCGCTCGCCGACCTGCACCGGTTCACGCCGCGCACGCTCACCGCGACCTTGCAGTGCGCGGGAAACCGCCGGTCCGGCCTGATCCGGGTGCGCGATATCCCCGGGGAACATCCGTGGGGACCGGGCGCGATCTCCACCGCCGAATGGACCGGCGTCAGCCTGGCCGAGGTGCTTCGCGCCGCCGGCCCGCGGGAGGGCGCCAGGCACGTGGCCTTCAGCGCCTCCGACATCTCCCCCCTCGCCGACCCGCCGCAGCCCTTCGGCGGCTCCGTCCCACTGCCGAAGGCCCTGGCCGGCGAGGTGCTCCTCGCCTGGGCCATGAACGGGCAGCCGCTGCCCCCGGTGCACGGCGGACCGGTCCGGGTCGTGGTCCCCGGTTACATCGGCGCGCGCAGCGTCAAGTGGATCGAGCAGATCACCGTGGCCGACCACCCGTCAGAGAACTACTTCCAGGCCACCGCGTACCGGCTGCTGCCCGCCGATGCCGGGCCGGGAGCCGCCGGACCCGGGGTCGGGGTTTCGCTGGGTTGCGTCGCGGTCAACGCTGACATCCTGCGGCCCGCCGACGGCGCGGCGCTGACGCCGGGCCGGGCCGACGTGACCGGATACGCCATCGCCGGGGACCAGCGCGGCATTGCCCGCGTCGACGTCTCCACCGACGGCGGGCGGACCTCGCAGCAGGCTGACCTGGGTGATGACGCCGGGTGCTGGGCCTGGCGGCACTGGCGTACCGTGATTATCGTGCCGCCCGGGCGGACCGAGATCATCGCCCGGGCCACCGATACCGCCGCCGTCCAGCCCGAATCGGCGGCCCGGCTGTGGAATCCCAAGGGATACGCCAACAATTCCTGGGCCCGCGCCCAGGTCGACACCGGCTAGCACCAGGCGGCGGCCCCCTGGCGGGAGTGAGGAGACAGCGTGCTCGCAGCGAGCTTGACCGGCCGCCGAAGGGTCGTCCGGATCATCCGCCGCGGGTGGCTCGGCGTCGTCCTGCTGTCGATGCTGGCCGCCACGATGGCCGCCCTCGCGGACTCCCGCTCCGACGCCGCGGAGCGGCTCGGGGCCGGCGAGAACCCCTGGGTGACCAGCTGGAGCGCCAGCCCGCAGCGCGCCATCGCCGGCACGCTCGCGGCCCGCGGCTTCGATCACCAGACGGTACGGGACACCATCGACACCAGTGTCGGCGGCGATCTGGTCCGGCTGGAGCTGACCAACGTCTACGGTGCCGCCCCGCTGCGGATCGGCCACGTGACGGTGGCGGTGGCGGAACCGGGGACGGCCGCGGTGGTGCCGGGCACCGTCCACCCGGTGACCTATCGCGGCCGCGCCTCGTTCCAGATCCCGGCCGGCGCGCAGATCCTCAGCGACCCGGTGGCCATGCGGGTGTGGCCGATGCAGCAGCTGGCGGTGGGCATTTACCTGCCGGACCGGACCGGGCCGGCCACGTTCCACTACGACGCTGATCAGTTCAACTGGGTGTCGGCACCCGGTGATCACGCCGCCGACCCCGACGCCCACGGGTACACCACGCCCATCTTGTCCTGGTATTACCTCAGCGGCCTGATCGTGCAGGCGCCGGGCGCGGACGGAACCGTGGTGGCGTTCGGCGACTCGATCACCGACGGCGTCGGCGCGAGCGTCGACGCCGACGCCCGCTGGCCTAACGACCTGGCCCGCAGGCTGGACGCGCTCGGCGGAGTCACGCTGGCGGTGGCCGACGCGGGGATCGGCGGCAACCGAGTGCTGAGCGGCTCGTCGCGGTTCGGCGTCAGTGCCGAGGCACGGTTCGAGCGAGACGCCCTGGACCAGCCCGGCGTCCGGGACGTCATCGTACTGGAGGGGATCAACGACATCGGGTTGGGCACGAACCCGCGGCACCCGGCCACCGCTATCCGCGCCGCGGCCATCATCGCCGGGTACAAGCAGCTGATCGCCCGCGCGCACGCCCGGGGAGTGAAGATATTCGGCGCCACCTTGCTTCCCTTCCAGGGAGCCGGCTATTACTCCGCGGCGGGCGAGGCGACCCGCGAGGAGGTGAATCACTGGATCCGCACCAGCGGCGCGTTCGACGGCGTCATCGACTTCGACGCGGTGATGCGCGACCCCGCCGACCCGCTGCGGCTGAACCCCGCGTATGACTCCGGTGACCACCTGCACCCCAACGACGCCGGCTACCAGGCGATGGCCAACGCCATTCACCTGGACCTGCTGTTGTCCGGCTGAGCGTCGCCCGCGGGATAGCCGCCAGGTGAGTCGGCTACCGGCCGCCCCGGAACAGCCGCCGCCACAACCCGCGACCAAGCAGCCGTCGTGATCGCAGCTGCCTGAGCATCCTGGCGTCCGCGTTGTGGATGCACATGCCGCCCTCGTCCAAGAGGCAGTCGCCCTGGCAGTTTCCCCAGCAATGCTGGCAGTGGCGGTCGGCGCGGGGTGACCGTCGCCCGGGCATGCTCACCTGGCCGGCTTAGGCGTCGCGTTCGATCGGGCAGCTCATGCAGCGGGGGCCGCCTCGGCCCCGGCCTAGTTCGCCGCCCGGCACCGCGAGCACCTCGACTCCGTTGTCCTGGAGGTAGGTGTTTGTGGTGACGTTCCGCTCGTACGCCACGACCACGCCCGGCTCGACCGCGAGCACGTTGCAGCCGTCGTCCCACTGTTCCCGCAACGCGGAATGGACGTCCTGCACGGCGGTCAGCACCGTGATGGCCCGCAGGCCGAGGGCGGCGGCCATGGCGCGGTGCATGTCCTCAGGCGGATGATCGATGACCTTGAGCTCGGTGGCCGTCGCGCCCGGCTCGACCGTGTAGGACGGCAGCATGCCCATCCCCGCGTACTTGGTGAATACCCCGTAGTTCACCATGGTCAGCAGCGTGTCCAGGTGCATGAAGGCGCGGGTCTTCGGCATGTCGATCGCCACCAGGCAGCGGGCTGCCCCGGCGGCGAACAGCCGGTGGGCGAGCACTTCGACCGCCTGCGGCGTGGTCCGCTCGCTCATCCCCACCAGGACCGCTCCGTTGCCGAGGACCAGGATGTCGCCACCCTCGATGGTGGCCGGCGCGGCATCGGCGCCGTGATACCAGACATCGAAGCTGGCCTCGGCGAACATCGGGTGCCAGCGGTAGATGGCCTCGTCGGTGATGGTCTCACGGATCCGGGCGGGCCTGCGCATGGCGTTGATGGATACCCCGCCGTAAATCCAGCAAGACGTGTCACGCTGGTAAAGCAGGTTCGGCAGCGGGGCGAGCACGAAAGCGTCGGGATCGAGTGAGTGAAAGGCGATGCTCTTGGGTTCCGGGCCGAGTTCGGCGATCTCGCGTTTGGTGATTCCGCCGGCCAGGTATTCCGCCAGGCGGGCCGAGTCAAGTCCGTCTACCGCGGCGCGCAAGGTAGCGGCGGCGAGCGGCCCGTGCCAGCGCGGGTCGAATACCCCGTCCAGTATGTAGGCCCGCGCGTCCGGGACATCCAGGGTCTGGGCGAGCAGATCGCTGAAGTAGTGAACGACGACACCCCGCGAGCGCAGAACGTCAGCGAACGCGTCGTGCTCATCCTGCGCCCTGCTCACCCAGAGCACGTCGTCGAAGAGCAGGTCGGCGGCGTTGTCCGGGGTAAGTCGCTTGAGTTCTAGGCCGGGGCGGTGCAGTATCACCTGCCGCAGGCGACCGGCTTCGGAATCTACGTGGAACATGGCATCCTCGTTCTGGATAGGTCCGACCCGCGCTTAGGCCCAGCCGGTGCCCACCGCGGCGGTATCAAAAAGCGGAGAGCTCCTCTGGATTCCGAGAAGCCCTCCGCTTGCATTCTGATCGATAGCCACCACGATCAGGACGTTACCGCACGTTGCCGGTACGGTTACTTCCTGCCGAAACTATCGAATTCTCCCTTTCGCACTCCTCCGATAAAGGCATGCCACTCGTCCGGGGTGAATTGGAGAACCGCCCCCTCAGAGTCCCTGCTGTTGCGGACACCGATCCCGCCATCGGGGAGGCTCGCCACCTCGACGCAGTTGCCGTTGGAGAAACTAAGGGAACTCTTAACCCAGTGAGAACCCGAACCTGGCCTTTCGGATAGGCTTCCGAGCGTAGCTTTTCCCACGTCATACCTCGCTGATTGTCGGATATTACCCTGAATGCGTAACTACGGAATGTAGTAGTTTTAATACTCATCGTAGTCGCATAAATCTAAGATTAGCAGAGGCGATCGGGCATCCGGGGCTGATCTTGATTCAAGTAACGCGGCGGCCTCGTAACTGTCTGGTGAACATATGGTATACCGCGTCCAGGCACCAGGCCACCCCCCTGACGACCGATCTGAGCCGGGGCGTACCCGGAACGTCAGCCGGTAGACCCGCACCGTAACGGCGCTATGATCAGCGACTTGCGTCACTCAGGCACGAGCGCGGCGCGGGCCGGCGCCGGACCAATGCGACTCCGCCGTTTCGAGTATGAGCGACCGGGACGCCGCCGGGTCGAGCGAGTGGTCGGCGAGCATCTTGAACGCGATTCTGTGCAGGTATGTCTCCCGCTCCCCTTCCAGGGAGAAGCCGCTGCGCAGGTGCTCGGTGCTCACCACGTCTTGCAGCGTCTCATCGGTATCTACCCCGAAGCCGAATATGACAAATGACTCCCCGAAAACCGTATGCTGTACGTCAAGGGGGAGAATCTGCAGCGTTAGATTAGGCCGGTCGGCTTGTTGCGCAAGACGCTGAAGCTGCTCATACATCACCGAATCGTCACCTACCCGGCGATGCAGGACCGATTCATCGAGCACGACCGATAGCTGAAGCCCATCGCGGTCAAGTACCTGCTGACGTTTCAGGCGGACCCTGACCAATCGCCCGATCATGCCCGGCGCGATCGGCTCGACTCGGCTGTAGCTGCTAATGATGTGCCTGGCGTAGCTTTCAGTTTGGAGCAGGCCAGTGACCACATCAACGTGCCATATGGCCATGGACGTGGCCTCGTGCTCAAGGCCGATGAACTGCTGGTAATCCTCGGAAAGGGTATCGGCGAATTCTTCCCACCAGCCCTTCTGGGCCGCGTCCTCGGCGAGCGCGAGGAGGAGCGCGCGGCGGGGCCCGGTGATCTCGTAGTAGTCGAGCAGCCTCTCGACTTCCCGGGGCCGCAGGCCGGTCCTGGCCCGCTCGTACCTGCTGATCTTGGACGGCGACCACTTGAGCGCGGCGGCGACCGTGTCTCCGTTCTTGCCCTTGCTTTCCCTGATCCCGCGCAGCTCGGCGGCCAGCCGACGACGCCGCACCGTGGGACTCCCTGGCGCGATCATCGGCGACGCCCCTCCTCGGTGCCGCGCGGCGGCCTCGGGCAGTTACGCAGTTTTCACGGAAACTATCTGTGAAATCCTTAGTACACCGTACCGTCGCCCCTCGCAACCGAGGGATTGTGCCCTCATCAGCCCGAACGAAACCTCGCTATCCCGCGCCCAATACTTAGTGGGCGCATATCGCCTGGTAGTCCGGGCCTTTCGCGCGACGAAGCCGTCCGCGACGCCCTGGGCCTGTTGACATCATCGTCTGACGAGAACTATCGCACAAGCGCCGGGCCGCGGCCTCGCCATCGCCGGCCGGACCCCGCCAATCGCCAGTGGTGGGCCTGCCGCTGGGCAGGCATGGCGCGTATCGGAGCGCGGCCGAGCTTGGCCGGTATCCG
>JBEKKH010000239.1:0-10062 GCA_050010815.1 Streptosporangiaceae bacterium | reverse complement strand
GCCACGCTGGTGCGGCCCGATGGCGGGCACGCCGCCGTCTGCGGCCACGACGTGGTGCGCCACGCACACCAGGTCCGGCAGCTCACGGGGCTGACCGGACAGTACGCGTCGGTGGACGAGACACTCACCGGCACCGAGAACCTCGTGCTCATCGGGCGGCTGACCGGCCAGCTGCGGGTGGCCGCCAGGAGCCGGGCGCGGGACCTGCTGGCCGAGTTCCGGCTCACCGACGCCGCCGACCGGGCGGTGCGGACCTACTCCGGCGGCATGCGCAGGCGGCTGGACCTAGCCGCCAGCCTGGTCACCCGGCCGCAGGTGCTCTACCTGGACGAGCCGACGACCGGGCTCGACCCGCGCAGCCGTAACGAGATGTGGGATACGGTGCGCGGCCTGACGACCAGCGGGGTCACCGTCCTGCTCACCACTCAGTACCTCGAAGAGGCCGACCAGCTCGCCGACGAGATCGCCGTCGTCGACCAGGGCGCGGTCATCGCGACCGGAACCCCCGAGCAGCTCAAGGCCAGGACCGGCGCGCAGAGCCTCAGCGTCCGGCCGGCCAGCCCGGCGGACGTGCGGACGGTGATGGCCGTCCTCGCCGGATTCACGCAGGTGAAGGCGGAGGTCCGCGGAACCACGGTGACCGTGCCGGTCAGCGAGGAAGACGTGCTGCCTGCCGTCATGCGCCGCTTCGAAGACGCCGGGGTCCGGGTCGCCGAGCTCACCTTGCGCGGGTCCAGCCTCGACGAGGTGTTCCTGTCGCTGACCGGCCGTCGTACCGAAACCGAAGAGCTCGAAGGGAGCGCGGCATGACCACCGCAAGTACCACAATGGATAGTACGATTTCGGATAATACGGCGGACACGGTCGCGTTGTCGCCGCGCGTCGGGCTGCTTGAGGGACTGCGGCAAACGTTTTCGCTGAGCTGGCGGACGCTGGTACAGATCAAGCACAACCCGGCCGAGCTGATCGATTTCAGTATCCAGCCGGTTATGTTCCTGCTGCTGTTTACTTATGTGTTCGGCGGCGCTATCGGGGGCTCGCCGCATACATACCTGATGTTCGCGCTGCCAGGCATTATCGTCCAAAATTCACTGTTCACGACGCTGAACACGGCGACGGGTTTGTCCACCGACCTGGAGAAGGGTTTCTTCGACCGGCTGCGGTCGCTGCCGATCGCCAGGTTCGCTCCGTTGTCCGGCCGGATCCTGGCCGATATCGCCAAGCAGGCCTGGGCCGTCGTCATGCTGCTGGGGATCGGTTACATCCTTGGCTTCCGGGTCGGCACGGGGCCGCTCGGCGTGCTGGCCGCCTTCGGCCTGGTGCTGATCAGCACCCTGGCGCTGTCCTGGGCCCTGGTCCTGGTGGCCATGCTCGCGGCCAACCCGGAGAAGGTGCAGATCTTCGGCTTCGTGGTGCTGTTCCCGCTCACGTTCACCAGCGACGCGTTCGTCCGCACCGCGTCGATGCCGGGCTGGCTGCAGGCCTGGGCCAAGGCGAACCCGGTCTCGCTGATTTCCGACGCGATGCGCGGGCTGATGGTGTCGGGACCGGCCGCACGGCCGGCGGTCGAGTCGCTCCTGTACGCGGCCGCGTTCACGATCGTGTTCGCGCCGCTAGCGGTGCGGGCGTTCAAGCGCCGGGTGTGAGACCGGAACCAGCGAGGCCAGGGTGTCCATGGTGGCGCACTGGCCGCGCTGGTATGCCGCCTCGAAGCCAGCGTCGCCCAACTCGGCGCGGGCGTCGCAGGCCACCCTCTCGTCGTCCTTGATCGTGCGGTCGGTGGTGCCGCGAATCGCCGTGGCGGCGCCGAGCAACTCGGCGGCGCGACCCGGATCGGCTTCGTGCAGCGCGAGATCGGCGAGGCCGGTGAGGGCTTGCCCGATCACCGGCGCGTCGGCCGAGGACATCGCGGCCGCCACGGCCTGGGTGTGCCAGGCGCGGGCCGCGTCCAGGTCGCCGTCGGCGGCGGCCAGATAGCCAAGCGAGGTGGCGACCACGGCGCGCAGCTGCAGTACGACGTCCGGCGGGCCGCCGGGCTCCAGGGCCCGGGTCAGCTCGGCCCGGGCCACCTCCGGCTCGCCGTCGAGGCGGGCCAGGTCACCGGCCGTGTAGGCGGCCAGGGCCGTGACTTCGGGCAGCTTGAGCCGTTCGGCTTCGTGCCGCGCCTGAGCCAGCTCGGCGTAGGCCGCCGCCCGGTCGCCGAGTAGCCAGATCTCCCGGGCCAGGAAGAGCCGGAAGTGGACCTCGTCTTCGGCCGAGCCGATCTCCGCGGCGAGCTCAATGGCCCGCCGGTAGTGGTCGGCCGCAGCGGCGTGCTCGCCGCGCCATCCTTCCAGCATGGCCAGGCCGGACAGGGCCATCGCCAGGCCCCACCGCTCCCCCAGCCCGCTGAAGATGCCGGTCGCGGCGAGGAAGTCTTCCTCCGCCGCCGCGTGCTGCCGGCCGACGTTCGCCGCCACGTGCCCGCGCATGACCAGCGCGGTGGCACTCACCCACGGCTCGGGATCGGCCGCCGCATCGTCGAAGATCTCCGGCCGAATCGATTCATGATCGTGGAAAGCCCCGAACAGGGCGCTGAGCGGGCCGATCAGCCGCAGCACCTGATCTTTCGGATCCGGTAGCCCCGCGGCGAGGTCTTTGGCGATCCGGAACCAGTCCTGAGCCCGGCCGGCGACCGGGGTGTCGATGGCCAGCAGCCCGCCCATCGCGTAGGCGACGGCCAGCGATTCGCTATCTTGCTCAGCGCCCGGGCCGCGCGGAAGGCCGACGGCCTCGGCGATCAGATCGGCCCCTTCGACCTTCATGCTGCGCAGCCACCAGTACCAGCTGAGCGCGGCGGCCAGCCGGACGGCGGCCCGCCCGTCGCCGACCGAGATCGCGCCCCGCAGGGCCGCGTGCAGGTTGTCCTGGTCGTCGGAGAGCTTGCGAAGCCAGATGAGCTGGTCGGCGCCGATCAGGTAATCGTCGCCGATCTCGGCCAGCCGGGTGAAGTATTCCGCGTGCGCCCGGCGGAGCTCGTCCCGCTCCCTCGCCTCCGTCAGCCTCTCCTGACCGTAGGCCCTGATGATCTCCAGCATCCGGTAGCGTGCCCCGTCGGGTCCGTACCTGACCGTGAGCAGCGACTTGTCCGTCAGCGCGGTCACCAGGTCGAGCACCTGATCCGCACCGATCCCGCGGCCCGCGCACACCTGCACGACAGCTTCTAGCGTGGCGCCCCCGGTGAAGACGGAGAACCGGCGCCAGAGCAGGCGTTCGGGCTCATCGAGCAGGTCCCAGCTCCAGTCGACGACGGCACGCAGCGTCTGGTGGCGCGGCATCGCGGTCCGGCTCCCGCCGGTCAGCAGCCGGAACCGGTCATCCAGGCGCGCCGCCACCTGTTCCGGGCTCAGCGTGCGCAGCCGGGCCGCGGCCAGCTCGATGGCCAGCGGCATGCCGTCCAGGGCACGGCAGATCTGGGCTACCGCGGCCGCGTTGACGCTGGTGACCCGGAACTCGGCGAAGACCGCGCGGGCTCGCTGGATCAGCAGGCGGACCGAGGCGTAGTCGTCAACACCGGGCGGCGCTCCGGTCGGCCCGATGGCAAGCCCACTGGGCCGTTCGGCCAGATCAGGCGATACGGCGGGGTCCGGCGGCAACGTCAGCGGGCCTACGGTCCATAGCGCTTCGCCCGTGATGTTCAGCGGTTCCCGGCTCGTGGCCAGGACGCGGACCTGCGGGCAGGCGGCGAGGACGCGGTCCGCCAGCCCGGCCACGGCCGCCACCAGATGCTCGCAGTTGTCCAGGACCAGCAGGGTTCGCTGTCCGGCCAGTGCGGACAGCAGCCTGCCGAGCGTGTCCACCTGCTCGTCCGGCGCTGCGGCCTGATCATGCGGCAGCCGCGCGGTGAGCGGCTTTCCTCCGTAAAGCAGCGCCTGCTCACGCAGGCCGAGCACGCCCAGGACGGCGGACGCGACGTCCGCCGGATCGGTGACCGAGGCCAGCTCGACCAGCCAGACCCCGTCGGGCATCGCCGCCAGCTCGGCCCGGGCGGCCTCGACGGCCAGCCGGGTCTTGCCCGCGCCGCCGGAGCCGGTGAGCGTGACCAGGCGGTGCGCACCGAGAAGTTCGGCGACCTGGGCGAGTTCGGTGTCCCGGCCGACGAAGCTGGTGAGCTCGGCACGCAGGTTGGTGTGGGCCGGGCGGGCGGAAGCGACGCGAGCGGGCCCGGCGGTCGGAAGGTCGGCGCGGACGGGCGGGTCGGGGGCTTGCAGGATGGCCAGGTGCAGGGCCGACAGCTCGGCGGACGGTTCTATGCCGAGCTGCTCGACGAGCCGCTCCTTGGTCTGCTCGTACACCTGCAAGGCCGCGCCGCGCCGGCCGCAGGCGTGCAGGGCGCGCATCAGCCGGGCGGCCATCGGCTCGCGCATCGGATACGCCACGACCAGGCCCTCGAGCTCGGCGACGAGAGTAGCGGTGACCCCGGTCCGCAGGTCGGCGTCGATGCGGTTCTCGGTGGCGAGAAGCCGGAGCTCATCCAGCCGGGCGATGACGGCCTGGCCGAAATCACGGTCGGCCACGTCCACCAGGGCCGGCCCACGCCACAGCGCGAGCGCCTCGCGCAGGGTCGCGGCCGCAGCGGCCGGATCGTCGCGCAGCTGCGTTCTGCCCTGGGCGGCGAGCTCTTCGAACCGGACGACGTCGGTCGCGCGAGGATCGAGTTTCAGCTGGTAGCCGGCCGGCCGGGATTCGATGACCGCGCCGGGGAGCGCCCGGCGCAGCCGGGACACCAGGGCCTGCAGCGCGTTCGCGGCCCCGGCCGGCGCCTGATCGGCCCACAGCCCGTCGATCAGCTGGCTGGCCGGCACCAGCTGGCCCGGGCGCAGTGCCAGCATGATCAGCAGCGCGCGCAGCCGGGATCCGCCGACGTCGGACACGACCCCCGAGTCGTCATCGGTGCGGACCTCAAGCGGCCCGAGCATGGCGACCTGCACAGCTCAATTGTGCCCGACGAGGCGATATCGGGCCGCCTGGCTCGTTTACGAGGGTCGTGCGAGACGATGCTGGGTATGAGTGGGCAGATGGAGCCGGCCGAGGCGTTGCGGCAGATCGCGTTCGAACTGGAGCGGGGCGGCGCGCCGACGTACCGCGTCCGGGCGTTCCGGAATGCCGCGGAGGTGCTCGACGGGCTGGCGCCCGGCGAGCTTGACCGGCGGATCGCCGCGGGCACGCTGGAGGCGCTGAAGGGGATCGGCGCGACCACCGCCGAGGTCATCACCGAGGCCGCGGCGGGCCAGCAGCCCGCCTACCTGGCCCGGCTGCTGGCCGAGCAGCCGCCGGCCGCGGAGCGCACGGGGCTACGGGCGGCCCTGCGCGGTGACTGCCACACGCACTCGGACTGGTCCGATGGCGGCAGCCCGCCCCGGGAGATGGCCGAGGCAGCCCGCGCGCTCGGGCACGAATGGGTCGCGCTCACCGACCATTCGCCGCGGCTGACGGTGGCGAACGGGCTGTCCGCCGAACGGCTCCGCGATCAGCTCGAGCTGATCGAAGCGCTCAACGCCGAGCTGGCCCCGTTCCGCATCCTGACCGGGATCGAGGTCGACATCCTCGACGACGGCTCGCTTGACCAGCGCGAGGACCTGCTCGCCCGGCTCGACGTCGTGGTGGCCAGCGTCCATTCCAAGCTGCGGATGCCCGCCGGGCCGATGACCAAGCGGATGGTGGCCGCGGTGCGCAACCCGCACGTGGACGTGCTCGGCCACTGCACCGGACGGCTGCTGAGCGGCGGGCGCGGCCGGCGGCCGGAATCTGCGTTTGACCCCCGGGCGGTGTTCGGTGCCTGCCAGGCCGAAGGGGTCGCGGTCGAGATCAACTGCCGGCCGGAGCGCCGCGACCCGCCGACCCGGCTGCTGCGGATGGCCGCGGCGGCCGGCTGCCTGTTCTCCATCGATACCGACGCGCACGCGCCCGGCCAGCTGGACTGGCTAGGTAACGGCACCAGCCGGGCCGAGGAGGCCGGCATCACCCCGGACCGGATTATCAACACCAGTAGCGCCGACGAGCTCATCTCCCGGCGGTCACACTAGCTGCCGTTGAGGATCCAGACGGTGGTGTCCGCGGGCAGCTGGTTGCCCCCGACCGGCGCGCTGGAGACGATGACGATGCCGTGCGGCAGCGGGACAGGCCCGGGCCCGAAGTTCGTCATCGACCGCCACCCGCCCGGCCGGGTGAAGTGCAGGACCTGGCCGCCGGTGCCGGGCATCCAGTCCATGGATTCCGCGGCCTGCAGTTTGTGCCGCCAGTTCAGCGCCTGCCGGTACATCGACAAGGTGGACGCCTGGTCCTGTTTCTGCGCTTCCACGCTGAACGCGCCGAACCAGTCTGGCTGCGGCAGGTGCGCGCCCCCGGTCCCGAGGCCTACCGCCTTTATCATGGCCCGCCGGGTCAGTGGCACCGCCCGGGCTGTCGTGACATGTTCGGGCGCCTCGCAGCGCCGACCTGACCACACATCTTCGTGTCGCTGCATGCCCGGCTCCCTCCGATGGGGAACGTCTTTCTCTCCAGGCGAACTGAAATTCACTGGGGTTGGTAGAACGATCTACCACATAAAAACGCTTCGTCTATGACCTGTCAAGAGGTGAATTGCGCGGGGGGTACAGTGACGAGGTGACTGGGTCTCGATCAGGCCAGGCCAGGCCTGCGACCGCGCGGCAGGTGACGATCCAGGACGTGGCTCAAGCCGCCGAGGTGTCCCGGCAAACCGTCTCGAACGTACTCAACAGCAGCGGCCGGGTGGGCGAGGCGGCCAAGGCCAGGGTGCTGGACGCGGTAGCCGCCCTGGGGTATCAACCCAACCACGGCGCACGGAGCCTGCGCTCGCGCCGGACGCGCCAGATCGCCTACGTCATGCCGCGGGTGCAGCTGCTGCCCGATAACTACATCATGCAGCAGTTCCTCCAGGCCCTGGCGGCGGCCAGCGCGCGGCGCAGTTACAGCATGGTGATCGCCGTCGCCGACGGGGATCCGTGCGACGAGATACGCCGCCTCATCGCCAGCCGGAGCGTGGACGCGTTCCTGCTCTCCGAGCTGCAGCCAGCCGATCCGCGGGTGGTCATGCTGGCGGAGGCCGGGATGCCGTTCGCCTGCTTCGGTCGCACCGGCCCCTCGCTGCCGCAGCAATGGGTCGACATCGACAATGCCGAAGCCACTGCGGCGGCGGTAGATCACGTCCTGAACAGGGATTTCGGCCGGCTTGCGTTCCTGGGTTACCGGTCGGAGAATCACTGGGATACCGAACGCGTGGCCGGGTTCAAGACCGGGCTGGCCCGCCACGGGATCGAACCCGGCCGGGCGGACATGCTGTTCGTGGACGACGCCGGGGCCCGCAGGAAGGTCAGGTCGCTGCTCGGGCCCTCGCGCCCGGACACTCGTCCGGACGCGATCGTGACCAGCAGCGACCGGCTGGCCGCGGTCGTTTACAGCGTGGCCGCAGAACTGCGGCTGCGAATCGGCCATGATCTCGCCGTCACCGGCTTCGACGGGAGCATCGCCGCCGACCTGATGTATCCGCGGCTGACCAGCGTGGCCATCCCCGTCGACGATATCGCCAGGCGCGTGGTCGCGCGGGCCCTGCGGCAGATCGACTCCGGGCCCGATCAGCGCCCGGGTGACGTCGTCCCGGCCACCCTGCGGCTCGGCGACAGCACCGGCGATCCGCAGCGCCCGCACCGGACCCCCGACCGCTCCGCGGCCCCGGACCAGGCTAAGACCGCCGCCACATGGAATCGTTTCCATAGAGGCACATTTTCCTCGGATACGCCGGCCGTCCCGAAGGGAGAACTCGTCCGCCGGGTCACCATTGCCGACGTGGCGGCGGATGCCGGCGTCGGTGTGGGCACGGTGTCCCGGGTGCTCAACCGGAGTCACCACGTGCGCGCCGCCACCCTGCGCACGGTGCAGGACTCCATCGAGAGGCTGGGATACCGGCCCAGTCACGCGGCGGCGGCCCTGGTCCGCGGCACGCCGCGGACCGTCGCGGTGATCGTCGCGCACCTGACCAGGCCGTCTACTGTCGTCCGGCTGGCCAGCGCCCTCGCGGTGCTCGAAGAGCAGGGGTACGACACCATCGTCTGCAACGTCGACACCCCGCTGGAGCGGGACCGCCACCTAGAGGCCCTGCTGCCCACCCACCGGGCCGACGGAGTCCTCGCGATCTGCCTGCCATTCTCCCCGGAGCAGCTCGGCCAGTTCTCCCGGGCCGGAGTCGCGCTGGTTACCGTGGACGCGCCTAATCCCGGGGTACCGCAGACGGTCATCGACGACGTCCTGGGCGGCAGGCTGGCGACCGAGCACCTGATCGGCCTGGGACATCGAAGGATCGGGTTCGTCGGGGACATGCCGTTCGCCAAGCCTCCAGGCGGCCTGGGCTTTGTCTCCTCGGCGCGCCGCCTGCACGGCTACAAGCAGGCGCTGGCTGCGGCGGGCATTGCGGTGGAAGCCGGCTTGATCCGGCGGGGTGAGCATAACGCCGCGGCGGCCGCCGAGCATGCGGCCCGGCTGCTGAAATCGGCCGATCCCCCGTCGGCCATCTTCGCGGCCTCCGATACCCAGGCCATTGGCGTGCTGGCCGCCGCGGACCGGCTGGGCGTGCCGTTGCCCGGCCAGTTGTCGGTGGTCGGCTTCGACGACATCGAGTCCGCGGCCTTCCTCCGCCTCAGCACCGTCCGGCAGCCGCTGGATCTCAGCGGCGCCGAGGGCGCGCGGCGGCTGTGCGCGCTGCTTCGCGGCGAGTCGGTTCACCCGCTCCGGCACGAACTGCCCATCGAGCTTGTGCCGCGGGCTAGTTCGGCGTCGTTCCAGGGCGGCTGACGCCGACCCTGCCCGTCACCTCACATTCCGCCGGGCCGTGTCGTCGTACTGCTGAAGCGAACACGATCTAGCGGGCAGGGTTCATGCCGGCGTGACCTGTCCGATGGGACAAGGAGACAATCATGCAGGCACCGCCAGGGACAATGGGCACACCTGCCCCGCAGGCTCTGCTGACGGACGGGATCCTCGCCGGGGAATGGGTCCTGGACCCGCGTAACTCCAGCGTCCGGCTGAAGACCAAGGTCATGGGCTTGGTCCCGGTGACCGGCGTCTTCCGCGAGGTCACCGGAACCGGCACGGTGCGGCCGGACGGCGAGGTCAGCGGCACCGTCACGGTGGCCGCGGCGTCCATCGACACCAGGAACACCCGACGCGACCGGCATCTACGCTCGGCTGACTTCTTCGACAGCGGCAACCATCCTGACATCACCTTCACCGCGGACAGCCTTCGTCTCTCTAGTCAGGGTGCCGCCGTAACCGGCGCGCTGACCGTCCGCGGTCAGACCCGGCCGCTGTTGGTCGATGCCGCGGCGTCCGTCCGGGACGACGGAGACGTCACGCTCGACGCCGATGTCCGGATCAACCGGGCCAACTTCGGTCTCACCTGGAATGCGATGGGCATGGCCTCGAACAACGTCCTCACCATCCGCGTCACCTTCACGCGGCGGGCGCCCCGGACCGGATAACGCTCAACCGCGGCCGCCGCATCACAGAGACACCGCATCACCGAGATGAAGAAAGAGATGCTAATGAGCGCCCTTCAGGCCATCGCTGACCGCGTCGAGATCGAGGCGCTGCGTGGCGAGTTCACCGACGCGGTCATGATGCGCGACTACGACCGCGTCGCATCGCTGTTTACCGCCGACGGCGCGCTGCGGATGCCCAATGTCCCCGTTGAGCTCGCCGGGAGGCAGGAGATCCGCGCCTGGGGTGAGCGGGTACCGGCTCTCGTGGCGTACCTGGTGCAGACCACCCACCCGGGCACGATCGAGCTGGACGGCGACGCCGCGTCCGGCCGCGCCTACCTCCAGGAGCTCGGGCGCTTCCGCGACGGCCGCTCAGAGCTGAACTACGCCATCTATCACGATCGCTACCGGCGAGCCGAGGACGGCTGGAAGTTCACCGAGCGCGTCTACGAGGTCCGGTACCACGACACCACACCACTGACCGGGTCGGCGTCTAACGGAGCCGGGACGGCGCCCAACGCAGCCGGGA
>JBEKKH010000238.1:0-10081 GCA_050010815.1 Streptosporangiaceae bacterium | reverse complement strand
ATCGGCATTCGCTTCTATCAATCGCATGCCTCGGTCCAGGCAGGCCATGCACATCCCCGATCTCTCGAAGAGAGACCTTAGAGTCCTGTTACTGCAGAAATGCTCTCCGGGCGCGTGCGCTCCGCCGAAGAGCCCGGAGGTCATCGTGTCGCCCATTTGTTCTCCCTATCATGCCGTGCTGTCTGGTTGTTCCTGCTTCCGAGCATGGCCGATATCGACGGCAGAGACCATGATCACTCCATATATGTGGGTCACATATTGACCCACATATATCAGCGCCCGTACGTCTTAAACCAGGACCGAATGCAGGATGCGGGTGAGCCAGGCGGCGGCGGCTTCCGGGGAGTCGGGGGCACTGGCGTGGCGAGCGGCGACGTAGAGGTCGGGGCGGACAAGCAGCACGCCGCCGTCGGAGATCTCGCGTAGCTCGGCCCAGGTGCCGTAGGGATCCTCGATGGGTTCGCGGGGCCCGATCGAGACTCCGTTGACCGGCAGGCCGGTCCGGGCGCTGAAGGCCGCCGCGGCGTCTAGCCAGGCTTGGCCGCCGATCCCGGTCCATACGCTGAAGGCGCCGTGACCGGCCAGGTCCAGCGTCGAGACGCGGTGCCCGGCACGCGTGACCCAGGCGTGCGGGAGCTTGGCGCCGGGCCACGTTGTGGGCTGGGCGTAGAGCTCGGGGTCGCGGGTGAAGCCGGGCATGGCGGTGCCGTCTGGCACGACGGCCGACGAGGCGTAACGGTGGTTGTGCTCGACGCCGTGCGCGTCGAACTCGTAGGCCTTGTAGGCGATGGCCTCGCGGAGGTTCTCCCGGATCTTCTCACCCTCCGGGCCGGGGGCGACGCGCAGCGCGAGTTGCTGGTTCAGCTTGGCCACGTCCGAGGTGTCGTCGATGCCCAGGGCCGCGACAATGCGCCCGGTGTCGATGATGCTCTGGTTGGCCCGCTCGACGATCTGGCGGGCCACCGGGGCCCGCTCGGCGTCGTAGGACTCGAGCAGCGACGGCGCGGCCCAGCCCCGGAGGACGGCGTGCAGCTTCCAAGCCAGGTTGTAGGAGTCCTGAATAGAGGTGTTGGACCCCAGGCCGTTGGTCGGCGGGTGCCGGTGGACCGCATCGCCGACGCAGAAGACCCTCCCGCGGGCGATGGTGGTCGCGAAGTGGTGATTTACCGTCCAGGGCAGCCGGGAGGTGACGCGCATCTCGAAGTCGTCCGTACCGACCAGCTTGGAGGCCAGCTCGCGCGCGAATTCGTCAGTGATCTCGGGCGGGCCGGCCGCCGCCTCGTAGCCCCACATGAGCATCCACTCATGCCACGGTTTGATCATCCGCAGCACGCCGAGCCCGACGCCTTCCTTCTCGGCGCCCGGTTGAAGCATCCAGTACAGGACCGATGGGCGGTGCGCGACGAAGCGGCTCAGGTCGGCCTCGAAGATGATATGCAGGGCGCCCCCGACGGCGCCGGGTCCCTCGAAGGGCAGGCCGAGATCGGCGGCCACAACGCTGCGCGCCCCGTCGGCGCCGACCAGGTATTTCGACCGGATCGCGTAGACCGCCCCGGTCAGCCGGTCCTTGACCTGGGTGGTCACCCCGGACTCGTCCTGCACGTGCGAGAGGTATTCCGTGTCGAAGCGCACCTTGGCCCCGCGGGCCTGGGCGGCCTGCATCATCACCGGCTCGGTGATGGTCTGCGGCGCGTCCAGCATCGTGCACGGGCTCTGCAGCTCATAGTCGGCGTGCCGCCGGGTGTCGGTGCCCCACGACGGGATCCGGCCGAGCTCGTCACCGGCCAGGCTGGTGCAGAAGGTCGTATTGCCCATGTACTCCCACGGCGTGGCCTCGCGCATCAGCCGCTGCTCCAGGCCCATGTCCCGCAGGGTCTCCATGGTGCGCTGGTTGGTGATGTGCGCGCGGGGCGTATCCGACAGCTGCCCGTACTTGGTCACGACCAGGGTCGGGGTGCCGTAGGTGGCCAGGAACAGCGCGGCTCCGGCACCGCCGGGCCCGGACCCGACGACGAGGACGTCGATGTCCACCGCAGGTTCGTCGTTGCTCATCGTGTCACCCCTAGCGGGTCGGCTGCTGATGTCGGGATAGGCCAACGTTACGTGGGCGCGTTTCGGACGCCCCGGGCCAGGGTGCCTCGATCAGGCGCTCGATGTCCTCGCCGAACGGGCGGTCGCCGTCGATCGAGCCGACGATCCCGGCCAGCCAGTCCAGCAGCGCCCGGCACCCGGGTGGCGGCGGCAGTCCGGACAGCGCCGCCGCCTGGTAGCCGGCCAGCAGCTCGCACGCGGTGACCGCGCGCGCGTGGCGCAGCGCGGCGCTGAGCTTGCCGGCCGCCTCCCAGCCGAACGACTGCACGTCCTCCTGGCCACCGGATGTCTCGATCAGGCCCACCGCGGTCGCGGTGGCCAGCTGCCTGGCGGCGTGGACCTCTCCGGCGGCACGCTTGTGGACGGGCGCCAGGCCGGTTTGGGGACCCGGCTCACGGGCCAGCTGCGCAGGCAGCCCGGTCACCGCGGGATCCATCAGCCGGTGCAGGCGCGCCGCCGCCACCTCCGCCGCGTGACACAACGCCGCCGTCAGCTGGTCGCAGTGCGCGGACAGGTCGATGCCGTGAAATCCGGCCGTGCCGGTGAACTGCCCGTCAAGATAGGCGGGCGAGTCGGTGACTCCGGTCAGGGCGCGACGGGTAGCCGCCTCGAGCTGGGCGGCGGCCCGGTGGACTCCGGCAAGCACGGGTCCGGCCACCCGGAACGACGCCGGCGCTTGCAGGGAGCGCGGCGAGGGTTCCTCGCCCGCGGCCGCGCGGAGCCCGCTGAGCACCATGGCCAGGAGGTCGTCACCGCGCGCGCAGACGGCGCGGTAGGGATCGCGCGACGCCCGGATCACCACGATGGACAGCGCCGCGGCCGCCGTCATCAGCGAGGTGAGCACGGCGGTCTCACCGAGCCGGAGCACACTGAGGCCGGTGGTCCCGGGCACGCCCTGGATCAGCGCGATGCCCTCTTTCTGGCCGAGGCTGAACCCGGTCAGCCCGTGGCTGCTCAGCGCCTCGCCGGCCGGCCGCAGGGTTCCGCCGGGCCCGAGCACCTGGCCGATGCCGACCAGGGGCCCGAACGCGTGCGCGAGCTGGATGATCTCGCCCGCGGCCGCCGTACCCGCGCGCGGCACGGCCGGCACGATGCCGTGGTTGAGGAAATCGGCGAGCCGCTGGCAGAGCCCGGCCGACACGGCGGCGTCGCCGGACAGGAAGGTCAGCAGCCTGACGGTGATGATCGCCCGGACATCGGGCGCGCTCAGCCAGGGCGGACCGCCTGTCGCCCGCGCCAGCATCAGGTCGCGCTGGTGGGAGCGCTGCTGCTCCTCGGTCAGCAGCACCGAGGAAAGTGCGCCCATACCGGTGTTGACGCCGTACACCGTCCGCCCGTCGCCAAGCGCCTGCCGGGCCTGGCGGCAGCGCTGCTGCACCGCCGCGAGCAGGTCAGGGGAGATGCTGACGGCATGGCCGGCCGCAATGGCCCGGATGAGGTCCAGGTCCGCCTGGCCGGCTTCGGTGATGGTCAGAGCGGGCATCGCTAGCGGTACCGCAGCATCGTGCCGATGCCCTGCTCCTGCGCCCGGCGCAAGATGGCCAGGCCCACGGCGATGTCGAGGATGGCGAGTCCGCGGTGCCACAGCAAGATCCGCTCGTCGTCTCGCTCCCGGCCGGGCCGCGCGCCGGTGACGACCTGGCCCAGCTCGGCGTGCAGCGACGCCGCCGACAGGCGGCCGGTATCCACGTGGCGGCGCAGCGCACCGAACCTTCCTGACTGCGCTTCTCGCCAGTCGTCCACCACTACCTTGTCCATCACGTCGAGCAGGTCAAGCTCCACGGCGCTGATCGTGCCGTAGGGGACGACGAAGGCACCGGGTTTGACCCAGGCGGTGCGCAGCAGCGGCTCGGGCTCGGTGAGCCGCGACGCTTCGACCAGGATGTCGGCCCCGTCGAAGGCCTCTTCGGCAGTGGCGGTCACCCGGATGCGGGTGGCTGTGACGGAGGCCAGCTCCTGCGCGAAGGCCTCGCGGGACTCGGGGCGGCGGCTGGTTATCCGGATCTCGTCCAGGTCGAACAGCTCGTCGAGCAGCACGATGTTCCACCAAGCGGTACCGCGCGCCCCGACGTGGCCCAGGATCCGGGAGTCCGGCCGGGCCAGGTAGCGAGCGCCGACGGCGGTCATGGCGCCGGTCCGGCAGGCCGTGATCAGGGTGGCGTCCATGATCGAAAGCGGGACGCCGGTGCCCGGATCGTAAAGGGTCAGCAACCCGAGCTCGCTGGGCAACCCGGCGGCATAGTTGGCCACGAAGTCGCCGACCACCTTCACGCCGCTCACGCCGGCTGCGGGCAGGCCGGCTGCGGGTGGCCGCCGCCGTGCGCGCGCACCGCGTCTTCCACGGCGGCGACGATCTCGGCGGAGGAAAGACCGAGCGAGCCGATGTCCGGCCCGGACAGGAAGCGGAGCCACAATTGGCCTGCCGTCCCGTCCGCCCGGCGCGGGGCGCCGGAGGCTGGCGCCGCTGCCGTGCTCACGTGAACGTTCACCTCCCTCATCGCGAGACCGTACCGGTCGCGTCCCCGAACCGGGAACGCCGGGTGCCAGCGGGGACGGATCCCTCACCGGCCTGCGGTACGGTTTGACCTGCTTCGAATGACCGGCGGATAGCCGGGAAATCACGGGTTGATGGTATTTTGCTTGCGGCAGGCGGCCGGTCCCAGCGGGTCAGCCGGGTAGGGACGGATAAGGCCACGTCAGCGGCCTTACGTCCGAGAACGGGAGGACCTGGCATGCTGGTCAGGTGGAGGTTCATTTGACCGACGTCCCGCCCGGTCAGTACCCGCCCGGTCAGCGCGCGCCCGGCGAAATCCGGCCCCAGGAGATCCGCCCCGGAGGCAGGCTGGCGAGCCTGTGGCTATCCGCCGAGAGGCGGCACGTGCCGCTGCGGACGATCTTGACGACGGTCGCGGTGGTCGCGGCGACCTACCTGCTCGGCCAGCTGATCTACCGGATCCGCGACATCGTCCTGATGCTCCTGGTGTCCGGGTTCGTCGCGGTGCTGCTCAACCCGATCGTGGTCGCCATCCAGCGCCATCTGGTGCCACGGCGCGGCGTCGCCGTGGGCATCGTCACCGTGCTGGCGCTGCTGGTCTTCCTCGGCCTGGCCGTGGCGTTCGGCTACCCGCTGGTGAACGGGATCACCCACCTGGCCAACCAGCTGCCCAACTACGTGGCCAGCGCGGAGCACGGCAAGGGCTGGATCGGCCACCTGGTGCGCAAGTACCACCTGCTGAACTGGGTCCAGCGGAACTCACCCAAGCTGGTGACCTACGGCCAGGCTCTCAGCAAGCCGGCCCTGAGCATCGGGGCGGGTGCCTTGTCCCTGGTGATCGAGCTGGTCACGATCTTCATCCTGGTCCTGCTGCTCCTGCTCGAGGGCCCGAAGATGCGACGCGCCATCCTCGCTCAGATGAGGCCGGCCCGGTCGGCCGAAGTCACGAGGATTGCGGGCGACGTGAACCGGGCCGTCACCGGGTACATGCTGGGAAACCTGCTGACGTCGATCATCGCCGGCCTGGTGGTGTTCGTGTCGCTCATGATCTTCGGTGTGCCGTACCCGCTCCTGTGGGGCCTGTGGGTGGCCCTGGTGGACTTCCTGCCCATGATCGGCGGAGCGCTCGCGGGTATACCGACCGTGCTGTTCGCGTTTACCCACTCTGTGACCGCGGGCATCAGCACTGCGGTGGTCTTTCTCGTCTACACCCAGGTGGAGAACCACATACTTAACCCGGTGATCATGAGCAAGACCGTCCGTATCAGCCCGCTGCTCGTCTTGATCTCGGTTCTGGTCGGAGCCTCCCTGGGCAGCCTGGTCGACGGGCTATTCGGCGGTTTCGTCGCGGCTTTGCTGTCCATTCCCGCGGCGGGGGCGCTACAGGTACTCGTCCGGGAGGCGTGGCGGGCCACGGCGCCCGCGGTCTCGCCCGAAGTTGAAGATTCATGAGTGCGGCTCAGTCAGCCCTTCCCCCTCCTGGCGCATTCGCGGGAGCATGGTTCTTGCGTTGCCACTGTCCGAGGAGGGCCCTATGACGCAGCCGTCAGTTCTGGGAATCGTGCTGGCCGGCGGGGCCGGTACCCGGCTGAGTCCGCTGACCGCGGACCGGGCCAAGCCCGCGGTTCCGTTCGGCGGACTCTACCGGCTGATCGATTTCGCGCTGTCGAACCTGGCCAACGGCGGTGTCAGGAAGATGTGCGTGCTCACCCAGTACAAGAGCCACAGCCTGGACCGGCACATCACCACTACCTGGCGGATGAGCGCCTTGCTGGGCAACTACGTGACGCCGGTCCCCGCGCAGCAACGGCTGGGGCCGCACTGGTACACCGGCTCGGCGGACGCGATCTTCCAGTCGATGAACCTGATCAACGACGAGCAGCCGGACATTGTGATGGTGGTCGGTGCGGACCACGTGTACCGGATGGATCCGCAGCAGATGATCGACCACCACGTGGCTCACGGGGCTGGAGTGACGGTGGCGGCCATCCCGGTGCCGAGGAGCGAGGCGTCCGCCTTCGGCATCGTCAGTGTCGGGCCGGACGGCAGGACGATGGACGCGTTCCTGGAGAAGCCGTCCGACCCGCCGCACATGCCAGGCAACCCGGACATGTGCTACTCCTCGATGGGTAACTACGTGTTCGACACCGACGTGCTCGTCGAGGCGCTGCGCAAGGACGCCGCCGACGATTCCAGCCGGCACGACATGGGCGGCAATATCGTCCCGATGCTGGTGCGCAACGGCAACGCGCAGGCGTACGACTTCACCCTCAACAAGGTGCCAGGCGCGACGGAGCGGGACGCGGGCTACTGGCGCGACGTCGGCTCGCTGGAGGCCTACTTCGACGCCCACATGGACCTGTGCGCGGTGGAGCCGGTCTTCAACCTGTACAACGAGCAGTGGCCGATCTTGACCGCGGTGCCGTCCCTTCCCCCCGCGAAGTTCGTGCACGACGCGGGGGACCGGACCGGACGCGCGATCAACAGCCTGGTCAGCAACGGGGTGGTCGTCTCCGGCGGCCTGGTCCGCCAGTCCGTGCTCTCGCCCGGGGTGCGGGTGAACAGCTGGGCCACGGTTGAGCGATCGGTGCTGCTGCACAACACCAAGATCGGCCGTCACGCGGTGGTCAGGGACGCCATCATCGACAAGAACGTCATCGTGCCCGAATGGGCGCAGGTCGGCGTGGACAAGGAACGCGACAAGGCTCGCGGTTTCGTCGTCTCGGCCGGCGGCATCACCGTGGTGGGCAAGGGCCAGGAGGTCATTCCGTGACCGGCCAGCCGGGACCCGGCAAGCTCCGGGTCGCCCTGCTGACCAGGGAGTACCCCCCCGAGGTGTACGGCGGCGCGGGCGTGCACGTCACCTACCTGGCCCGCGAGCTGGCGCCGCTGGTCGCTCTCACCGTGCACTGCCAGGGCGTGGACCGCCCGGACGCGGTCGCGCACCGGCCCTGGGATCAGCTCGCCGACGCCAACCAGGCGCTGCAGGTGATGTCCACCGACCTGGCCATGGCCGCCGCCGTCGGGACCGCGCAGCTGGTCCATTCGCACACCTGGTACGCGAACCTGGGAGGTCACCTGGCGGCCATGCTCTACGGCATACCGCACGTCGTCACGATGCACTCCCTGGAGGCGCTGCGGCCGTGGAAGGCCGAGCAGCTGGGCGGCGGTTACGCACTCTCGTCCTGGTGCGAGCGGGAGGCAGCGACCTCCGCCGCCGCCGTGGTGGCCGTCTCGGAAGGCATGCGGGCCGATATCATCGCCGCTTACCCCGAGATTGAGGCCGAACGGATCCGGGTGATACGCAACGGGATAGACACCTCCGAATACGTGGCGGATCCCCGGACCGATGTCCTTGAGCGCTTCGGCGTCGACCTGGCCCGCCCCTACGTGATTTTCGTCGGCCGGATCACCCGTCAAAAGGGCGTGCCGGTGCTGCTGCGGGCGGCGAGCGGGCTGATCGGCGAAGCGCAGCTCGTGCTGTGCGCCGGGGCGCCCGACACGCCGGAGCTGCTGGCCGAGGTGACCGAGCTGGTCGACGGGCTCCAGGCCGAGCGGTCCGGCGTGATCTGGATCCCGGAGATGCTCAGCCAGGGCGAGGTCATCCAGCTGCTCACGCACGCCGCCGTGTTCGCCTGCCCGTCGGTCTACGAACCGCTCGGCATCGTGAACCTGGAGGCCATGGCGTGCGGGACGGCGGTGGTCGGCTCCCGGACCGGCGGCATCCCTGAGGTCGTGGCGGAGGGTGAGACGGGCCTGCTCGTTCCGCCCGACGATCCGGCCGAGCTGGCCCGCGCGCTGAACGTGCTGCTGGCTGATCCCGAGCGCGCGGCGGCCATGGGACAGGCGGGCCGCAAACGCGCGGTGGCGGAATTCGGCTGGGCTGCTATCGCCGCCCAGACCGCCGATCTCTATGCTGAATTGGCTAACAGGACATAAACCCTTTTATTTTGCTGGAATCGGCTAACCAGGCGTAAATCGCCGTCTTGCCACGAGGCCGCCGAACATGGTGTAAACCAGTGCCGACGCTGGTGCGTCACGACGGGGGCTACACCGTGTTGAGAGGCAATTGATGATGCAGAGATCTCGGCGTACCGCCGTTTACGCGGTCGTGACCGGCCTGCTCACGGCCGGGACGCTCGTCGCCACCATGCCGGCCGCCCATGCGAACCTAGCCGGTTTCTGCAATGGGTCAGGTGCGGCGGCGACCTGCACCGTCACGGAGTCGATAACCGCCCCGGCCTCGGTCACGGTGGGCGTGACCGCCACCGCCAACGGGGATGCCACGGTCGCCTCGACGGTCAGTTGCACGCTCAACGGCACGACGGCATCGGTCTCGGCCGGTACTACGTCGGAGACGCCGGCTCAAGACTCCCTGACGTTGCCTGCCACCGCCGGGGGCCAGTGCACCGTGTCGGCGACCATCAGCCTGCCCACCACCGACAGCACCAATGCGCTCACCGTCGTGCTGACCTACACCACCGCGGCCAGCCCGTCACCGTCGCCGTCGCCCACCCCGGTGCCCGGCTCGCCGGTCAAGGGCTACGCAGGCAAGTGCCTGGATGACACGCTCAACAGCACCGCCAACGATGCCAAGATCCAGATCTGGACGTGCAACGGTGACAAGGCCCAGCTGTGGACGTACCACAGCGGCGAGCTTGTCCACAACGGCAAGTGCCTGAACGATGACGCGTGGGGCGGCATCCGTACCAGGCAGATCCTGTACACCTGCAACCACGCGCTGAACGAGCTGTGGACGCACCTGTCCAACGGCGAGTACGTGCTGAACGCCAAGGGTTACACGCTCTGCCTCGACGACCCGGCGTACTCGACCAAGAACGGCACCCAGCTCATCGTGTTCACCTGCAAGGACAGCTCCAACCAGCGCTGGTCGCTGCCCACCGTGGTGCCGTAAGGCCGCAGCCCGCACCGCAGCAAGATTACTGGCCAGCCGCATCGTCGCGGCTGGCCAGCTTGCGCTGGCGGGGCTGTGTCGTGACAGCATGGCCGGATGAAGGTGCTGCGCACTCCCGAGGACCGGTTCGCCGACCTGCCGGACTTCGGTTACCCCCCGCGCTACGCCGAGGTCGGCGACCTGCGGCTGGCCTTCACCCAAGCCGGGCCCGCCGACGGCGAGCCGGTGCTGCTGCTGCACGGCGAGCCGACCTGGTCGTTCCTGTACCGCAAGGTCATGCCCGTGCTCGCGGACGCCGGGCTGCGGGCGATCGCCGCCGACCTGGCCGGGTTCGGCCGGTCGGACAAGCCGGCGGACATCGGCGATCACAGCTTCGCCCGTCACGTGGAGTGGATCAGGGCGCTCGCGTTCGACCATCTTGACCTGCGCGGCCTGACCATCGTCGGGCAGGACTGGGGCGGCCTGATCGGCTTGCGCCTGGTGGCCGAGCATCCGGACCGGTTCGCCCGGGTGGTCGCGGCCAACACCGGGCTGCCCACCGGGGACGAGCCGATGCCCGACGTCTGGCTGCGGTTCCGTGA
>JBEKKH010000237.1:0-10999 GCA_050010815.1 Streptosporangiaceae bacterium | reverse complement strand
GCGAGCTCGATCGCCAGCGGCGTCGTGCCGCGGCGCACCGGGGTGCCGCGGTCCAGCAACGAGTCCAGCGACTGCTCCCAGGCCGCGGGCCGCGGGCTCTGCGGGCGGGCCGGACCCGGCGGCTCGGGAGCCAGCGCCGACAGGACCAGCGCGACGACATGCTTGCAGTTGAACTCGACCGGGCAGCTGCACTCGCCCATCGCGAACGTGGCGGGCCGCCCGTCCGGCAGCGAGAAGAAGGCGGCCGCGTGATAGACGTCGCCGCCCTGGCCGCGTACCGTCCCGCGCAGCGCGGCGTCCTCAGGATCCCACGTGGCGTGCAGCACCGCCTGCTGCCGCGCGTACTCCGCGCCCCTGACGTAGCTGCCTCCGCCGATGGCCTGTCGCAGCGAGGACAGGTCCAACTCCAGGATCACGACTTGCTGCATGGCGAGGACGATACCGGCCGGAGCCGTCATTTTGTGCCAGCGAGGCCGGCCGCGGGAAGCATAATTCCGAACGGCCCGGCCCGCTGACGCCCCGGCGGCGTGGCGGACGCGCGGGATGGGGTAGGCGCACATGCAGCGCCGGCGATCCCCGGCCGCTACGCCAGGAATGGCGCGAAGTGCGGATCTACTCGGCGGGCCATTCGTAGACCAGTTCCCATTGGTGTGCTGGGAGGGTAATTTCGTTGACTTCGACGATGCGCCCGGAGGTGGTGCGGGCCGTGCGCCGGATGGCGACGACGCGCTGGTCGGGGTCCATGTGCAGGAACCGGGTCTCGTCATCGTCTGGCGGTCGTACGCGCGCTGTCTCGGCATAGGTGGCGGGGGCATGGCCGAGGTCGGCCAGCCGGGAGTAGGTCCCGCCTGGGCCAGGGTCGCTGTCGGCCAGTGCCGTGCCCGCAGCGATATCCAGCGGCACCGGGGTGTCGTTCGCGTACATCCGCCTGCGCCTGGCCAGCACGGTGGTGCCCTCATCGACGCCCAGCAGTTCGGCGACCGCGGCGGGCGCGGGGACCTGGGCTACTTCCACATCTGACCGGGCGGTCAGCCCGAGGCGGCGTAGCTCGCCGTCGAAGGCGCCCCGTGCCTGCCCGGCCTCGCGGGTTTCGCGGCGTTGCCTGGCGGCGGCCTCGCGGCGGATGACCGGTAGCTCGTTCACGGTGGTGCCCCTTCCTCGTTCGGGCCTGACCAGTCCCTCGGCGCGCAGGACCGAGACGGCCCGGTTGACGGTGGCCCTCGTGACGCCGTACCTGGCGGCCAGCTCTGGTTCGCTGGGCATCAACGCGCCGGGTGCCCACTCTCCCCCCTTGATTGCGTTGCGGAGCGCGGCAGCGACCTGCAGATACTCCGGCCGGGGCGTCTGGATGCCCATGCGTGTCTGGTGTCTCCCCTGGTAGACGGCGGCATGATCCCTGCCGTCCGAGAATAGCCGAACGTTCTGTGTTTAGGCCTTTACGGTTACTTAAGTGTAATTCAGGGTATACATCGAACGTTCGATGTTCAACTGCATGGGTAGGCCGCGCGTTGAGCACCCGGCGAATGTTCGTCAGAGGAGACAGTGATGGCGGCGGTAGCGCAAGTGCGGGAGACAACGCGGTTCTTGCAGCCCGATTCCCGCTCCAGGAAGCTGGCGGCCGAAGCTGGGGAGCTGCTGCCGGACGGGATTACCCGCGAGACGATCCGCCGGCTGCCGTATGCGCCGACGATGGCGGCGGCGTACGGATCGGTGCTGGTGGACATGGACGGTGATGAGCGCATCGACTTGCTGTTCAATCACACTGCGCTGCTCCACGGCCACACCTACGCGCCGGTCACGGAGGCTGTCGCCAACCAGGTCCGGCGGCTTGAGGCGATGCCGTTCCCGAACGAGGACGAAGCCGGGCTGGCGCGGCTGCTCGCCGGGCGGGTTCCGGTGGACGAGCCGTATTTCCGGTTTACCAGTTCGGGCAGCGAGGCGGTACTGCTGGCGCTCCGGCTGGCGGCCGTGGCGACTAGGCGGCGCAAGATCGTGGTGTTCGAGCACTGCTACCACGGCTCGTTCGTGCCTTCGAGCCAGGCCGATGCCCCGTCATCGGATTACCTGCTGTGCCCGTTCAACGCACCAGCGCTGCTACGGCAGGTCTTCGACAGCCAAGGGCCGCGGATCGCGGGGGTCTTGGTGGACCTGTGCCCGGTCCGGGGTGCCCTTTCCCCGGCTACCGACGCATTCGCCGAGGAGATCCGGGAGGGCTGCGCGCGGTACGGTGCGCTGCTGATCGCCGATGAGGTGGTCTCCTCGCGCGCCGCGCCGGGGGGCATGGCCGCAGCCTGCGACCTCGAGCCGGACATCGTGTGCCTGGGCAAGTACATCGGCGGCGGATTGCCGATCGGCGCGGTTGCCCTGCGCCGGGACCTCACGAGGTGCTTCGCGCCAGATCACCAGCCGCGTGTGCGGCACGGCGGAACCTTCAACGGCAATCCGCTCAGCATGGCCGCCGGCTGCGCCGCGCTGCGGGACTTCGATACCGGCTGCGCCGCCGACCTGGATGCCGCCACCGCAATCCTTTGTGAGGAGCTAACCAATCTGTTCACGCGGCGGGCAGCGGACTGGTCCGTCCGCCACGCGGGTTCGCTGTTCTGCTTCTGGCCGCACCGGGAGCTGCCCGCCTCGCCGAGCCAGGCACGCCACCATATGACCCGGCGCATGATCGCAGGGCTGTCAGCCTTCCTGCTCCGCAACGGCGTGGTGATCGCGCCGTCCGGGTTCGGCTGCCTGGCGACCGCCACCTCGCCCGCCGACCTTGATTACCTCGTCATGGCCGTCGACGCCTATCTCACTCAGTAACGGAGCATTCCCGTGACCAGCAGCGACCGGGGTCTGGTACCCGCGGGGCCGACGGCGAGCTGGCCAGCAATCGTTTCTCGTCGAATGCTCTGCCCGGAGTTCAGCGCTCGCTGCCGCACACGCCGATGGTGCTGAACGCCGTGGTGATCCGGTCGCGGTCAGCGCCGCCGGACAGCAGGAGGTGCAGCAGGAGCCGTGCCTTGAGCGGGGCGAGGAATCCGGCGCTGATCAGGCCCTGACCCAGCAGGTCCTGCTCGGATCCCGCGAAGCCGTAGGTGGCGGCCAGGACGCTGCCGGCCCCGGTCCGGGAGGCCAGCACCACCGGGATCCGCCCGGCCAGCCGGGCCAGGACAGGGACGGTAGCGGCGGGCACGTGCCCGGCACCGAACGCGGCGATCACCAGGCCGTCGAACCGCCCTTCGACGGCCCGCAGCAGCTCGCCGTCATCGCCGAGAGCCATGGTCACGATCCCGGCCCGCACCATGCGGCCCGGGATGCCGGGCGGCAGCACCGGCAGTCGCTCGGGGTGCCACAGCAGCCGGGGACGGCCTTCGGTGAGATACCCGGCCGGCCCGGTTGACGGCGAGGTAAACGCGGTCACGCTCGTGGCGTGTGTCTTGGCTACCCAGCGCGCGGTGTGGATCTCATCGGCGAACACGACGACGCAGCCGATCCCCAGGCACGCCGGGCTGGCGGCCACCTGGATCGCGGCAAGTATGTTGGCCGGGCCGTCATGACCGGCCAGTGCCGGGTTGCGCATGGCCCCGGTGACGGCCACCGGCGCCTGACCGTCGTAGAGCAGGTCGAGCAGGAACGCGGTCTCCTCGATGGTGTCGGTGCCCTGTGTCACCACGACCCCGGCCGCGCCGGAGCTGACGGACGCGCGGATCATCCCGGCCAGTTCGATGACATCGGCGATGTCCAGCGAGGCACCGGGAACCTGCCGCACGTCACGGACCGTGACGTCGGTTCCTGTCTGCGCGAGCCCGGGCACCGCCGCCAGGAGCTGCTCCCCGCTCAGCGCCGGGACCGCCCCGGCACTTTGGCCTGGTTCCCGTTTCATCGCGATCGTCCCGCCCAGGGAGAACACATCGACCCGGCCGGACGCCCGACGCGTGGTAGCCACTACGTGCATCCCTTCGCTGGACACGAGCAAGCCGCAGGAATTGGCGAGCCAGCCTAACGCGTCCAGGCTGCTTGCGTCGCGGCAATCGGGCACCGGGTCGTCCGGCGCGCCCCCGAGCGCCGGACGACCGTCCTTGGTGGCCAGTCATGATTTCTTGCGACTTATAGGGCTTTGTCCATTACCATGCGACAGTGGCAGGCCGTCTGGCAACCAATTCGGATGAGGCCGAAAGGTCGCCGTCTGAGGCTGCGGAGCCGGGCTGTGACCGGCCGATGATGCGAGTCTCGTTCACCCTCGATGACCTGGCCCTGACCCGGTTCGGTGAAGCGCCGGCCCCGCTCTGCGAAACGTTCGGGGGACTGCTCGAGCTGCGTAACCGGCCCGCATCGGCCGGGGCAGGACGGTGGGCCGCCCGGGCCAGGCAGGCCTTCCCCGTGACCGCCCGCCCGTTGCTTGACCTGATCCCGGCCAGCCCGCCCTGGCCGGATTTCCTGGATCCGCCGCTGCCGGACCTGGACGATGCCCTGGAGGTGGTACGCGCGACCCCCCGCTCCAAGCTTCGCGAGGAAGTGCCCTTGTCGTGGCGGAGCACCGCCCGGCCGCCGTCCTGGCTGCGTGCCCTGGCGGACGGTGAGCCAGAGGTGATCGAGATCGTGGTGCGCGCGCTGCGCGATTTTTACCTGGCCTGTGTCGCGCCCGGCTGGCCGCAGATCGTGGCCAGGTTCCACGCCGACATCGCCGACCGGGTTCCGATCCTGGCCACCGGTGGCCTGGCCGAGGTTCTCGGCACGCTGCACGGCGACCTCACCTGGCGCGACAATGGACTGGAACGACGGTGGCGGGCCGCCCAGTTCTCGCTGGACGGCAGTGGCGTGAAGCTGTACCCGAGCACGCTGTGGACCGGTCCCCCGCTGTTCGCCTCCCAGCCCCCGGAATTCGGTGGCACCTCGCTCATCTACCCGGCCAGGTCGGCGCAGGCCGCCGTCGAGGCAGGCCAGCCCAGCGATCTGGCGGGCCTGCTAGGACATACCCGAACGGCCGTGCTGCAAGCGCTGCGCACCCCGCTCGGCACCCGGGAGCTGGCCGCGCGGGCGGGCACCAGCCCGTCGTCGGCATCCGAGCACGCCTCGGCGCTTCGCGCGGCCGGGCTCGTGCGCACGGTCCGGCGCGGGCGCAACGTCAGCCATTCGCTCACCCCGCTCGGCCGCAGCCTGCTGACCGGGAACCTCCGCGGCCAGGAGCGCTTACCGGCGCTCGGCGCCTGGTTCTCGCGCGGTGCACGCTGCGGCCAGCGCGCTGGGCTAAGCCGGCCCCGTCCCGGCGGGGTGGCCAGCCCCGGCGCCCTGAGCCACCAGGCCGTTCGGCTCATTCGGGACATGCCGGGACCGGCGCAGGCCGAGCCCTCCGGCGGCGGCCAGCAGCAACCCGCCGGCCAGCACGGCCAGCCATGGCGCCAGGCCGGGGGCGGGAGCGCCGGGTGCGGTCCCGCCCAGGCCGGTGGCGGCGCCGCCCGTGGCGGCGACCTGGCTGGCCGCTGCGTCGGTCAGGTTCTCGATCTTCAGCCCGGAGGTCCCGTCGAGGACGACGATGGTATGCACCGAGCCCGCGGCCAGGGTGACCGGCATGGCGGCGTGCCCGTCCGACGTGCTGAACACCACGGTGGAGGTGCCCGGCTGGACACCCTGGTAGGTCGTGACCGAGCCGAGGGCCAGCTGCCGCGCCAGCGTGTCAGCGCCGATGCTGACGCTCACCCGCGACTGCTTCGCCGACGCCTGGATGACCCGGACGAGCGCGTCGCCGCTCGATGCGACGATCTGGTCCTGCAGCACCTGCAGCCGTCGTCCGGTGGCGGATCCCAGGCTGGCCACGGTGTAGTTCGTCCCGGCACTCACCATGAAGCTGGTGGTGACCGACGCCGGGCTCGAGGCCGCGGCACCGACCGGGCGTACCGCGACCGTGTACTCCCCGGCGCTGAGCTGCATGTAACTGGAGACCCCGCCGTAGCCTTCGTGCATGAGTACGGTCGGGTTCGCCGGATCTCCGAACGAATACAGGTACACGTTCTCCGGTGTTCCCTGGGACAGGTTGGCGCAGCGCACCCAGCCCGCGTTCCCCTGGTCCGCGGCCGCGGACATGGCCTGCGCCCTGGAGGCGGCGGGCGCTCCGGTCGTGATGGCGTAAGCCGCGGGCGATGCGGCCGCGATAGCGCTCCCCAGCAGGGTGGTGGCCGCGGTGAGCAGAACGAGACGCTTGCTTAGCCTCAACGTTGGGTTCCTTTCACCCTGGAGTACTGCCCGCTAGGAGCCCGAGCGGGCTCGGCGCGGCGAAGTCGATGCGCAGTCCCGTCTGGCCGCCGGCAAGCCGGACGGTGGTGACCTGAGCGGGCTGGTAGAGGCCGTGCTGCGCGTGCAGGACGGCGAGCGCCGCGGCCAGGCCGGCCGTCCCGCCCCCGTCATCGGCGGCGGCGATGATGACTTGCCGGTACGGCGCCTCGGTCAGGGGTACCCCCGGGGACGCATCACCGAAGGCGATCACCCGCCAGGAGTGCTGCGACGCCAGCACCGCGAGCAGCACCAGCAGGCGGGTGTCCACCTCGCCCGTCGCGAGCTGCCCCGCGCCCTGGGCGCTGACCTCGATCCGCCGGCTGTGCATCAGCTGGGTGCCGGCCGACCGGCGGGCGGCGAGGTCGGCGCGGAGCGCCGCCTGGTAAGCGGCGGCTCCGCCGGGGGAGACGTCCCGGACCTCGATCAGCTGAGCGCCGGACCCGACGCTGGCGAGCAGCGTCGGCGCGTCCGCGCTAAGCCAGGCGTGGGCCGACGGAGACGCGACGACTATGTCCGCGCCCGGCGCGCCGGGCGCGGACGGCGGCAGCGACCGCAGGCGGCTCGACGCGACACCGTGCGTGCTGAGCGCGGTGCACATGGACGGATCACACGCGATGGTCTGGTCGCCGCCCACCTGGCCGGCGATCCAGGCCGCGGCCTGCGCCCGGACGGCCGCGGCCTGCGCTCCGGCCTCGGCGGTGCCGGAGGAACGGGCGGATCCACTGCGGGGCAACGGGCTCTGGCTCGCGCGCCCTGACGCCGGCACCCGGGCGGCCTGCCCAGAAGACGTGCCGGTGAGCTGGACGACGGCGATCACGGCCACCGTCCCCAGAACGCTCACCGCGCTCACCGCGAGCACGCAGGTCGCGACGAGCCACGCCCGTCGCGAGCGGCGGAGGCGGTGCAGCCGCCGGGCGCCCCATAGCCGGACGGTCGTCGCCAGGACCGGGCCCCATGGCGGAACGCCGGGTCGCGCCGGCCGGGGCGCTGACCGCACCGGCTTGTCGGCCTGCTGCTCCTGCGAACCGGTAAACGGCATCCGATCCCGCCTCTCCGCACAGCTATCATCCGCTGAGCCGGGCGAAGACCACGACGTTGCTGAGGTAACTCCCGAGCGACCGGTCGAAAACGCCGCCACAGGTGATCAGGCGCAGCTCGGAGTCCGGGACGGGACCGTACACCGCGGCGGTGGGAAACAGGTCCTTGGCGACCTTCCGGACGGCCGTGACGGTGAAGACGGCCATCGTCCCATCGGCGCGTCCCACGTACACGCGGTCACCGGGGCGCAGTTCCCGCAGCCAGAAGAAGATCCCCAGCCCGGAGCGGGAGTCCACATGACCGGCGATGACGGCGGCGCCGACGGCGCCGGGCCGCGGGCTGCCGGTGTACCAGCCCGCCACCGCCGTGCTGGACGGCACCTGGAGCGAGCCGTTCGCGCGAAGGCCGAGATCGACCAGCGAGGTCCGCACCCCGATCACCGGAATGCTCAGCCAGACCGGCCGGGCGACCGACTGGACCATCGACAGTGAGGCCGGCAGCACGGCGGGGCCGGACGGAGCCGGGATCGGCGACGGCTTGGCGGGCAGCCGCACCGCGTGCTGAGGCGAGAGCGCGGCCGCGGCCAGGCCCGTGCTCCCGATGGACACCGCGGCCAGCCCGGCGCAAAGTGCCAGCGCCGCCAGCCGACGGCGGGGGGCCCGCCGGAGCCAGGGCAGGCGCCGCGCCGTCCACAAACCGAGGGTGGTCGCGAGGACCTTCCCCCAGGCCGGCGGGGGCTTCGGCAGCTGCGGCTGGGGCACAGGGGCAGGTGCCGCGGCTTCGGTGGGGGCCCAGACGGCTGCCGCGGGCTCGCTGGCATCCGGCGACTGCACCGCCTGCCAGGCTGGATCCCACCAGTCGTCCGGCAGGCAGGTGAGCTCGGACGCCGCCGTCCCGCTGTAGCCCATCGCGCTCCCCGATCACACGGCTGTCTGGCACAGCAGAGTACACCGATGATGCCCATATACGCTGAACTGCCGTAACTCCTGCCCCGTTGCGCGCGCCGTCCTATCCGTTTTCGACGATGCGAGTCGGGTTGAGCGTGATCACCACCCGTTCCTCCGTCGGCGCGGGGAAGTGCTCGAGGTCAGTGCCGTACAACCGCAGCAGCCGCTGGAGGAACTTCAGGTCAGGATCGTCGGTGATCTCGGCGGTGGCCCGTACCTCCAGCGTCCGGAACGGGTTCTCCGGATCGATCACGAACATCGTCACCTGGGGGTGGGCGAGCAGGTTCTTGTACTTCTGGCGGCCCTTGTGCAGCGAGGTACGCACGACGTCGCCGTCGAGCATCGCCCAGATGGCGGTGACCTGGGGCTGCCCGTCGGCGCCGACGGTGGCGAAGGCCACCGACATTTTGCGGCGCGCGAGGCGGTCCGGGGTGCGCGACAGTTTTGTCGGGCCAGCGAGTTTGCGCTGGTCGTGGCCTTCTGCTGGTTGCGCGTCCGGCAACCAGATCGGACCTGCTGGCCACCGGGGTATCACCGCGGCGTGACCAGGCCCGGTCCAGGGCCCGGGCACCGGACAAAAGCGTCAATCCATGCTCTCGCCCAGGAATTCGAATTATTGTGGATACCTAACGACCCTATGAGGGTAGTAACGATCCACGGTCACAGCAGGGCCCGCTGCGCTGGACTGAACCCCCGGACGGGCGACTGATCTGTTGCGTGGTGCGCAACCAGGCAGACGCCTCCTGGGCAGCCCCGTCTCGAAGATGATCTTGGCTACCTACAAAATCGACGCACCCCCGGCGGTCCGAGTGTCGAGGAGCTTTCGGCAGGACGGACGAGAGATAATGAACGGACAGGGCCTGCCGGGATGGAAGGAGTGCCATCACCATGGTGCGGGTGGTCATGCTGTCTCCGCCGGGCGCCGGGAAGGGCACGCACGGCAGGTGGCTCACGCGGCAGACGGGTGCCGCGCACATCTCCTCGGGCGACCTGCTGCGGGCGGAGGTCGCGCGCGGGTCCGATCTGGGACGGCAGGTCGCCGGCTACACCGCGCGCGGTGACCTTGTCCCGGACGAGCTGATCTTCGACGTCCTGATACCGGTCGTAGTTGCCGCGGCCCGCGAGACGGGCGGGTACGTGCTCGACGGGTTCCCGCGCACGATGCCCCAGGCGCTGCGCGCGGCGCAGTTCGGCGTCGAACTCGGCCTCACCAGCGATGGCGTGATCTATCTGACCGCACCGAAAGACGAGCTCGTGGCGCGACTGCTCGACCGGTCGCAACGTGATGGCCGCCCCGATGACACGATCTCCGTGATCCGGCACCGGCTCGCCGTCTACACCAGGGAAACCGCGCCGCTGGTCGACTATTACCGCAGACGCGGCATCCTGCTCGAGCTAAGCACTGACCGCCCCGAGGAAGACGTCCGCGCGGATCTGCGGGACTGGCTCGAAGCCCGCGGGCAGCTGCCGCCCGCGGCTAGGGAATCGCGGGCCATCCCGGGCCGAGCCAGCACCAGCCACGACGCCAAGGACCGCTGACCAGCGAGCTCCGCCGCCGGTGCTGGCACGATTAGCGCGCTGGGCCTGATGGGCTGTTCCGCTCCCGCGCCTTCGACTGGTTCGACCAGGTGCTCAATCCCGCCGCCGCCGGTCATCGCGGCACGCTGCGACGATCTCTACTTCAGCGTGAACCCGAGGGTGGCGGCCGCGTCTTCGGGCGACCGCCCAGCCCACAGCTGGGCGTAGTTGCCGGCGGTGGACAGCGATCTGGTCTCGACCCGGTCCAGGTACAAGCGGCCGCCGAGATGGTCGACCTCGTGCTGGACAATACGGGCCGCCCATCCCGAGAACACCCGGTCGACGGGCTGGCCGTGCTCGTCGAGCGCTTCGACCCGGACGGCACGGTGGCGGGCCACCACCCCGGTGAGCGCTCCGGGCCGTCCTGCAGGACCGCGAGCTGAATGGGCACGCCGACCTGGGGTGCCGCCAGTCCGACGCCAGGCGCGGCTTCCACGGTGGCCCGCATCTGGCCGATGAGCAGCTGTAGCTCGCCGGTGCGCAGATCGGCGGGGCTAACCGGCTCAGCCGGGCGGCGCAGGACCGGATCGCCGCACTCGACGATGGGCAGTACGCCTGGACCGCTCATGGCCGCCCTTCCTAGCCGACGGCGTCTTGGCGGATGCCGGTGTCGGACGCTCGCTGGATCTGTTCGAGCAGCTGGTGGTACCGGACGGCCGTGGCGAAGTCCGGCGTAGCCGGCTGACCGTCGCTGATCGCGCGGGCGAACTCGCGGTACAGCACGGCGACATTTCTCGGTGGCCCGGCGGGCACCGCCGCGGGTATCGGGCTGAAGCGCCCGGGCACCGGCAGGTCCGTGGCCGAGCCGTCGGGCTTGCTCATGGAGATGGCCCAGTCGGTGATGTGGATACTGCCGGCCGAACCCGGGCTGGCCAGCGCCGGCCGGACCACCAGGGTGGCCTCGGTGCCCACGATGCGCAGCTGGCCAGTGGAGATGCTGAGCACCGTGGCCCCGGCGGCTACATCGGTGGCGTAGACGTTGGCCTGCGGGATCCGGCGTCCCGCCGGGCCTCCGGCTGCCACCACGCTGACCGTCAGCAGCTGCCCGATGTCGCCGTTTTCGATCAGCTCCCGAACGAACCGGGCCCCGGGCGCCTGGTATCCCTGCAGCCCGACAATGTGACGCACGCCGCTGGCCCGGGCCAGCTCGGCCAGGGCGACCGCCTGGCCGAGGTCGA
>JBEKKH010000236.1:0-10176 GCA_050010815.1 Streptosporangiaceae bacterium | reverse complement strand
GCATCGAGGAATTCATCCGGACCTGGTACCCGGCCTGCAGAGCCTGGTACCCGGCGGGCGGAGCCTGGTACCCGGCGGGCGGGACCTGGTACCCGGCGGGCGGGACCTGGTACCCGGCGGGCGGGACCTGGTACCCGGCGGGCGGAGCCTGGTACCCGGCGGGCGGAGCCTGGTACCCGGCGGGCGGGAGCGGGACGGGAGCGGGCGGGACCTGCGGTTCAGCGGGCCGGACCTCGCCAGGAGGAGCCGGATCAGCGGCAGGCCAGCCGTACCCCGGGTGCTCGGTCGGCCACTGCGATTGGTTCTCTGCCACCCGGTGCCTCCAGTCAACGCGCACTGTGCCTCGTGTCTCCCGTAAACGCGGCTCTTTCAGTCTAAGCGCGCCAGTCGTTAATCCGGCCGGCCGGCACCGTACACCACCATTTCGTCAGGACTACCGCGTGTGTTTCTGCGGGTACCGTGGCTGCCATGCCTGGCGTTCTGCCCGATGGTGAGCCCGTCCCCGCCGACGGGACGCTGCCGGAAAGCGCGCGCGATGGCCTCGGGACGCGGCCCTTCGCGATCTACGTGCATGTGCCGTTCTGCACGACTCGCTGCGGATACTGCGACTTCAACACCTACACCGCCGCCGAGCTCGGCGCCCCGGGGGACACCCCGGTCTCGGTCGGCACCTACCCGGCCCTGGCCATCGCGGAGATCGGATTCGCCCGCAAGGTCCTCGGCGCGACCGATGTCCCGGTCAGCACGGTGTTCTTCGGCGGCGGCACGCCGACCCTGCTGCCGCCGTCCGCGTTCGGCGCCATCTTGCGGGCCATCGACGCCGAGTTCGGGCTGCTACCCGGGGCCGAGATCACCACCGAGGCCAACCCGGAAAGCGTCGGGCCGGGTCACCTGAGCGAGCTGCGAGCGCAGGGGATCACCCGCGTCTCGTTCGGGATGCAGAGCGCGGTTCCCGGTGTGCTCGCGACCCTGGACCGGGTGCACCAGCCGGGGCGCCCGACGCAGTGCGCCGCCTGGGCCCGGGCGGCCGGGTTCGAGCACGTCAGCCTGGACCTGATCTACGGCACGCCGGGGGAGTCGGAGGCGGACTGGCGGTGCTCGCTGGATACGGCCGTGGCCGCCGAGCCCGATCACGTGTCCGCCTACGCGCTCACGGTCGAGCCCGGCACCCGGCTGGCGGCCCGGGTGCGGCGCGGCGAGTTGCCTGCGCCCGACGATGACGTGCTCGCCGATCGCTACCTGGTGGCGGACGACGTGCTGACCGCCGCGGGCCTGGGCTGGTACGAGATCTCGAACTGGGCGGCGGGGAACGGGTCGGAGTCGTCGGGGTCGTCGCGGTGCGCCCACAACATGCTCTACTGGACGGGCGGCGACTGGTGGGGGATCGGGCCGGGGGCGCATAGCCACGTCGGCGGGACCCGGTGGTGGAACGTGCGTCACCCGCACCGCTATGGATCTCGGATCGCCGCGGGGCGCAGCCCGGGGCAGGCCCGCGAGATCCTGACCGAGCCGGAGCGGCAGCTGGAGCGGGTCATGCTGGGGATCCGCCTGGCCCAGGGGTGGCCGGTGGCCATGCTTGGTCCCGCCGGGCGCCGGAACGCCGGGTCGGTGGTCGCCGACGGCCTCGCCGATCCGGCCGCTTATGCTCGGGGCCGCATCCTGCTGACCAGGCGAGGCCGCCTGCTGGCGGACGCGGCGACCCGGGCGCTGACCGAGTGAGCCGAACGGTCAGGACAGGATGCGCGCGCAGATCCACTGAGGTGGGCGCCGTGGTTCGCCGTGGTTCGCCGCGACGGCGCCGCGGATGAGGTACGTGAGCATCGTCACCCAGAGCCCGAAAGCCAGCGGAAGCGCGATGGCCAGGGCGGCGGTGACGCTGTCCAGCGCGAGCAGGCCACCGAAAATGGCGCAGCACACGGCGTAGAGCAGGCAGGTCAGGGACAGGTTGACCGCCGACGCCGCGTGATACCGCAGGAACGGCGAGCTTCGCGCCTTGACCAGGTAGATGATCAGCGGGATCACCGGGCCCAGGAAGATGGCGCCCAGGTAACCGAACGTGGCCGAGGTCATCTCGCCCTCGCGTACCTGCGGATCAGGCACGGGTCGAGTCGGCTCGCTCGTCATCGATCCTCTGGTGTCGTCTGCGGCTGTGGCCACGCTATTCGCTTCCGGGCGCGGTGACGAAATCGATGAGCTCCTCGACCCGGCCAAGCAGCTCCGGTTCCAGGTCGGCGTAGCTCGATACCGACCGCAGGATGCGCTGCCAGGCCCGCGGTACCTCGGGCGGCCAGCCGATGGCGTGCAGCACCCCCTCCTTCCACGGCTGCCCCCGCGGCACGTCCGGCCAGGCCGTCAGGCCGACGGCGGACGGCCGCACGGCGGCCCAGATGTCGATAAAGGAATGCCCCACGACCAGCACGTCGGGGGAGCGGATGCTGGCCGCGATCCGGGTTTCCTTCGACCCGGCCACCAGATGGTCGACGAGCACGCCGAGGCGCCGGCCGGGCCCGGGGGAGAAGCTCGCCACGATGGCCTGCAGGTCATCGATGCCCTCCAGGTACTCGACCACCACGCCGACGTCGCGCAGGTCATCGCCCCAGATCTTCTCGACCAGCTCGGCGTCGTGCTTGCCCTCGACGTAGATGCGGCTCGCGCGGGCGACCCTGGCCTGCCGCACCGGCGCGGCCACCGATCCGGAGGCGGTCCTCCGGGCCTGACCGGACGTAGCCGGGGTGGTCGGGCTCGTCGGGGCGGGCGGGATGAGCGTGACCGGCTGGCCCTCGAGCAGGAAGGCGGCCGGAGTGAGCGGGAAGACCCGCCGCCTGCCGTGCCGGTCCTCCAGCGTCACGGCGCCTTTGGAGTAGCCGACCACCGCGCCGCAGAACCGGCCTTCTGAATCCTCTACCACCAGGCCGCGTTCGGCCTCGACCCTGGGCACCTCACGCTGCCCCGGCCGCCGGCGGCGCAGTCCCGTTGCCTCTCCGGCCGCGAGCACGTCAGCGTCGTATCGCCTACTCCGCACGGAAATCTCCTCAGCCGTATCCTCCTGGCCTGCTCTGCCGCAAGGGTAACCGAGACAGACTCGGCACCACCGCCGCCGACACGCGCTATTGCGGGTCATGCCGGGCGGGTTACCATCCTTTATGGGTACGGTTCCCCGTGCGGCATGACGGACGGGGACGTTCTGGGGGTGATCAGCTGCGGCCTTCGGCCTCGCCATCGCGCGCCAGGAACTTGTCAGACACAATAGACTTAGCACTCGGGTTTCAGGAGTGCCAGGGAGGTGAACGCGTGCTCGACGAGCGCAAACTGACGGTTCTCCGTGCGATCGTCGAAGACTACGTGTCCACCACCGAGCCGGTCGGATCGAAGTCGCTGGTGGACCGGCACCATTTCGATGTGTCCCCGGCCACCATCCGCAACGACATGGCGGTGCTGGAAGAGCAGGGCTTCATCGCGCAGCCGCACACCAGCGCCGGGCGGATACCCACGGATAAGGGATACCGGCTCTTCGTGGACCGGCTGTCCAACATCAAGCCCCTGTCGGCGGCCGAGCGGCGGGCCATCGAGAGTTTCCTGGGCGGCGCCTACAGTCTCGACGACGTGGTCATGCGGACGGTCAGGCTCCTGGTCCAGCTGACCCGCCAGGTGGCCGTGGTGCAGTACCCGTCCCTGACCAGGTCCTCGATCCGGCATATCGAACTCGTTCCGCTGGCCCCGCAGAAACTGCTGCTCGTGCTGATCACCGATACCGGCCGGGTGGAGCAGTGCACGGTGGACCTGCCCCAGCCCTGGGAGGACGCCTCGGTCTCCCACGTACGTGCGGTCATCAACGCCTGCCTGGGCGGGCATAAGCTTTCCGATGCCGCCGCCATGGTCACCGACTTGTCCGAGCGGATACCGGTCGAGGAACGCGCGAACGCCAACGCCGTGTTCACCGTTCTGCTGGCCAGTATGGTCGAGCGGAACGAGGAGAAGATCGTTTTCGGCGGAGCCGCGAACCTGGCCGCGCACGATTTCAGCAAGGGGCTGCGAGAGGTGCTCGAAGCCCTGGAAGAACAGGTGGTACTGATGCGGCTTCTCGGTGAGACGACCGAGCCCGCCATCTTGACGGTCAGGATCGGCTCGGAAAATCAGGTCGCAGGCCTGCAGGCCACGTCGGTGGTGTCCACCGGTTACGGGAACGAGGCCGAACCGCTGGCCAAGCTCGGTGTGCTGGGGCCGACCCGGATGGATTACCCGGGCACGATGGGGGCGGTGCGAGCGGTGGCACGTTATGTCGGCCAGATTCTGATGGAGTCCTAGTGGCGGCGGATTATTACGGGCTGCTCAAGATCCGGCGCGACGCGACCCAGGAAGAGGTCAAGCGCGCCTACCGGCGGCTGGCCCGGGAGCTTCACCCGGACGTGAACCCCGATCCTGAGACGCAGGAGCGGTTCAAGGAGATCACCCAGGCGTACGAGGTGCTCTCGGACACCGAGAAGCGCCGGATGTACGACATGGGCGTGGATCCGTTCGCGAGCAGCGCGGCCGCGGGGGCTAGCCCCTTCGGCCAGGGGTTCAACCCGCTAAACGACCTGCTCGACCAGTTCTTCGGCGGGGCGGGCGGTACCGCCACCCGCGGGCCGCGCAGCCGGGCGCAGCGCGGCCGCAACGCGACGATCAGGATCGAGCTCGACCTTTCTGAGTGCTCGTTCGGCGCGACCCGTGAGCTCACCGTGGATACCGCCGTGGTCTGCCCGACCTGTTCCGGCGAGGGCACCGCCCCGGGAACGCACCCGCAGACCTGCGACATCTGTGGCGGGCGCGGTGAAGTGAGCCAGGTGACCCGTTCCTTCATCGGCCAGGTGATGATGGCCCGGGCGTGCCCGGGCTGCGGCGGATACGGCACCGTGCTGGTCCGGCCCTGCCCCGAGTGCGACGGCGACGGCCGGGTGCGGACCAGGCGCACCATCAAGGTGCGGATCCCGGCCGGGGTCGAGGACGGCACCCACATCCAGCTGGCCGGCGAGGGCGAAGTCGGCCCGGGCGGCGGCCCGCCCGGAGACCTGTTCCTGGAGATCATGCAGCGCCCGCACGAGATCTTCGAGCGGCAGGGCGACGACCTGCATTGCACGGTGACGATCCCGATGGTGGCCGCAGCCCTAGGCGCCACGCTCTCCGTGGAGAGCCTGGACGGTCCCGCTGACATCGACATCCGCCCCGGCACCCAGTCCGGCCAGGTCATCCCGCTCTACGGTCAGGGTGTCAAGCACCTGAACGGCAACGGCCGCGGCGACCTGGTCATCCAGGTGACCGTCGAAACGCCGTCCAAGCTCGACGTGGAGCAGGAGAAGCTGCTGCGCGAGCTGGCCAAGCTCCGCGGCGAGGAAGCACCGCCCGGCAAGTTCGCGCCGGGATCGCAGGGATTCTTCTCCAGACTGCGTGACGCGTTCAACGGACGTTGAACCCGGGTGCCGCAGCCGCCTGTCTTCTGGGCTGACCGCGCCGACCTGGCCTCCGATGTCCTCGTCCTGTCCGGGGCCGAGGGCCGCCACGCGGCCACCGTGCGCAGGCTGCGCCCGGGCGAGCGGGCCGATGTGGGTGACGGCGCGGGCCTGGTGGCGGAGTGCATGGTCACCGCGGCCGGGCCGGACGGTCTCGAGCTGGCGGTGCGAGCCAGGCGGCAGGTACCCCGCCCCGAGCTGACCATCACCGTGGTCCAGGCCATCCCGAAGGGCGACCGCGGTGAGCTGGCGGTGGAGGAGCTGACGGAGGTGGGTGTCGACCGGATCGTGCCGTGGGCCGCGGCGCGCTGCGTTCCCCGCTGGCAGGGAGCGCGGGGGGAACGCTCGCTGGCGAAATGGCGGGTCACCGCGCGCGAGGCGGCCAAGCAGTCCCGCCGCGCGTGGATCCCCGAAGTGACGGACACCGCCTCGGCCCAGCAGGTGGGCCAGGCCATCAGCAAGGCGGCCTGCGCCATCGTGCTCGACCCGTACTCCGCCGCGGGACTCGGCGCGCTACCCCTGCCGCAATCCGGTGACCTGCTCCTCGTGGTCGGGCCGGAAGGCGGCATCACCGAGGCGGAGGGCGCCACCTTCCGCCAGGCGGGGGCCACCGCCCGCAGCCTGGGACCCACCGTGCTGAGGACCTCGACCGCCGGGACCGTGGCCGCCGCCATCCTGCTCAGCCGTTCGGGTCGCTGGCCCTAACCGTTGCTGTCCGGCTCCGTGCTGTCCGGCTCCGTGCTGCCGGGCTTCGGGCTGCCAGACGTCGTGCTGCCAGACCCGGGGCTGCCGGACACGGGGCTGCCGGACACGGGGCTGCCGGACACGGGACCTCCCGCGCCAGCCGAACTTGCCGAGGCATCCCCGCCGGTCTGCGCGGGTGAGTCAGTGCCGCCAGGCGATGCGCCGGCCGTCGACGACGAGCCGCTGGCGGGCGCGGTCGCGCTGCTCGCCGTCGAGGTGACGGGCGACGTCGTCGGCTGGGGCGATGTGCTGGCCTTAGCGGTCGAGCTACCGCAGATGGTTCCGGTCTTCTGCTTGTCCTGCGTCTTGGTCCCGCTGGTGCTGGCGCTGACGCTGGCGCTGGCCTGAGCCGTGGCCGAAGCGCTCGACGTCGAGGTCGTGCTACTGCTCGCGCTGCTCGTCGCGCTCGGACTGCCGCTGCCGGACACATCCGCGGCCGGGCGGCTGGCCGGTGAGCTGGCCGGCGGAGTTGACGGGCCCGGTGAAGTCGGCGCCGTGGTCGCAGGGCTCGACGAGGCTGGCGCCTTGCTGGCCGAAGGCGTCGCCGACGACTGCGTGCATGACGCGAGCGGGGTAGGCCGTCGGCGCTCGGCGGCGGTGGAGGCCGAGCCGCCGGCCCCGCCCGCCCCCGCCTGGCCACCGCGGCCTGAAGCCGTCGGATTGGTCGCGCTGGTGGAACTCGTACCGTCAAAGACGGCCGCCACGGACGAACTGACCGCCTGCCGCAGCGGAGGCACCGAAGCAAGGACCACGCCCATCACAAACACCACACAGGCCAGGGCGATGGCGGGCCTGATCAGACCCACCCGCCAGTCCCACTGCGGGCTTTGCCCGGCGTCACCCGCGCTGTGCCCGCCGCGGCGGGCGTTCCAGCGCCGGACCATGTCGGCGAGCACGCCCGTGCTGGCCGGCACCCGGTTGGCCGGCACCGCGTTGGCCGACACCGACTGGCTGGCTCCTACCCGTGCGCGGATCCGCTCCAGCCCGGCCGGGTGCGGCTCTACCTGATCGGCGGCAGCATGCAGCGCGTGGTGCACGAACTGGTCAAAGTCCTGCCCGGGCGCTGGCTTACCGTCGTGGCGGGGTCGCATTGCTACTCTCGATCCAGGGCCGCACGCAGGGCCGACATGCCGCGGGCCGTGTGACTCTTCACGGCACCGCGGCTGATCCCCATCGTGCTCGCTATCTCGGCCTCGGACAGGTCGGCGTAGTACCGCAGAACGATGGCCTCACGCTGACGTTCGGGCAGCTCACGCAGGGCCGCCACCACCGCGGAACGCTCGAGCAGGACCAGCGCGCCATGCTCGGCGCTCGGCATGTCCGGCGGCGCCTTCTGCAAGTTCTTGTCGACCACGGTCCGGTGCCTCAGGACGGATCGTGACCGGTTGACCACGGCCTGCCGCAGATAGGCGAGCGCGCTCTCCGCGTTCCTCAGCCGCTGCCAGCCCCCGTGCATCGCGACGAACGCATCCTGCACCACTTCTTCGGCGGTGGGCGTGTCGCGCACGAGCAGGGCGGCCAGGCGCACCAGGGCCCGGTAGTGCGAGGAGTAAAGCTCGGTGACCGCACGGTCCGCGTTCCATTCCATCCGGGCCGGGGGCGCCAGGAAAGCGCCGGGCACGATAGCTCCGGTCGCTACCAGGGTTTCGGTCACATTGGTAGGACGCGCTGCCCCATCTTCCGGTTCACTCTCCATCAGGCCGCTTCCGCGCCGCGATGAAAGTCACGCAGCACCACGGTTGCCGGTCCTTCATCCCCAAATCTCCCACTCGCCTGACCGTCCGTCGTCTTGCCGCCATGGGCGGACCGCCCAGCTAACTGCCTGGATGGACGGATGGCCAGGTTCCGCACGATGGTTCCTGGCCGGCCCCGCAAACTCCTCGACATGCCACCAGGCCTGCTGAGGGCTGCCGAAAGTCAAGAATATCCGTTGAGCGTACAGTTACGACAGCTCTTGCAAGGATCAGCACCATAACAGAGCATCGCAACATGGTTACTCATCAGTACCGCGATATGACCGAAATATGACGGTATGAGCAGGCCGACCAATCGTTTAATCCCCCCGCCGCGAGCGAAGCCCTAAGATCTTGGCGTGACCGAATGCTTGTTCTGCGCCATCGTCGCCGGAGAAATTCCCGCGACCCAGGTCAGTGAGACCGATCGGGTGCTGGCCTTCCGCGATATCAACCCGCAAGCTCCCACCCACGTGCTCCTCATTTCCAAGGTGCACTACCCCGATGTGGCGGCGCTGGCCGCGGCGGACAGCGGGTTGCTCGGCGAGCTGATCACCGAGGCGCACCAGGCCGCGGCGGCGGAGGGCCTCAGCGACCACGGTTACCGCGTTGTCTTCAACACCGGCGAGCAGGCGGGCCAGACCGTGGCGCATGTCCACGCGCACCTGCTCGGCGGCCGGTCCCTCACCTGGCCGCCCGGATGAGCCAGCCGACCCGCACGGCGGATACCATGGTGGCCAATACGCTCGGGGGGCAGTCCTCCGGGTCTTCGAGAGCGTCGAATTGACAGATATCCGAAACGATAACCTGAACGCCGGCAGCGGTCCTGACGACGACGCGCAGCAGGGTGAACCACGGTCCCAGGTAAAGATCGTGATACCCGCTGACCACTCGATGGTCAGCCTGCTCGGCTCCGGGGACGAGCTGCTGCACGTGATCGAGCGGGAGTTTGCCGCCGACATTCACGTCCGCGGCAACGAGATCACCGCGACCGGAACCCCGGCGGAAACCGCCCTGGTGACGGGGCTGTTCGACGAGCTCGTCGAGCTGCTGCGCAAGGGAACGGACCTGACCGCTGACGCGGTGGAGCGGGCTGCGGCCATGCTGCGGGCCGAGCGCGGCGTCCGCCCGGCGGATGTGCTCACGGTCGGTATCTTGTCGGCCCGCGGCCGGACCATCCGGCCCAAGACCCTGAACCAGAAGCGTTACGCGGACGCCATCGACGAGCACACGATCGTGTTCGCCATCGGCCCGGCGGGCACCGGGAAGACCTACCTGGCCATGGCCAAGGCGGTCAAGGCGCTCCAGGCCAAGCAGGTCAACCGGATCATCTTGACCAGGCCCGCGGTGGAGGCGGGCGAGCGGCTCGGCTTCTTGCCCGGAACCCTGTACGAGAAGATCGACCCGTACCTGCGCCCGCTCTACGACGCGCTGCACGACATGCTCGACCCAGACTCGATCCCCAAGCTGATGGCCGCCGGCACCATCGAGATTGCCCCCCTGGCGTACATGCGGGGCCGCTCGCAACCTGTTGCCACTCCGGTGCTGACACCGGACGGCTTCCGGCCCATCGGCTCCCTGACCATAGGTGACCTGGTCATCGGTTCAGACGGCAAACCAACCCCGGTGATCGGCGTATATCCGCAGGGGGAGAAGGACATCTACCGGGTCACCGCTCAGGACGGCGCCTCGACGCTGGCTTCGGGCGATCACCTGTGGGCCGTGGCCACCCGCGACGACCGCCGGCGCGGCAAGCCGCTCCGGGTCCTGACCACCCGCGAGATGATCGGGAACCTGCGCGCTCATCACTGCCACCGGTACGAGCTTCCCTTGCACAATGCGCCTGTGTCCTTTCCCTACCGGGAAGTGCCGATGGATCCGTACGCGCTCGGCCTGCTGCTGGGCGACGGATGCTTGACCGGGGCAACCACGCCGAGTTTCGCCACCGGCGATCCGGAGCTCGCCTGGGAGCTGCAGCGGCTGCTGCCGGGAACTGAGGTCCGGCCCAGGCAGGGACCCGACTACATGTTGAACCGGGTCACCGCACCAGGCGACGTCATCACCCTGGAGAACCCGGTGACCGGGGTAGCACGTCGCCTCGGACTACACGGCACCCGATCGAACACCAAGTTCGTACCCGAGCTCTACCTTTACAACTCGACGAAGGTCCGGCGGGCCGTCCTGCAGGGCCTGCTCGACACCGACGGCGGCCC
>JBEKKH010000235.1:0-12326 GCA_050010815.1 Streptosporangiaceae bacterium | reverse complement strand
GATCGCTGGGCCGGCCAGATCCTCGGGAGTCACCGATCGATGTGCGTCGCCCAGGGACGAAGTTTCTCGGGGTTGAGTATTACCCACATGTTCTTGATCCGGTCGTCTGCGATGTCGAATGCCAGGACCGCCGCGGTCATCCCGTCTTGCTGAGCGACCAGGCCGGGCTGGCCGTTGACCGTGCGTTCCAGGATCGTCAGGCCGGGCGCCCGATCGGCGAGGTCGACGCAGGCGCGCGCGATCTGAGCACCGCCCCCGATCGGTCCGGGCAAGGCGCTGGCAAGGCCGCCGCTGTCGGCACTCGCCGTGGCATCGGGGTCGAGCAGGCCGATCAGGCTGTCGATATCCTTAGCCTCCCATGCCTGCCTGAACTTTCGGACGATGCCGGCCTGCCCGGCTGTCGGGGTCGCAAGAGCCTGCGAGGCGCCGATGCGGCGGCGCGCTGAGGAGGCCAGCTGACGGCATGCCGCGGGGGTACGGCCGACGATCTCGGCCACCTCGGCGAAGGCGTAGCGGAAGACGTCGTGGAGGATGAATACCACGCGCTCGGCCGGGGTCATCGATTCGAGCACGACGAGGAAGGCCATGTTGACTGACTCGTCGAGGGTGACCCGGTCGGCCGGGTCGATGGCGGTGTCGGCCGACCGCCCGGTGTTCCATTCCGTAGGTTCGGGCAGCGGCTCGGGGATCCAGTCACCCACATATGTCTCTCGGCGGGCCCGCGCCGAGCCGAGCAGGTTGAGGCAGATGCGGCTGGCGACCGTGGTCAGCCAGGCGCCGGGGGATTCGATGGCGTCCTGCTTCTGCCGGGACATCGAGTACCAGCGGGCGTAGGTCTCCTGGACGGCATCCTCAGCCTCGGCCAAGGAGCCAAGGAGCCGGTAAGTGAGATTGATCAGCTGACGCCGCTCGCCCATGATCACACTCAGGCCCGGGTAGGTGGGATCTTGTCCTGGCCCCGAGTTGGTGGTCATCGTCTCGCCAGCCTCCCTCAATCGCGTCCGCCCTTTGCTAGTCCGACAAGACAGCCCCCTGGAATGTGATGTTGCGTGTCGCCTCACATTCCGGGGGGCTGCGTTGTCGTACTGATGAGACGAACACATCCAAGCCGCGGCCTTTTGGGTCATCGACACCCGAAGCGCTATCACCGCGGACCGGCAACCGCAATCCGCCTCCGTCTGCGCCTTACGGCCCGGTACATCAACGTCCAGCCCAGGAGACAGCATGACTACCCTAACGCCGGCAACGTCGTTCGCCGACCCGGCGCCCGCTCAGCACCTGGAGCAGGCGGCCACCGCGCTGAGGGCACACGGGTTCACCGTCGAGATTCTCGACGACGCTGCCGCAGCGCGTGCCCGGATCAAAGATCTGATACCCGAGGGCGTCAGCGTGTTCACCGGAGCCAGCGAGACCCTCCGCCTGTCCGGCATCGATGAGGACATCAACAGCAGCGGGCGCTACGAGGCCCTCAAACCGCGCCTTTTGGCCATGGACCGTGTCGCCCAGGCCGACGAGATCCGGCGGTTGCTCGCCAGCCCCGACGTCATCGTGGCCAGCGCCTCCGCGCTCACCGAAACCGGCTCCCTAGTGGTCGCCTCGGCCAGCGGAAGCCAGCTTCCCGGTTATGCCGGCGGCGCCGCCTATGCGATCTGGATCGTCGGGGCGCAGAAGGTGGTACCCGATCTGAGTACCGCGCTGCGCCGCGTCGAGGAGCATGCTCTTCCGCTTGAGAGCGCCCGCGCCGAGGTGGCCTACGGGCGGCCCAGTGCCATCAACCGCCTTCTCATCCTCAACGCAGAACCCCGGCCCGGGCGCGGCACCGTCCTGCTGCTCCGCGAAGCCATCGGATTTTGAGATCACCAGGACTTATCCAGCCGGGACTGATCCAAAGAGGCAGCCAGGAGCACGATCGTGACGCGCGTCACGCCGGCGCAAAGCCCCGGTCACGAGAGTCTACGGACCTGCCACCAACCCGTACCCGGCCTCGGCCGCAATCTGACCCCACCCCAACCTGAAAACACTGGAGCTGACGTGACAACCGACACCTCTAATCGAAGCGTCCTGCTGATCGGCGCGAGCCAGCGCATCCTCGACGACTCCATCGCTGCCCTATGCGACCTCGGTTACACCGCCCAGGCGACCAGCGACTTCTTCAGCGATATCACCGGCCGGTTCGATGTCACCCACATCGACCTGGTCTCGCTGGGCGGCCAAGTCCCCCCTGACCGCAAGGACGAGCTCAAACAGCAGATCGGCGCCATCAACCCGCGAGTCATCGTCCTCGATTCACTGGCCGGCATCCCAGGCCTGATCGCCAGCCAAGTACAGGAAGCGTTCACGGCCGACCGCCAAGACCCCGCCCAAGCACCCGCCTACACTCCCGGCGACCGTTCGATCCGGCTGACCCTGCAAGACCCAGCAGCGGTCAAGGTGACCGTCTGGTGGCGGACCTCAACTTCAGCGTCGCCGCAGGGCAATGACAACAGCCAAGCCGCCGGATCGTTGTCGCCTGCGTCCAGCGACAGCCAGGCCACCGACCGCTGGGGCACGCCGGCCCAGTCGGCAAGCAGGGACGTCTTGCCGAACCCGGCCGGGGCCCAGACCAGTATCGGCCCTCGCGCCAGCCCCTCGTCGAGCCAGCCCTCCAGGCGCGGGCGGGCCACGAAGCCACCTAACTAATTCTTTGAGTTGACACAAAGATTGGAGTATACGACAGAGAGTGAAGCCGACCAGGAGGTCGAAACATGCGAATCGTGCAGGTGACGGAATTCGGCGGACCCGAGGTGCTGGCGGTGAGCGAAGCCCCCGAGCCATCTGCCGGCCCCGGGCAGGTGGTGGTGGACGTCTTGGTTGCTCCGGTGCTGTTTCTCGACACCCAGATCCGCAGCGGTTCGGCTCGTGACTGGTTCGCGACGACCCTGCCCTACGTGCCCGGTGCTGGGGTCGCCGGAGAGGTGGCTTCGGTAGGGGAGGGTGTGGATCCGGACTGGGTGGGCCGCCGGGTCGTCGCCAGTACCGCCGAGCGCGGCGGGTACCTGGAGCGGGCCGTGGTCGCGGTGGACAACCTGATAGCGGTACCAGTGGGTCTCGGGATCGCTGAGGCGGCCGCGTTGCTCCACGACGGCCGAACTGCCGTCAGTCTCATCGACCAAGCCGACCTCCGGGCGGAGGAATGGGTACTCATTCTCGGAGCGGGCGGTGGGCTCGGAAGCCTCTTGATCCAGTTGGCTCACAATGCCGGCGCACGAGTCATCGGTGCCGCCCGCGGCAAGGAGAAACTGAACCTCGCCCAGGAGTTTGGTGCCGACGCCGTGGTGGACTACTCCGAGTCAGGCTGGCCCGAGCAGGGGCTCCCTCCTTCATGACCCAGCGAGCCTTTCGGCCCGCTGCTCGTCCGCGTGTTGCCTGAGTTCAGCGGGCGTTGCATAAGATTCTGTCTCCTGGGCCAGAGGCAGGCAGGTCCATGCCGTGGGAAAGGCAAGCCGGAGCTGGCGGCTGAAGAAGGACAGACGGCGCCAGCAGCGCCGCGCGGCGGTGCTGATCCTGAGTCGGCGGTAGTCTCTGGCCGTGGACGAATCGCGGCTCTCGGCCCTTGCCAGGGAATCGGCGGTCATGCGCCGCGCGGTAGCGCTCGCCAGCTGGCTGGCCGACTCGGGTCCTCGCCTGCTGACCGGCCGGGAAGTACTGCGGAAGCCAGATGTGCCGGCCGCTGCCGCGGTCATAGGCGTCAAGGCCCCGCAGACGCTGCGTTCCGCAGCCGATGTGCCGGACCTGCACCGGGCGTGGCTCCTCGCCCTGGCCGCTGGGTTGGTGGCGGTAACAGGTGGCAAGGCCGGAGCACGTTCTATCGCCCTACCCGATCAGGACGCCGAAGTCCTTTCCGCCTGGCTGGATGCCTTGCGGGCGTCAGCTGCCGCTGAGTATGGGCAGCGTTCGGTTCCTGATGACATCCTGCTGTCGTTCCTGGAGGTGGTCGCCGAAGATCCCGCGGATCCCCGCGTGCAAGGCTGGGTACAGCGGCGGTCAGCATGCTGGACCTTGCTTGACGCCTTTGGCGCGGTCGCGGAAGGTCCGCAGGTCACGCCGCTGGGCCGCTGGGCGATGGAGCGGCTGGACGACAGCCGGCCCGTCATGCCCGAGAACCTCACCACCGCCGAGATGCTCGCGCGTCTCGCCATGTTCGACCAGGCGCAACGGCGTGACCTCGCCTGGGAGTGGATGGCCGAGCGGGATCCGGAGGAAACGGTGCGGGAGATTCTGCGGGCCGCGGCTTCGATGTCACCGAGGATGCGCTGGCTGGCCGCTGACCTGGCCGAGGAGGCCGGGGAGGAAGCTCTGCCGGCCTGGCGGGAAGCGCTCAAAGAGCCGCTGCTCGCGGTGCATGCCCGCTGCGCGCTGATCGCCTGGGACGACGCGCCCGAGCTCACCGACGCTGAACAGGTGTGGCTCGCCGTCGAGGCGGCTGCCGCCGGTCTGGAAGAGCGCGGCCCCGACGAGGCCCTGTGCTGTCTGTGGGAACGAGTGCCCGGGACCGACGTCGATGACCGGCTTGCAGCGATCCGGTCTAGCGGCCATCCGGCGGCGGCCGAGGTGGCTGAGGCGGTGGCGGACCTGACCGCGTCTGGAGCCCCGCTGACCATTGACCAGGCGATGCAGCTGAAGGTTCAGCTGAAGTACTTCAAGCCGCCGATCTGGCGCAGCGTCGCCGTACCGTCGCTTGCTACGCTCGGTGACCTGCACCGGGTGATCCAGATCGTGTTCGGATGGGATGGCGATCACCTGCACGCGTTCCGGGTTGGCAGTCATAACTACAGCGACCCGTCCTTCGGCCTGGAGGAGACCGGGGAGGAAGAGGACGTCCGGGTCCGTGACGCCTTCCGCGGCAAGATCAAGGTCGGCTATGAGTATGACTTCGGTGCGAGCTGGCAGCACGAGATCACCCTGCAGAAGGTCCTGCCCCTAGACCCCGCGGCAACCTACCCTGTGTGTGTGGCCTTCCAGGGCGAGTCCCCGGAGGAATATCCTGACGCGTACTCGGGCGGGCGCAAGCGCAAGCCGTACTCGCTAGGGTCCGTCAACGCTAGACTCGCCGAGCTTGGCGGCCGGGGCTGACGGCCGTCCCGGACGCTGGCGGCAGGCTGGTACCGTGCGGTTCCAAATCGGGGCATAGGTGTCTGACTGCGGATTCGCCTGCAGTAGTGGTCTTGCGGCTGGTAGCTTCGCGGGTGCTCTACCTGATGTTCGTCCGCCTGGCACGCATGACTTGCGGCGTACGGCGCCGCGGAGTCCGGCCGGGCGGCATTCGCATCCCCGGCCGTGGTAAGCCGCCGCCACTGCCCGGCTGCATATTCCCAGCCCCAGCCCCAGTCCCGCCAGAAGCCGCAGAACGCCGCGCCCCACCAGTCACCCGCGCCGGCGCGCCAGGGCAGGAACCCGGAGCCGGGCGTCTCCCACTCGCGCGCCCAAGTCCGGCGCGGTTGATCGCGGGTTCAATGCAGCAGGGCGCCGAACGGGGGCGGCATGCGCACTACCGTAGCGAACCGAGCCTTGGGGGCTGGCGCATTCGCGGCGCGCTCAGGTACGGCCCAGCCGGGCGTCGATGGCGGCGGCGCTGGCCTCCGGGTCCAGGCCAGTGATGGTGACCTGCAGGTCCGCCCGTTCATAAGACCGCTTGAAATAGGAGATGTCCGCCTTGATCTCCTTCAGGTAGAGGATCCGCTCCTCCCCGGAGAGGTGTTTCTGGATGCGTCGCGAGTCGATGTCGTAGAAGGTGATCCGCTCCAGGATGTTCCCCGGCGCATCGTGGACGGCCACGGTCACGCCCGGCACCCGCCGGACGACCCGGAGGAAGGCGTCGCGCAGGCCGCTGGGCGGCAGCGCGATCACGCAGTCGGGGTTGGCGGTCGCGATATGCTCCAGCACCACGGCGCATTCTTTCCGGTAGTCGTAACTGGTGAGGAACCGGGCCTGAAGCCGCTCGATGGATATCCCGAAGTGCCGTTCGATCTCATCGTCGAGGTCGAAGAAGGGCCAGCCCCGCCGCTCAGCGAGAATCCTGCCGATCGTCGTGGTGCCCACGCAGCTCACACCCACCAGGCTGACCCGCAACTCAGACTCCTCACCGCCACACCTGCGATCCGGGGGGCGTCCGGGTGCGGTGCCGGCGATATCGGGGCAGAGGAACGCGTCGAAGTAGCGTTCTATCAGCTTCTCGGGGCGGCCGCGGAAATCGCCGTAGCTGTACTCATTGACGAACCTGGTGGCGGTAATCTCCGCGCGGCTCGACAGCTCCCGCAGTTCAGCGCGCTGCTTGTCGGTGAGCGGCTTGTCGAGCGCGGGAACTCGTAGTACTGATACTCGCTCACGCGTACCTGGCCCAGTGCCGGTAGGCGGCGATCCACTCGGCACCCTTCGGCGGTGGCCCGGGCAGCGGCAGGTCAAGGACGGAGATCGCCTGGTGCTGTCCGTCGCGGACGCAGTCCGCGACGATCCCGGACTCTGTCCGGGTGACGCCGTTGACCGTCACCATGACGCCCAGGACCGTGGTCTCGAAGGGCATCTCCAGGTTGTCCTCGATCATCACGGCGAAGCCGCTGAGCTGCTCTTCGTGGTGGTACGCATCGACTGTGGCCTCTTCGACCAGCGCGTCCAGTTTTTCCTCGCTCAGTTCCAGCACGAGCGAAAGCCTAGGCGGAACGCTGCTCTCCTCGCGGCCGTTAGTTAGGCCGATGGATTTGACCGCGGTCGGGGCGGATGGTGCGGGAGGATCGGCCTCATGGCGATTATCGAGGTCAGTGAGGACGGGGTGCGGCGCGCCGCCGGCGGCGAGGTGTTCGGGCAGGCCAAGGAGTGGGCGGGCAAAGTGAGCGGGCTGCGGTCCGGCGGCCCGGTGATCTCCGCGACGGTGGACGGCGTCCCGGTCAGCGTGCGGATTCTCCCCGACGGGATCGCCGGGGAGTGCGGATGCCCGGCGGACGGGCTGTGCGCGCATGCGGCCGCCGCCGTGCTGGCCTGGGTGCGGACGGGGACGGACGCGGACGAGCCTGACCTCTTCGAGGTGCTGCGGATGCAGGACCCGGACTGGCTGGCCACCCGGCTGGCGGAGCTCGCCGCGGCCGACCCCGCGCTCGCCGGCCGGCTGCTGGCTGAAGCCGAGGACGGGCAACCGCTGCAGGACGTGGCGGGTCTGCGCGCGGAGCTGGACGAGGTGCTCGACGAGCTGGAGGCCGAGGCTTCCAGCCTGGGGCTCCATGACGAGTGGTACCCGGACGGCGAGGCCCTGCACGAGCTGCTTGACGAGGCAGCGGAGTTCGTGCCCGACGCGCCCGATGCGGTCCGGGAACTCGCCGATCACGTGATCACCCGGACCGAGCGGCTGCTGAACTACGAGAACTGCTACGGCGAGGGGATCACCGAAGCGCTGGAGAAAGCACAGGACGTGCACCTGGCCGCCTGCGAGGCGGGCACGCCCGACTTGGAGGTACTGGCCCAGCGCCTGGCGACGGGCGCGCTGGAAAGCGGGTGGGGAGTGTTCCGTGATGGCCCCGCAAAGTACGCCCGCGTGCTCGGTGCGGCCGGGCTGGCCGGTGACGCGATCTGGCAGGGGGCCGCAGTGGCGCAGCCTGATCCAGGGCGCGGTGCGGCCGGTGCGAATTGCAGAAATCCTCGTACTCCCGCAGCACCGTCATCAGGTGGCGCTGGTTCCAGATCAGGGTCCGGTCGAGCAGTCCCGCCGGCAGCTGCCGATCCAGCGTTCCATGATCGAATTCATCCGCGGAGCCTGGGCCGCAGAGCGGATAACCCTCGTGCCAGCAGCCTGGAACAGCGAGTCGAATGCGGCGGTGAAGCTGGCATCGCGGAGCCCGGCTGATCCCGGCGCTCTTGAGGATCTGCCAGACCGGGGATCATTCAGGTGGAGGCCTGCTGGAACAATGTGATCTGGTCTAGGTGCCGTTCACGTTTGCGCTCGTCGCGGATTCCCAGGCCCTCCCTCGGGGCTAGGCAGAGCACCCCCACCTTGCCATGGTGCTCGTTGGCGCGGACGGCGCAGGTGGCGTCGGCGATGCGGTCCAGCGGGTAGACGCGGGACATGATGGGATGGACCCGGCCGTGGATGACCAATTCGTTGGCCTTCCATGCCTCCCGGTAGTTCGCCGAGTGAGTGCCGATGATGCGCTTGACGTGCATCCAGAGGTGCCGGTTGTCATAGAGGTGTTCGTAGCCGCTGGTGGAGGCGCAGGTCACGATGGTGCCGCCGCGGGCGGCCGTTAGCACGCTTACGCCGAAGGTTTCCCGTCCCGGGTGCTCGAAGACGATCTCGGGGTCGCCGTCGGCAAGGTCGCGGACGGTGTTCCTGAAGCGGCTCCAGTTACTTCGGCGTGGTTGCCCGCGCGGGTCCCAGAATTCGAAAGCGCTGCGGTTGATGATGAGTTCGGCGCCGCGCTGGCGGCACAGGGCGGCCTTCTCCTCCGAGGAGACCACGCAGATGGGGATCCCGCCGCCGTTGAGGACGAGCTGGGTGGCGTAGCCGCCCAGGCCGCCGCAGGCACCCCAGATGAGGACGCGGTCGCCTTGTTTCATCGCCGCTCCGTGCGCGGAAACGAGCTGCCGGTAGGCGGTGGACAGCGTGAGGTTCAGACAGGCGGCTTCCTCCCAGGACAGGTGGGCTGGCTTGGGCATGAGCTGGGTGGCCTGCACGAGTGCCAGCTCGCCGAGTCCGCCGAAGTTGGTCTCATACCCCCAGATCCGCTGATCCGGGTCGAGCAGCGTGTCATCGTGACCGGCATGGTCGGCGAGGCCGACATGCAGGCAATGGGTGACGATCTCGTCACCGGGATGCCAGCGGGTTACCCCCGGCCCGACGCGCAGCACGACTCCGGCGGCGTCAGATCCGACCACGTGGTAGGGCTGTTCGTGGCGTGCCGCGGACGCGGACGTCCGGCTGAGGGCTGTCAGGAAACGGAACGTGGAAACCGGGTCGAACATGGCGGTCCACACCGTGTTGTAATTGATCGAGCTGGCCATCACCGCTATCAGCACCTCGCCGGGTGCTGGCACGGGCGTCGGTACTTCCGTGACGTGCAGCGTCTTATGCAGGTTCCGCTCGCTGGGCGGGATTCCGGCGAACACCCCTTGATCCGCCGCGAGGACGACCGCCGCTCGGTAGTGATCCGGGACCTGGCAGGCCGCCATGGCTGCCGGGTCATCGACGGCCGCCGAGTCTGTGAGATCCGTCATGACAAGTTCCGGTGCAGCGCCTCGAGCAGGGAGACGACCGCGTCCGCTGCCAGGAAGCTGGTTTCCATGTGGTCCAGGCCGGCTGGCTCACGCGTGCTGCGGGGGATCTCGGCGTGTACCTGCCAGCCATGGCGGCGCGCGACCGAGGACCTGGTCAGCGCCAGCAGGAAGGCGCCCTCTGCGATCCTGCTGGGTTCCGCGCCTGCCAGCCTGGCCAGCCCGGCCGGAACAGCTAGGTTAACGGCTAGCACGAGCGCCACGTCCAGCTCGCCGGTGGCCAGGTAGAGACCTGCCACGTCGAGCGCGGTAAACCCCGATGTCTGCCCGGAATCGACGAGCATGGTGAGCCCGTGCAGGTCGTAGTGATTGGCGAGCCTGGCGGCCATGATGTTGGGCATGATTCCCGGGCAGGTGTCCCTGCTCGTAGGCGGGGTACCCGCCCGGACGTCCGCCAGGAAAGCAGCGAGAGCCTTGGCGTCCTCGTCGGTGACCGCGCGTTCGAGTTCGGCGGCATAGCAACGCAGCAGATTGCCGACCGCCAGTGGCGCCAGGCCTGTCAGCGCCGCGATGACGCCAGTGGTGTCGCGCAGCGGCGCCCACAGGTCGCCGTATTCGGCGACCATCATGGCCGTCAGGTGCAACGCCATGAGCTGGCTGCGGTCGGTCGATCGGGCTGCGCGGGCGGGGATCCGTATCTCGTCGAACGGCGGCGGCTGGTAACGGCCGAAAGTACGCGGGCACGTCCACACTCCCGTGGTGAGCATGTGCTTGATTTCCGTGCGGCTGGGTTCTCCTGGCAGGTGAGCGGCCCAGGCCACCAGGACGACGGGATCGCCGAACGCCGTCGCCGGCGCCGTTCGGCGCGGAACATACTCACTAATCAGCAGATGGCCATTGGTACCTCCGAAGCCGAAGGAGGACACCCCTACCGTTTCACTAATCAGCAGATGGCCATTGGTACCTCCGAAGCCGAAGGAGGACACCCCTACCGTTCGAGGCTGGCTATCTTTGCGCATCCACGGCCTGGAGTGGATCGGAACCTCAACGCGAGTGCCGACCGGTGAGCCAGGAGACGGGGTGGAAAATCCCTGATGGGCAGGGATACGGCCATGTCTCAGCGCGAGCAGTGCGTGAATCACCGAGACCGCGCCGGCGCACCATCCCGCGTGTCCGACGATCGGCTTGTTCGATGCGCACAATCGTCCCGCGGGGGGAGCCGTTTCCGCGAGCGCCGTCAGCTCGGCGGCGTCTCCGGCCGCCGTGCCCGTGCCGTGCGCGACTACCCAGTCCACCTGGCTTGCGTCAAGGCCCGCGGCGCGCTGCGCGCGCTCGATGCACAGTGACTGCCCGTCCGGGCTGGCCGCGCAGACCCAGCGACCTCTTCCGTCAGAAGATGCGCCGAAGCCGGCCAGCACACCCAGCACGGGGTCACCGTCCTCCAGCGCCCGGCCGAGGGTCTTCAGCGCGACTGCCGCGGCGGCCTCGGAAAACAGGGTGCCATCGGCGTCGCGGTCGAAGACGCTCAGCCGCCCGCGCCGGGAGAGCCCGCCGAGCTTCGCGAAAGCGATGTTGTACCGGGGAGTGACACCGGATAGCCCTCCGCAGTAGGCAATCTCGCAGTCACCGGCGAGCAGGTGCCTGGCCCCGAGGTCGATCGCATACAGCGCCGAAGAGCACGCGGTGTCGACGACAGTGACCGCACAGCCGCCGGGCAGCAGGCCACTGACGGCGGCGTGCACCACCTTGTCGACCAGCAGCTGGGCAGGTGGCGTGCCGGCGTGACCGAAATGGTCGCGGAGCAGCGAGCGCAACCGCTCCTCGTCCCTATGGCTTGCATTGCCTGCATGGTCGGCATCGTCGGCGGCCGATCTGCCCTGGAGCAGGGCCGCGATCTCGTGTGCGGCAGCTTCTATAACAATGGCCTCGTCCAGTCGCTGGCTGGTGAGGCCGGTGCCGCCGATCACGCAGCAACCGCGGTCGCTGTCGCGTGTGGTCGTGGTGTCACCGGCTTGGAGCAGGCAGTGGCGCAAGCGTATCGTCTCGCCGTCATCGCGGGTAAACAGGCCGTTCGTGATCTCGGTGGCCAGCCGAGGATGGAGGTGCAGCCCGGTCAGGAACCCGGACACCCTCGTATAGGTGCGGTCCTCCGCATCCGGATCGCCCGACCAGAAGGAATCGAGCCGGTAATTTCCGCTTGGCTCGGAGAACTGCGGCTGTCCGGTGTTCAGCAACTGCCAGAAATCACTGGTGCTGCTGGCTCCCGGAACCGCTATTCCCATTCCTACTATCGCGATCTCAGTCATCTTGGTCAGCTGTTCTTTACGCCATTCTCCTCGCGGTCCAGGCGCTGGATAAGATCGGCTAGGTCGCCGATCGTGGGGTAGCTCATGGGCTGGATATCGCTAGCGTTGTATGATATGCCGTAACGCTCCAACACTAGGACCATAAGCTCGTCCTGGGTGAGTGAGTCGACGCCGAGGTCGGCTACGAGATCCGCCTCAACGGTGACATTGTCTAGCGGGATCTCGAGGTTCTCGGCGTAGATACACCGCAGTTCCTCGATAAGCTCGGCGGTGACGGGTACCGATACCGGGCTGGTCATTTGCTGGATCCTTTCCTTGGCAGTTACCGGAGAAATCGGGCACGCAGCCGGGGAAGCCATACGGCTGGCCGCGATCGAGTGCCCATGTGAGCTCGAAGCAGTGCTCGTGGTACTTGACGCGCCCTGCCTCCACGATGACACAACCAAGACCATCACCGCCACGAAAAAAACGTAGGCATTCAGGCCATTGCGCTGACGTGATTTCTGGTTGCTTTGTGTGACTGCCGGTCGCGACGGCCCGACGGTGACGCCGCGGCGGAACAGCTGCAGCTCGCGGGCGAGCCGGCGATCTGGCTGGGCCAGATCGCCTCCGGGTAGGACTGGGCGGCATCCTCCAGGTCCCTGAGTGCCGGCAATCTGAATGCTTACGAAAAAACTCCGCATCATGACTGGCCAGGCCGGCTGAGGTAGATTTGGTTGGGCCGCAGAGGATCCGGACCGTTCCAGGGTTTGCGAAATCGCAGGCCCAGTCAAGCCATTGTGGAGG
>JBEKKH010000234.1:0-10269 GCA_050010815.1 Streptosporangiaceae bacterium | reverse complement strand
CTCCTTGATGCGGGAGCGCAGGTCTTCGGGCATCTCCTCAAGCGAAGGCAGGTCGAACATGCTCTCCACCCTAAACCTGGATCGGTCGGAGACGATCGTGGTGCGGCTGCTTCATGCCGGTCCGGGGTGGCTTCGGACCGGCATGAAGCTTGACCTACGCGTTTCGGACGGCCTGGTAAGTGAGGAAGGCGAGGCTGTCGCCGACGGTGCGGGCGCCCGTCAGGCGCAGGGGTTTCGTGTCGCTGGTCTCGCCGAAGAGCCGCTGGCCGGCCCCGAGCACCAGCGGGTAGACCGTCAGCCGCAGCTCGTCGACGAGGTCGTGGTCGATCAAGGTGTGCGCGAGCTGGCCGCTGCCGTAGACCACGATGTCCCCGTTTATCCTGTGCTTCAGCTCCGCGACCTCGGTGACCGCGTCACCCGCCAGGACCGTCGAGTTGTTCCACCTGGGATGCTCCAGCGTCGAGGACACGACGTATTTGGGCATGCTGTTGAGCCTGTCCGCCCACGGGCCGGTCCGGGCGGCCCACCGCACGGCAAACCACTCGTCGCTGCGCCGCCCAAGCAGCAGGGCCTCGGTGCCCAGGGCCTCGTCGAATTCGAGCTTGGCCCACGCCTCGCGGTCCCTGTCTGCGATCTGGCCGAACCAGCCGCCGTGCCCCGAGCCCTCCTCTCCGGTCGGATCGGAGATGACTCCGTCGAGCGAGACGTTCTCGCTGATGATGATCTTTCCCATTCCGGTTCTCCCTCTGCTGGCGTGGTCAGCTATCACTGAGGGCAGAGACTCAGGCGCCGGGAAAGTGGGCGCCCGCCGACCGCCCAATTCGCGCCGCGGCCGGGATCTATACGGCACGTGCGGCGCAGGCGCGGTAGAGAGGTGACGCTAGGGATGACCACGGGGACAACGGACCTGATCGCCAGGGCGCGGGCCGGGGACGGCGACGCGTTCCGGGAGCTGACCGAGCCGTACCGGCGAGAGCTGCAGGTGCACTGCTACCGGATACTCGGATCGTTCCAGGACGCCGAGGACGCACTGCAGGACACGATGCTTGATGCCTGGCAGGGCCTCGCCGGGTTCGCCGGGCGCGCCTCGCTCCGCACCTGGCTGTACCGGGTCGCCACCAACCGATGCCTCAAGGCGCGTCGCTCGGCCAGCAGGCGCCCGGTCAGGGAGTGGGATGTCCCTGGCGTGCAACCGCCCGAACCGACGCGGCTTGGCGAGGTCGTGTGGCTGGAGCCGTTTCCTGATGCTTTCCTCCCGGGCGCGGTCGACGTGCCGCCCGGTCCCGAGGCTCGCTTCGAGCAGACCGAGTCGATCTCGCTGGCTTTCGTGACGGCGCTCCAGCTTCTTCCGCCGCGCCAGCTCGCGGTGCTCGTGCTGCGCGATGTCCTCGGATTCCATGCCCATGAGGTGGCCGACATGCTGGACTCGACCACCGAGTCGGTCAGCAGCGCTCTCAAGCGAGCGCGGGCCAGCCTGCAGCGCCGTCAGCTGGCCAGCACTGGACGCGAGCCGCCACCCGTGGCCGGGTCGCCGGCCGAGGAAGCGCTGGTGGCCAAGTTCGCCCGCGCGTACGAAGCTGCCGATCTCGACGCGCTGGTGGCCCTGCTGACCGACGACGTCCTCATGTCCATGCCGCCCATGCCCCTGGAATACGAAGGCCGCGATGTCGTAGCCAGCTTCTGTGCCCTTCTTTTCGGCGCCGGCCGCACGTACCACCTCGTGCCGGCCCGCGCGAACGGCCAGCCGGCGTTCGGGTTCTACGTCGATGCCCCTGACGGTGTCCGCCATGCGACCGGCTTCGTCGTGCTGACCCTGGCCGGCCATCGGGTCTGTGCCATGACCCGGTTCGAGAACAGCGTGCTGCCCTGGTTCGGCCTGCCGCGGTCACTCTCCCGCCGATAGCGGATCCCCGGCGGGGCGCGATCAGATCGTGAGGCCGAGGCCGCCGTCGACCACGAGCGTCTGGCCGGTGGCGTAGCGAGTGGTCACCAGGGCCACGCACGCGTCGGCGATGTCCTCGGCGGTGGCGACCCGGTGCAGCGGTGCGATCTGCTCGACGCCCGCCTTGCGCTCGTGCCACTGCTCGGTCCATGGCGTCGCGACCAGGCCAGGTGCGACCGCGTTGACGCGGACTCCGCCTTCCGCGTGTTTAGCCATGATCGCGGTGAGGTGGTTCAGCGCGGCCTTGGAGACGGCATAGGGCAGCGAGCTGCCCGTTTGCCTGACTCCGGCCAGCGAGGTGATGTTGATGATCCACCCGTCGCCGGCCTGGCGCAGGAACGGGAGAGCAGCCTGGCTGACCAGGAAGGTCCCGACCACGTTGGTGCGCAGGACCTTGTCCCAGTGATCGGCGGTGACCGCGGCGATGTCCGGCAACGGCACGTCCACGGTGACCCCGGCGTTGTTGACCAGGCCGTCCAGCCGCCCCCACCGCTGCTCGGCCGCTGAGACCAGAGCGGCTGCCGTAGCCGGGTCGCCGATGTCGCCCTGGACGTACACCGCGTCGTCCAGTTCGGCGGCGATGCGCTGGCCGGCCTGCGCCGAGGACGCCGAGTTGACGACGATGCCAGCGCCGAGGCCAGCCAGCCGGCGGGCGATCGCCGCGCCGATGCCGCTCGAGGAGCCGGTGACGATGACAGCCTGACCGGCGAGGTCCATGGTGGTTCCCTTCAGCTGGCCGGAGTGCGCCCGGGCCGAAATCCTAGCCGCCAGCGGGACTATCGTGGGTAACGGAGAACAGGTACGGCCGGGGCCTCAGCCGTCAGCCAGTCCGGAGGGATGCCAGTGAGCGAGTTCAAGGTCGTCAACCCGGCCACGAACGAGACCGAGCGGGAGTTCGCCGCGGCCACCGACGCGGAGGTCGAGCAGGTGCTCGAGCATTCCGCCCGCGCCTACCAGTCCTGGCGGACCACCGCGAAGGACGAGCGGACCAAGGTGCTGCGGCGGGTGGCCGAGCTGTACAAGGAGCGGATCGACGACCTGGCCGCGCTGATCACCCGGGAGATGGGCAAGCCCACCAGGGAGGCCAAGGGCGAGATCTTGCTGGTGGTGAGCATCTACCGGTACTACGCCGAGCAGGGGCCCGCGCTGCTCGAGGACACCCCGCTCAGCCCGCGGGCCGGGGGAACGGCGCTGGTCCGTAAGGAGCCGGTCGGCCCGCTGCTCGGCATCATGCCGTGGAACTTCCCCTACTACCAGGTGGCCAGGTTCGCCGCCCCCAACCTGATGGTCGGCAACACGATCATCTTGAAGCACGCGCCGCAGTGCCCGTCCTCGGCCCTGGCCATGGAGCAGATCTTCCGGGATGCGGGCCTGGAACAGGACGCCTACATCAACGTGTTCGCGACCAACAGCCAGATCGCGGACATGATCGCCGACCCGCGGGTGGTCGGCGTATCGGTAACCGGCAGCGAGCGGGCGGGCGCCGCCGTGGCCGAGGTAGCGGGCCGCAACCTCAAGAAGGTGGTCCTCGAACTCGGCGGCTCTGACCCGTTCATCGTGCTGGACAGCGACGACGTCGGCAAGACCGTGAAGGCCGCCGTGGCCGGCCGGATGGGCAACGCGGGCCAGGCCTGCAACGCCGCCAAGCGGATCATCGTCGTCGACGATCTCTACGACGAGTTCGTCGACCGGTTCAGCGCCACCATGGCCGCCCTGCATCCGGGCGATCCCGCCGATCCCGCCTCGGACCTCGGGCCGCTGTCTTCCGAGGACGCCGCCGAGCGCCTGATGGGCCAGATCAGCGACGCCGTGGACAAGGGGGCCACGCTGCGCACCGGTGGTCATCGGGTCGACCGGCCGGGCGCGTTCGTCGAGCCCACGGTCCTCACCGACGTCACCCCGGAGATGCGGGCCTATCACGAGGAGCTGTTCGGTCCCGCGGCGGTCATCTACCGGGTGGCCGGCGCCGCCGACGCCGTGGAGCTGGCCAACTCCTCGTCGTTCGGGCTCGGTGGCGTCGTCTACAGTACGGACCCGGCCCAGGCGGCCGAAGTCGCGGATCTGCTCGACACCGGCATGGTGTGGATCAACAGCCCGCAGGGTTCGCTGGCCGACCTGCCGTTCGGCGGCACCAAGCGTTCCGGCGTCGGCCGGGAGCTTGGCCCGTACGGCATCGACGAGTTCGTGAACAAGAAGCTGATCTACACGCCGCCCCAGCGCTGAAGCTGAGCCTGCCTGCGGCTCACGCTCCGGGATGAAGTACGGGCCACTGGGCAGGATTTGACGCGTAGAGCCCGGTGCCGTTCGGCCCGGCCGTCTGGGCGGAGGATGAGTTGAGTTTCCTTGACAAGATCAGGAACAGGTCTCGGATAAGCAGGGGCCGCGCCAAGCAGAAGATCGGCCGCGCGACGAATAATCCTCGTCTGCAGGCTAAAGGCCTGGCTGATTGGATCAGCGGAGGCGCAAGGCAGCTCGGCGAAGAGCTCAAGAACGCCGGTAAAGACGTCAGGCGTGCGTTCCGCCGCTAGCTCCGCCGCGTACGCCTTCTCCCAATCGCCGGCTGGCAGGTTGACGCCGGGCCAAGGTTCCTGGCGGATCGCCGTGGGTCCGGGCTCGGTTCCCTATGATGGGCCAGTGATCAGGAACGTCGTTCTCGTCAAGCTGAAGGCCGGAGCCGACGCCGCGGAGGTGGCGGAGATCCAAGACGGTTTCCGGAACCTGGAATGTCCAGGCACGGTCAGCTACACCCTCGGTGACGACCTCGGCCTGCGGGACGGCGCCTGGAGCTTCGCGATCGTGGCCGACTTCACCGACGTAGCGTCCTACCGGGCCTACGACCTGGACGCCGCGCATAACCGGTACCGAGCCCGGCTCGGCCCGCTGGCTGAGCAGATAGCCCGGGTCCAGTTCGAGCTGCCGGCCAGCTAGCCGGGCAGGCAGGCAGGCCCATCCTCGATGGTCAGGCGCGGATAACCCTGATTCCGGCGTTCTGGAGGTCATGCTCCTGGCTCTGGGGCAGGCCGCTGTCGGTGATCAGCGTGTCAATCTGGTCCAGCTCGCCGTACCGGAGAAGGCTGACTACTCCGATCTTGGAGTGATCGGCGAGCAGTACGGTGTACGGGGCGATGGACAGCATGGCACGTTTCACGGCGGCTTCGGCCGGGTCAGGGGTGGTAAGGCCGTTTTCGACGGATAGGCCGTTGGTGCCCAGGAACGCTACGGTCACCCGCAGCTTGGACAGTGTGTCGAGCGCCCAGTCGTCCACGCACGCGAGACTGCGGGAGCGGACCCGGCCGCCAACTGACAGCACCGTAAGGTTCGGGTGCCGGGCCAGCGAGCTGGCGATGTAGCCGCCGTTGGTGACGATGGTAAGACTGCAGTCAGCGGGTAGCACTCCGGCCAGGAAGCTGGTGGTGCTTCCGGCCTCGATGAAGGCGGACCCTTCACTGGGCAACTCGGCGAGGGCCGCAAGGGCAATGCGCTCCTTCTCCGGTCTCATGAGATCATGGCGGGCCTCGATCGGCGGCTCGAAGGTCACCCTGTCAACCGGGATGGCGCCGCCATGCACGCGCCGGATGAGACCGCGATTCTCAAGATCCGCGAGGTCCCGCCGGATCGTTTCGCCGACCACGGCGAAATGGCTCGCGAGCGAGGTGACCGAGACCCGTTTTTCCTGCCGGACCATGGCTAGGATTTCCTCTTGGCGCTCGTCGCTGAACAAGCCGGGCCGCCCAGCATCGCGCGATCGGCCAGCGCTGCTGCTGGCCCGCCCGGCATCGTCCGGGGATCTACCAGTGGGCAAGAAGGTTCTCTCCAGGTCGAGGCGGACGTAGGGTGCCTCGCTGATCGGTCAGCATAGGCGCTGGGCTGGCGCCGCTGCGACAGGACGTCGGCCAGTTTCGCGAGGCGATGTTCCGCGACCCTAATCGCCCAGGCTAGATGACTGGGCAACGATGCCGCAACGAGTGTTGACTTCCAACTTATAACAACTTAAAGTCACATTATCTCCATCTAGGATTCCGCCCAACAGAGCAAGTTGCTTGTTAAATAGCTAGTCACAGGCCCTTATAGAGCTACTTGTTGTATGTGAGAATGAGTGACTTCTGAGGGCGCGGAGTACTCTACTGGCCGAGAGGCTGGCGTGCAGGAGGACCTTCCCCATGAGGATCGCAGCGTCGCAAACCTGGCGGCTGACCGCGCTAACCCGGACGGCACAGAAAAGGAGGTGCCTCCCGCTTGGCGAAATTGTCCGGCGCGCGCATCCCGCATCCCGTTTCACGGTGCAGGACCAACGATGAGCACGCGCTGGCAGGCGTGCCTGACCGACCTTGACGGGACACTCCTATTCAGCCAGGGCGCCCAAACCAGAGCATGGAGCGCCTGGGGGCAGACGCGAGGGGTGGATGTGCAGCCTCTTCTCGCCGCGCATGGCATGACGCATGTCGAAAAGATCAGGAGGTGGGCGCCACACCTAGACGCAGCCATCGAGGCAGCTCTTGTCGAGGCAATGGAGATATCCGACACCAAAGGCGTCAGGGCGCTGCCCGGTGCCGCTCAACTACTGGGATCGGGATGGCCGGTAGCAATCGTCACCTCCGCGACAAGACGGCTTGCAAATGTGCGACTAGCGGCGGCAGGCTTGGAACCACCAGGGGTGATGGTTTGCGCCGAGGATGTGACGCACGGAAAGCCTCATCCTGAGCCGTTCCGGCGCGCCGCGGATCTGCTGGGCGTGCCGCCGTCCAGGTGCATCGCATTCGAGGACGCTCCAGCTGGCGTGGCGGCCGCGGTGGCGGCAGGGACGCACGTCGTAGCTATCACTTCCACAGTCAGCGCCGCGCGGCTCGCCGACGCTCATGAGGTCGTGCCCGATCTTGCGGCCTATCTAGCCGTCTTGAGCGAGTTCGCCCGCATGGGCGACAGCCGGAGGCCGGCCAGCAGGAGCAGCGCGGCGGCGCCGATGAGCACCGGTTCGATGGTGAACGCGGCGCGCAGGCCGAAATGGTCGGCGAGCGTGCCGAGCAGGTAGGGCGCGATGATGACGAGCACGCCGCCGAGCACCTGGGTGCGGGCATTGGCGGTGTCGCCGTTGCCGGGCGCGGCGGCCAGGGTGAGCGCCAGGGACAGCGGGTAGAGGTTAGCCAGGCCGATCCCGCACACCGCCAGCCCGGCAATCGCGAGGGCGGGCTGGCCGGCCAGCCAGAACATGACGAAACCGGCGGTGGTGACGGCCAGGGACACGACCAACAGCAGCACGGTCCGCCCGGCACGGCGGATGAGATACGCGCCGCCGATGCGGCTGATGAGGATGCCGAGATAGAAAGCGCTCATCGCGGTGGCGGCTTGGTCGGTGCGCAGCCCGGTCGAGGTGAGGGCTTCGGTGCCGAAGTATATCGGGCAGAACTCGATGGCGATGCCGACGGCAACCATCGCGGCGAGCAGCCAGCAGGACAGGGACAGCGCGGCTTGGCGCCCGGTGGGCCGCTCGGCGGGCGGTGCGGGCAGCGGCTGGTGCCGGTAGCGCAGGTAGAGACCGGCGAACAGGAGCACGGGCAGGGCCAGGGCCGCGCGCCAGCCGAGCGCGGTGGCCTGGAACAGTCCGAGCAGCAGCGGGGCGAGCACGGCGCACCCGGCCGCGCCCACGTTGGCTTCGACCAGGGCCCGGTCACGGCGCTCGCCGTGCCGGTCAGACAGGATCGCCTGGATGCAGGTGAGCAGGACGGTACCGGCGAAGCCGGTGATCGCGGCGCCGGTCAGGGTGAGGGCGACGGTGCGAGTCGCGGTGAACAGGGCGATCCCAGCGGTGGCGCCGGCCGTCGAGGACCACAGCAAGGGGGCGCGGGGCAGGCGGCGCGCGACCGGGGCGAAGCTCACCCCGGCTAGGGCCGCCCCGGCCGACCAGATGGCCGAGTACACCCCGAGCAGGCCGTAGGAGAAATGCAGCTCGGAGCGGAGCAGGGCCAGCGCGGGCCCGTACGCGTACAGCCAGTACGCATAGCCGGCCAGCGCGCCGTAGCACAGCAGCGTCGGCGCATCCCGGAACACTTCGGCGTCAGCGCCGCGCGGCGGCGCCGCGCGACGGGCGGGCGTGACACGAGAGGTTCTGTATCGATACACAAGCTCAATTGTATATCGATACACAATTACACTGGAAAAGTGACTCAAGACGGTGTGAGAGCGGCCAGGCGACAGGGTCGCCCGACCCTGCGAGAGGTGGCCGACGCGGCCGGGGTGTCCCAGATGACTGCCTCCTACGTGTACTCCCAGCCGGGTCGGGTGGCGCCCGCGACCGCGGCGAAGGTCCGGGCCGCGGCGGCGAGGCTCGACTACCCCGGCCCGCATCCCGGGGCCCGCTCGCTGCGCCGGGGCCGGGCCGGCAGCCTCGGCGTTGTTCTCGGCGAGCGCCTCACCTACGCCTTCGACGACCCGCAGGCAGCTCGGTTCCTGGCCGGGGTGGCGGAGGTCTGCGCGGATGAGGAGACCGGTCTCACCCTGGTCCCGACCACCGGAGCCGACAGCGACGTGCAGCGGGTGGCCGAGGCGGTGGTGGACGGGTTCATCGTGTGGACCACCAGCGACGACGACCCGGTGCTCGACGCGGTCGCGGCCCGCCGCCTGCCCGCGGTCGTGCAGGCGGGCCCGGGCCGCCCCGGGCTGCCCGCAGTCGGCATCGACGACCGGGCCGCCGCCCGGGCGATCGGCCGGCTGGCCTTCGCCGATGCGACCCGGCCGGCGGTGCTGAGCTTCCCGGCCAACCGCGACCGCGCCCGGGCGCTGGTCACCGGGCCGCCGGGCTCATCCGTTACCTACGCGGTAACCAGGCGCCGGTGGCAAGGTCTGCTCGACGCCTGGCGCGAGGCCGGGGATGCCCCGGGCGACCTACGGGTCGCCGTGTGCGAGGCCAACACCGCCGAGCTCGGCGAGGCTTTCGCCGACGACCTGTTCCGCGGCGCCGATCCGCCGGACGCCATCGCCGCGATGAGCGACGAGCTGGCCCTCGGTGCGCTCCGGGCCGCGGGCCGGGCCGGCCTGGCCGTGCCCGGTGCCGTGGCGATCACCGGCTGGGACGACACCGACGCCGCGGGCCCGGCGGGACTGACCACGGTGCGGCAGTCGCTGCGTGACCAGGGGCGCCGCTGCGCTCGCATTGCCCTCGGCCACCGTGTGCCGGACGGGCAGGAGCCACCCGGCTGGGAAGTCATCGAGCGCACCAGCACTCGGTGACGACCGCGAACGGGTGCGCGACAGGCCCGGCCGGGGCCCCGCCCGCCGGACAAAAACGGCAATCCAGACCCTAGCGCAGGCATTCGGATGATCGTGGATACTTACCTGCCCTATATAGGGGAGGGTCCCAAATCCCAAAACACCCGCCGGACCGGTCGGCTCACCATCGAGGCTACGATGCACCTCTGACACCCCGGACGTACCGTAGAGGGCAAGACTAAGCAAACGTCAGGTGCTACACATCAGCCTTCACGTGGTCAGCGAATTGACGCCAGGTCTCCGGGCTGAAGGTCAGCGCTGGTCCTTGACGATCCTTAGTGTCCCGCACCAGGACGCGGCCAGCCTCGGCCTGCGCCCCGACTTCTACGCAGTTGCCGCCGTTGCCGCCGCTGTAGCTGGACTTACGCCAGGTCACGTCCATATTCCTCAGCTACTCTCATGATCAGGTCTCGCGAAGCCCGGCGCGGGAGCGTCTCAGACCTCAAGGTATCGAACGTAAGGATGATCTTAGCCACCGTGGCGGAGTCCGTGGTCGTCTCTCCTTCGTCGGGTGACTCGAAGTAGGCGATACCCGGCGCGTCATCGGCGAAGCCCGCGATAGCGAACGCGCCGAGCAGCCCGATGTGCGCGCCTACCTCGGCCGGGATCACGTGAACCTTGATCATCGGGCGCTCGGACATCTCCGCCAGGTGGGCAAGCTGATCCTGCATCACCTTCGCGCCGCCGATACAGCGCCGCAGCACGCCTTCGTCTATGACCGCCCAGAACGACGGCGGGTTAGCCCCGCCGAAGATGCGCTGCCGGTCGATCCGCGCCATGACGAGCTGTTCGACCTCGTCATCGTCTCCCGTGGTCTGCCACGCCCTGAACAGTGCCCGCGCGTACTCGGGAGTCTGGAGCAATCCCGGCACCAGCAGCGGTTCCCATGTCCGGAGTACTGTTGCCCGTGCCTCGGCATCGACCCAGTCCGCGAACCATCGTGGGTACGGCCCGTCCCACTTGCGGCTGTTGTTGTAGAACCGGATGAACCATCCGCCCATCTGCGGAAATGCCTCATCGCACGCGGCGGCGAATCTCTCGGTCGGGCTGAGCAGGCCGGACTC
>JBEKKH010000233.1:0-10339 GCA_050010815.1 Streptosporangiaceae bacterium | reverse complement strand
GCCGCGCTCGGGGCAAGTGCGGGCGCCACCAGGGTGGTGACCGACGCAGGCTGGATGAGCTACGACCGGCAGATCGGCACCACCGGAGTGTCCGTCAACCCGGAGCTGTACATCGCGTTCGGTATCTCCGGGGCCGCGCAGCACGTCGGCGGACTTGGCGCGCCGGAACATCTGGCCAGCGTGAATACCGACCCGTCCTGTCCGATGACGGCCATGGCCAACCTCGGGATCGTGGCCGATGCCCCTGCGGTCCTGGCGGAGCTGGCCATGCGGCTCGGCGTGACCGGGCCTTCGGCCGAGCCCGACGGAGCCGCCCCGCCTGGGGAGGTGGCCTCGCTCGAGGGCGCCGCCCAGCCTGCGGGAACGGCCCGGCCTGAGGAATCCGCCGCGCGGGGTGAGGGAGTAAGCCATGCTGGATAAGCCGGTCACCGTCGACGCGGTAGTCGTCGGCGCCGGGCCCGCCGGGTCCGCGGCGGCACTGGAGCTGGCCAGGGCGGGCCGCGATGTGGTCATCGTGGAGCGCGGGGGCTTCCCCGGCGCGAAAAACGTCTACGGCGGCGTCGTCTATGGACGGATCCTCGACGATATCGTGCCGCAGTGGTGGACCGAGGTGCCGGTACAGCGGTGGGTGACCCGGCGCTCCACCATGCTGATGACGCCGACCCAGGCGCTGACCGTGGACTACCGGACCAGTGCCTGGAACCGCCCGCCTTACAACGGGATGACCACCTACCGCGCCGACTTCGACTCCTGGCTGGCCGGCAAGGCCGTCGCGGCGGGCGCCCGGCTTGTCACCTCCACGGTGGCCACTGGCCTGCTGCGGGAAGCCGACGGGCGGATTAGCGGGGTGCATACCGACCGTTCCGACGGCGACATCCGCGCCCGGATCGTGATCGCCTGCGACGGCGTGAACTCGTTCCTGGCCAAGGAGGCCGGGCTGCTGCCGCGCACCAGCCCAGCGCACACCACCCTGGGCGTCAAGGAGACCCTCGCGCTGCCGCGCGACGTGATTAACGAGCGGTTCGGCCTGGTTGGCGACCAGGGCCTGGACATCGAGATGGTCGGCTGCACCAGCGGCATCCCCGGCGGCGGCTTCCTTTACACCAACCTGGACACGGTCAGCGTCGGGGTGGTGGTCGGCCTCAACGGCCTAGCCGAGGCCAAGATCCGGCCAGAAGAGCTTGTCGCTGGCCTCAAGGCGCACCCGGCGATCGCGCCGTATCTACGGGGTGCCGAGCTGAAGGAGTACTCCGCGCACCTGGTGCCCGAGGGCGGATACCGGGCCATGCCGCGGCTGGCCACCGACGGCATGCTGGTGGCCGGGGACGCCGCGTCCATGTGCCTGGCCGCCGGGCTCTGGCTGGAGGGGGTAAATTTCGCGATAGGCGCCGGGCTGGCCGCCGGCCGAACCGCGGCCGAGGCGATCGTGGCGGGCGACACCTCAGCGCGCGGGCTGGCCGGCTACCGGCGGCAGCTGGAGGCCTGTTTCGTGCTCGCCGACCACAAGCGGCTGCGTAATGCGGCCGATATCGTGCTCGCCGACCGGATGCAACGGGATTACCCCCGGCTGGCCTGCGATTTCGTCGAGCAGGTGTTCACTGTCACCAACCCGCATCCCAAGCCCGGCATGGCCAGGGAGTTCTTCCGGGCGGTCCGCCACAACGACGTCCGGCTGCGGCATCTGGCCCAGGATGGCTGGCAGGCGCTGCGGGCATTCCGGTGAGGAGCGAAGTAGATGAGTTACCCCGACGTATCCTTCGACGAGCGGATGGCGACGGTGGAGTTCCGCGTCGCGGAACGGGCCCACATCACCGTCGACTCCGAAATATGCCGCTCCTGCACGACTAAGGCTTGCGTGCACGCCTGCCCGGCCGCCCTGTTCGTGCCCACCACTGATGGCGGCATCCTGTTCAACTACGAGCAGTGTTTCGAATGCGGAACCTGCTATCAGGTGTGCAACTCCGACGGGGCCATCACCTGGACGTACCCCGCCGGCGGTGACGGTGTCGTGTTCCGGAGGGGATGAGGGAGCATGCGGGTGATCGTTGCCGCTCTTAGCTGGTCCTGGCGCGAGACCGAGGTCGACCCACTCACCGGGGCGGTGACAGCAAACCGCCGCGACCGCGGGCCGAACTCCTCGGAGCTTGCGGCCCTGGAACACGCGCTGCGCCTGGGCGAGAACTGGGATGCCCAAGTGGTCGCGGCCAGCGTCGGCCCGGCCGAGGCGGATGAGATGCTGCGGGACGCGCTGGCGGCCGGCGCGGCGCAGGCGCTGCGCGTGGAGCCGGCCGGCTGGACGGCGGGCCCGCGCCCGGCCGGCCTGGTCGGCGGCGAGCAGGAATCGGCCGCCGCGTTCGCCGCGGCCCTCCGCCAGCATTTCGGGGTGCCGGACCTGGTGCTGTGCGGCGATCGGGCCGCCGACCGGGCCACCGGCTCGTTTCCCGCTTTCCTTGCGGCGTCGCTGAGCGCGGAGCAGGCCCTGGGATGCGTGCGGTTGGAGCCGGTGGACGACCGTACGCTGCGGGTGCACCGCCGCCTCGACGGCGGTCGCCGTGAGGTGCTGATGGTGCGGCCGCCTGCCGTGGTGTCAGTCGAGGCGGCGGGCGTGCGCCTGCGGCGGGCCGGGCTGCCCGCCACCCTGGGCAGGGGAAACACCGCGATCACGGTGGCCAGCACGCCGGCCGCCGCGGCACGGCGGATCAGGGTCCTCGGCGCTCACCCGTACCGGCCCCGGCCGCGCGAGCTTCCCAGGCCGGCCGGCACCGCGCTGCACCGAACACTGGAGCTGACCGGGGCGCTCGTCCAGCGCAATCCACCGACCGTGGTCGGCCCGCTGCCCCCGCACCAGGCCGCTAGCGAGCTGCTGGCTTACCTGCGCCGATGTGGCTACCTGGGCGACGGCGACTGTGCCGACCAGATCGGTCCCGCCCGGCCCGAACCCGAGCCGCCGGCGCGTCTTTCCGCCGGATAGCCATGGTCAACCGCTAGGCTCAAGAGCTAGCATAACCTTACGTCATCGCTCTATAGAGCAACAATTCATATACTAGTTCGGAGGTCTATCCATGGTGGCCAGCGTTCGTCGGTACATGTCACGACGTCGCAGCGGCCACACCACCACCGTCATGATCGACACCGAGCGGTTCTGCATCACCGCCAACCAGCGCGACGACGGCACCCTCGGTGAGGTTTTCATCCACTGGGGCAAGCACGGCAGCAGCGGTGCGGGCCTGGTGAGCATGTACGCGATCGCCCTGTCCGTCGGTTTGCAGCAGCAGGTGCCGCTGGCTGACCTCATCGGACCCGGGCTTGACCAGTTCTTCGTGCCCAATGGCCACACCGACGACCCGGAGATCCCCAGGGTCCGCTCCCCGGTCGACTACATCGCGCGCCGCCTGGCCATCGACTGGCTGCCGTACCCCGACCGCGCCGCACTCGGCGTGTACACGCTCTCCGAGCGCGTCCGGCAAGCCAGTGTCTGGATCGCGGCCCAGGAACCCTGGCTGGACAGGCCGGCTACCGGTGCCGCACCCACACGTTCGGCTCGTCGTAGCGGCCGCAGTCCGCTTCGCGGTCGATGTGCAGGGTGCTGAGCCCGGCGGGGATGACGTAGTCGCCGGTGGAGGGAAAGACCATGCCGGTCCAGCTCTCCCACTCGCTCACGGTGCCGGTCATGGTCTGCGATGAGGGTGCGGTGGCGATGATCTTTCCGCCCAGCCGCCAGTGCGTCCGCAGCCACGGATCAAGCGGCGCGCCGTCCTCGCGCGTCCACCGGGCGAAGGTGTCGATCGGAGTCAGCGGATAGGCCGGCTTGAGGGTCGGGCGCACGGGGGCGATGACGCGGGTGCAGCCGGCCCGCGGCGCGAGGTCGCACAGAGCCTTGATCAGCTCACCCGCCAGCCCCTGCCCGGTTCTGTGACGGCTGACGATCCCGCCGCAGATCACGAGGGTGTCAGGCGTGTCGCCGTGCTCGCGGCCCTGGACCGCCTGCCTGGTGGTATCGGTGTAACCGGTCGGCAGGCCCGCGAGTTCGCCGTTCCACCTGATCGGGACGGCCCATCCGGTGGCCACCGGAACCTCGTGGTCGTCGACCAGCATGATGTTGAGGTCAGTGAACCACTCGCGAACCCGGCCAATGTACTTCTTGGCCTCCAGGTCGGCGGTAATGAACTCGGGGAACGCCCCCGCGAACAGCTCGTCCAGCACATCCGCAGGCCAGGTACGCGCGTCGAAGCGCTCAACGTTGTTGACGGTCACGATGCACAGTATCGGTGGGCGGCACCGCTAACGGGCCGAACGGGCCAGCAGTCCAGCGGTCATCACCTGGAGTACCTCGCCCAGGGTGGCGGTGAAGTCCAGGCGCATGGCGGCCAGGTCCGGTTCGGCGGCATAGGCGGCGAGCATCGCGGGTGAGGGCTGCGTGTGCGGCCAGAGCGCGCCGGTCATCATGACGGCGGCGCCCGCTAGCCGGAACGCATTGTGCTCACCGAGCTCGGGCACGCAGCGGAGCATCAGGCCGCCGAGCGCGGTGATGCCAGCGATGCTGGCCCGTTTGTACTGAGCGGCGACCTGCGGCGAGACGTTGCGCTCGAGCACCGCGGCCTGGGCGCTGATCAGGTCACACAGCATCGGCCTGGAGGCGAGGGAGGCGGCCACCGCGAGGGCAGCGCGGTCGGCGCGGTCGGCGACCTGTCCGGCGTGGCCGGCCGCATCGGGCCAGACCGCCAGGTTCTGGTCCAGCTCGGCCAGCCAGTCCTGCCAGGCCGAGTCGAGGAGTTCGAGCAGGACGGCTTCCCGGGATTCGAAGTAGCGCAGCACGTTGGACTTAGCCAGCCCGGCCCGGCGGCTGAGCTCGTTGAGGGTGACCTCGGCCACCGGCATCTCGGCGAGCATCGCGGCCGCGGCCCCGAGGATCGCCTGCCGGCGCGCTTCGCGCTGCTCTTCGCTTCGCGCCCGCTGGAACACTGCCATGGAACTTATTTTACAGACCGATGGTCCCTTGTGTAAAGACCGTCGGTCTGCTAACTTCGGACTTAACAGACCGATGGTCTACTGAAGAGTTTCAGAGGAGAAGTCATGTATGCGGTTCCCGAGCAGGCCGGAAAGCTCGTCGTGGTCACGGGCGCGAACAGCGGCACCGGCAAGGAAGCGGCCCGGCGCCTGGCCGAGGCCGGAGCGCACGTCGTGATGGCCGTCCGGACGGTCGCCAAGGGGGAGCAGGCGCGGCAGGAGATCCTGGCCCGCCATCCCGCCGCCGAACTCGACGTCCGCCGTATCGACCTGGCCGACCTCGCCTCGGTGGCCGAGTTCGCCGACGGCCTGATCGCGGACGGCGTGCCCGTGGACGTGCTGGTCAACAACGCCGGCGTGATGGCGCCGCCGACCCGCATGACCACCGCCGACGAGTTCGAGCTGCAGTTCGGCAGCAACTTCCTCGGGCCGTTCGCGCTGACTACGCGGCTGCTGCCGCTCATGCTCGCCGCACGGGCGCCCCGGGTCGTCACGATGAGCAGCGGCGTGGCCAGCTACGGCCGGATACGTTTCGCCGACCCGCAATGGACCCGCAGCTATCGTCCCAACCTGGCGTACGCCCAGTCCAAGCTGGCTGACCTGATGATGACCTTGCACCTGGCGGACCTGGCCAGCCAGCGCCGCTGGAACCTGATAAGCAACGCGGCGCACCCCGGGTTCACCCGCACGAACCTGCAGACGGCCGGAGCTAGCCTCGGCCGCGACAAGCCGAAGCGGACGCCGATGAACAGCTTCGGCTTCCTGCCCTCCCAGCCGGTCGGACCGGGCACCGAGCCCCTGCTCTACGCGGCGACCAGTGCCGATGCCGTCAACGGCGGCTACTACGGCCCGAGCAGGTGGTTCGGGCTGGTCGGCCCCACCACCGCCGTCCAGCCGCCGCGCCGGGCTCGCGACACCGCCACCGCGGCCCGGCTGTGGGCCGAGGCCGAGCGGCTGACCGGCGTGAGCCTGGCCACCAGCCTGACCCGCTCCTGACCTGAGCGCTGAGTCACGCCATGGCGTACGTGAACAGCTTCTCCGCCGCGATCCGTGCCCCGACCGGATTGACGTGATTCAGCCAGGTCTCGAACTCAGGTCCCTGCCGCGGCAGGTAGTGGTCGAGCATGGCCTGGCGCAGCTCGCCGTGCGCCGGGTCCAGGACATCGAAGAGCTCGGCCCGGCCGTGCACGGTGACGGCCAGGTCTTCCCCGGGCAGGTAGGTGGCGCTGACCGCCGGCCGGACGGCCAGGTGCCGCATCCGGACCGAGTCCCGGCCGGAACTGAAGTAGAACGACCCGCGCACGAAGTAGCCGTCGACCGGGCCGGCCAGCGGTCTGCCGTCGGCCGTCACCGTGGCTACCACGAGCAGCAGCATGCCCTGCAGTCTCTGGCCCACCTGGGCGGCGGTGAGGCGGCGTTCACTGGTCACGATGCTTCGCAGGTGCGGTCCCGCGCCGGCCGCGCTGCGATCCAGGAGCTGCTGAAGGCGGTCGAGGTCCGCCGGCGTCTCAAGCATCCGCCGATTACACCACAGGGCCGCGACATTAACCTGAGTTCACCGGCCGCCGGACAAAAGCGCCAATCCGGGAGCGTCTCAGCCGGTCTGCGGAGAACCGCCGTGCATTCCTGTACACCGTGGTGCGCGTGTGTCCCCAGGGGCGTCATTCCGGGCAAAGATCACGGATGATTCTGGCTACGTGGAGGATTTTGGGGACCCCCGTACCCAAAACTATCCGTGAAGCTGAAATACTCCGCGCAAATCGGTTCTGCTCGGAGACGACGATAGCGCAGAGGTCAACGGGGCCAACGGGGCCAACGGGGCCAACGGGGCCAACGGGGCCAACGGGGCCAACGGGTGATGCGGAAGCATCCTTGGGTTACCTGCAAATCTGACGCGCATTCGTGAGGCCTGGGGTCGGGTGGCCCGGAGAATCCAGTCAAGCCGGCCGGTGGCTGAAGCAGTCCCCGCCCGCCCCGCCAATTCCCGCCCGCCCCGCCCGCCCCGCCCGCCCGGCCCCCGCCCGGGCCCCGCTGTGATTGTGGATCGCTACTCCCCTCATAGGGCAGGTAATCATCCACGATAATTCGAATTCCTGGACGAGGGTCCGTATTGGCGGTTTTGTCCGGCGGGCGGGGGTGGCCGGGCCGGCTCACGCCGCGGTGATAGGCCGGTGGCCGGCCTGGTTCCGATCTGGTTGCCGGACGCGCAACCCGGACGCGCAACCCGGACGCGCAACCCGGACGCGCAACCCGGACGCGCAGCCAGCTCCGAAGCCGCTACCAGCGCAAAACTCGCTGGGCCCTACATAGCTGTCGCGCATTCGCGGGGCCTTCCGGGCGGCTGGATTGTCGGTGCCCCGGCTAGCTTCAGGGTCATGGCGGATAGCAGGTTGTCTGTGCGCGATCGCGAGCTGTTCCTGGCCGATCCCGGAGACCGATGAGCTGTTGCGGCAGGTCACGGAGTGTTACCTGCCGCCGGAGAAGGTCCCGGCCTACCTCGCGTTCGCCCAGGCGGAGCTGGGCGTGCAGCCGCGACTACCTGCGTCCGCAGCGTTGGCTGCCATCGGATCCAGGGCCAGGCTAACTACTTCATTGGTCCGAACGGGCCGTGGTATCTCGGCCGCCTCAGCTGGCCCGCAGCCGGGCGTACTCGATGATCGCGGCGACGTCCGCGCCGGCCGGCAGCGTGCCGAACGTCGGGGCCCAGTCATGGTCAAGCCGTGAGGCGGAGAACGCGTCCGCGACCGCGGGCGGAGCGTGTTCCACCAGCAGCGCCGCCTGCATGGCCAGGGCGATGTCGCATACCAGCCGCCGTCCGGTGCGATCGGGCGCGGAGATCATCTTCTCTATCCCGGCGATGGCCGGGGTCAGCCGCGACTCGGCGGTCGCGGCCGCGCGTACCTCGTCGAGCAGCGGCTCGATCGCCTTCGGCTCGCGGGTCAGGACCCTCTGCACGTCCAAGACCATCATGTTGGAGGTGCCCTCCCAGATCGCGTTCAGCGGCGCCTCGCGGTAGTAGCGCGGCAGCGGGTGCTCCTCGATGTAGCCGTTGCCGCCGATGCACTCGATCGCCTCCGCGGCGACCAGCGGCGCCCGCTTGCAGTTCCAGTACTTCGCGACCGGCGTCAGGATCCGGCCGAGCAGCCGCTCACTGACGTCGTCGTGGCGGTCGATGGTGCGGGCCAGCCGGAACGCCAGGTGGGTTGCGCCCGCCCACTCCAGCGCCAGGTCGGCTAGCACCGGCGCCTGGACGGGCAGTTCGGAGAGCAGAGTCCCGAACGCGCTGCGCTGGTCGGCGTAGTGCAGTGCCTGCGAAAGCGCGGCGCGGATGAGCCCGGCCGAGCCGATCGCGAAGTCCAGGCGGGTGTAGTCCGAGGAGGTCAAGATGGTGCGCACCCCGTGGCCCTCCTCGCCGACCAGGACCGCGTACGCGTCGTGATACTCGATCTCGGACGAGGCGTTGGCCCGGTTGCCGAGCTTGTCCTTAAGCCGCTGGATCACGATGCCGTTCGGGGTGCCGTCCGGGCGCCAGCGCGGTGCGAAGAAGCAACAGGGACCGGCCTCGGTGCGTGCGACGGTGAAGAACCCGTCGCTCATCGGGGCCGAGCAGAACCACTTGTGCCCGTTCAGCAGGTAGGCCTCGCCTGGCCCACGGCGTTTCCCTGGTCCCGCCGGGCGGGCCACGGTCACGTTCGCCCGCAGGTCCGAGCCGCCCTGCTTCTCGGTCATGGCGTAGCCGATGGTGGCCGCGGTCTTCGCCTCGATAGGCGCGTAGGCCGGGTCGTAGCCGTGCCGGCTGACCCGCTCGGCGTACGGCGCCAGCTCGGGCGCTTCGCGCAGCGCGGGGATCGCCGCGTAGGCCATGCCGGTCGGGCAGGCGGTCGCGCCGTCGACCTGGTTCCACAGGTAGGACAGCACCGCGCGGGCCAGGTGCGCACCGGGCTGGTCCGCGGTCCAGGACAGTGCGTGTACCCCGTGGCCGAACCCGGTGGCCATCAGCTGATGGTAGGCAGGGTGGAACTCGACGGTGTCGATCCGGTTGCCCAGCCGGTCATGGGTACGCAGTTCGGGCAGGTAGCGGTGTGCGTCCCGGGCCGCGGCCAGGATGGCCGGGGACCAGACCTGCTGGCCGAGCCGCTGTGCGTGCGGACGGCTCCACGGAGCATGAGCCGCCACCGCGGCGGCCGCGATCTTGTCGCCGGTGAACGCATCGACGTCGGTGAGGTCGCCGACCAGGTTGGCCGGACCGGGGCGGGAAGTCACTGCGCTGTTCATGCGGTACCTGCCTGGGAAGGAGTGACGGCCGGCCAGCAGAGGCCGGCCTGGCAGAACTGGGCGATCTCGCGGGCGATGGCGGCCCGGTCGGGCGTCATGTCGGTACGGCTGGCCAGCGAGGCCACCAGGCCTTCCAGGATGGCGCCGACGATGGCGGCGCCGCGCAGCCGGGCGTCCTGCTCGGCGAACTCGCCCGCCGCGATGCCCTCTTCGATGAGGCCGGCGAAGGCCGCCGCCAGCGCGGCGCGCGCTTCGAGCCGGACCCGGTCCACATCGGGGGCCATCGGTTCCGCGATGACCGCGTAGGCCAGGCCCTCGCCGCACAGGGCTCGGTCGACGAAGGACGCCACGCAGTCGCCGATACGGTCGAGCGCCCGGCGGCCCGGCTCGGCCGCGATCGCCTGCACGACGGCCAGCTCCCGTTCGCAGACCGACCGGAGCATCTCGGCGAACAGCGACGATTTCGAGGGAAAGTGCCGGTACACCGAACCGGTGGCGACATCGGCCACCGACGCCACCACCGCCACCTGCGCCGCCGCGAAGCCCTGCTCCGTCACGACGATGCGGGCCGCATCCAGGATCCGGCGGCGGCTGTCCGCGAGCCGGGCCGCCACCCTCGGGCTAGACGAGCCGGACGCCAAACCTCGCCTCCCTCGGTCACCGCTATGAATCAATATTCATAACTGAAGCATGATTCATCTACGGGGTCAACAACGGATCCCTGACGTCAGCCGCATCAGACGTCAGCAGCATCACAGGTTGCCGTGGCAGCCGTCTGCGGGCCGCGTCGCCGCCGGCACGATGGAAACCCGAGCCGGCTTGGGCCGGCTCAACGGTTCAGCGTGCCGGCTCATGCCGAGCCTGGCCGGCCGAGGCGGGACTCAGCCGCATCACCGGTCACATGCCTTGGATGCGCAGCGGCCCCGCGGTGGTGGCGGGCGGGTATCTGGGCGGGCGGGTATCTGGGCGGGCGGGTATCTGGGCGGGCGGGTATCTGGGCGGGCGGGTATCTGGGCGGGCGGGTATCTGGGCGGGCGGGTATCTGGGCGGGCGGGTA
>JBEKKH010000232.1:0-14815 GCA_050010815.1 Streptosporangiaceae bacterium | reverse complement strand
TGCCCGCCACCACCCCGGCCAGGCAACCGGCCACGGCCGGCCAGCCGACCCGGCTCAGGTACACCACCACGACCTGGGCCGGGGTCAGGCCGAGGCTCTTCAGCACGCCGATCCGGTGGTATCCCGCGACGACCGCGCCGCTGACCACGTTGCCGACGATGAGCACCGCCATCACCAGGCCGATCAGCGCGAACGCGACCACGAACGGCTCCATGATCGCCCCGTTGCCGGTCGCCGCGTCCTGCGCGGCGAGCCAGGAGCCCGCACCGATCACCGTGTCCGGCGGCAGCGTCCTGGTGACCTCGGCCGTGTCGGCGCGGACCTGGGCGTAGCTGCCTGCGCTGGTGAACCGGTACAGCAGTTGCGCGCTGGCCGGCGCGCCCGGTGACCGCAGCCGGGCGATCTCGCCGGGGGTGACCCAGCCGTCGGCCGTGTTCGTGATCGAGTTGGCGAAACCGACGACGACCAGGTCAGGAGCTCCCGGTGCCCCAGTGACCGAGAGAGTACTGCCCACCTGCGGGCCTCCGCCGCCCGGACCCGGCCCGACCCCCTGACCCGGGACCGGGCTATCGTCCAGCACCACCTGACCCGGGCCGTCCGGCCAGTGCCCGGCGTTCAGCAGCACGTCGTCCACCGGGCCACCTGGCGAGGCGCGTCCGGTCAGCGCAAGCTGCCCGAACGGCTGGCCGCCGAACTGTATCTGCACCGTGGCCTGCCCGAACGGCCCGGCCGCCGCGGTCACGCCGGGGAGCTTGGCGGTGGCGGCCAGCTGCGCCGCGGTGGTGCGCGCCGCGTTCACGGTGACGGTCACGTCCGCGCCGCGCTGGGTGCCGAACGCGTGGTTGAACGGCGCGTTGCTGGCCGCCAGCAGGGCGAAGCCGAGCGTGGCCGAGGCGGTGGAGACCAGCAGCACCATACCGATCACGACCGCCTGCACCTTGTGCCTCAGCAGCCCGCCGCTGGCGGTCCTGACCGGTCCGAACCAGCTCATGACCGGCCTCCGGCCGGCACGCCCGCCATCACGCCGGCCAGCTGGCCGTCGACGAGGCGGATCGTGCGGGCGGCGTACCGGTCGGCCAGGGCCGGGTCGTGGGTGACCAGGACCAGCGTCTGGCCGTCCGCGTTGAGCTGGCGCAGCAGCGCGCCGATCTCCAGCCCGGTGGCGGTGTCCAGCGCCCCGGTCGGCTCGTCCGCCAGCAGCAGCTCCGGGTCGTTCACCAGCGCCCGCGCGATCGCCACCCGCTGCCGCTCGCCGCCCGACAGCCGCGCCGGGTAGGCGTTCTTGTGCTGATCGATGCCCATCCGGGCCAGCAGCTCGCCGGCCCGGGCCCGTGACTGCTTCCGCGAGGCGCCCGCCAGCTGGGCGGGCAGCAGCACGTTGTCCTCCACCGTGAGGTCGTCCAGCAGGTTGAAGAACTGGAAGACGATCCCGACATGCCGGGCCCGGAACCTGGCCAGGGCGCCCTCGCCCAGCTTGTCGATCCGCTGCCCCGCCACGGTGACCGAGCCGGAGGTGGGCCGGTCAAGCCCGGCGATGAGGTTGAGCAGCGTGGACTTCCCGCTGCCCGAGGGGCCCATGACGGCCGCCACCTCTCCGGCCGCCACGCTCAGGCTGATGTCCGCCAGCGCCGGCAGGGCGCCGGCCTGGTAGGTCTTGGTCACGTCGGAGAGCCGGATCACGTCGCCACCGGCGACGGGCACGCTGTGCTGTCTCATGGCGTCAGCATGGTCCGTCCGGGCGGCCCGGCGCACTGGGGCGAGGCCCCGAATCGAGGGTGAGGCTAGCACCACCCCCGGACGTGAACCCAGCTGGATGGGCAGGCCCGGCCGCCGGGCGTAGCGTGAGGGTCATGAGCACCTCCGTCCTGTCTCACGGCGCCCCGGCCAGGCGGCATCGCCCCGTCCCGTGGTCGCCGCGGGCCTGGAGCCAGACCCTGTTTCTGGCCGGAGCCATCCCGGCGCAGCTCCTCGCGCTGGCCGTGCTGTTCCCGTGGCTGGTTGTCGTCCTCGGGCACCGGCCCGGGGCGAGGGCGAAGGCCTGGCTAATAGTGCTGTTCCTGCTGCTCATGCTGGCCGTGTTCCTCGCGATGCCGCTGTTCACCGAGATCCAGCGGCACCGGCTGCGCGCCACGGCCCGGGTGCTGATACCGGCGCAGCCGGTCATCGGTGGCCGGCTGAGCGCGCGGGGGATCGTCGCGGCGGCCCGGGCTCGGGCCACCTGGCGTCAGCTCGGCTACCACCTGCTCGCCGGGCCGGCCCTGGCCCTAGGCGCGGTCACCGTCATCGCGATGTGGCTGGCGGGCGTCCTGTACACCCTGGTCTACTTCTACGCCTGGGCGCTGCCCGCGGGGACCCTGCTCAGCCGCGGCCAGTCGGAGCCGATACCCGGGCACCTGCCGCCCTTCTCCTATATCCCGATGGATGTCTACCTGACCGGCTGCGGGATCGCCCTGCTGGCGGCCGCGCCCTGGCTCACCGCCGCGGTCGGGGCGCTGGACGCCAGGGCCGCCCAGGCGCTGCTCGGCCCGAGCCGCGCCGAAGAGCTGGAATACCGGGTGCAGCGGCTGGCCCAGACCCGGGCCGGCGTGGTCGACGCCGCCGACGCCGAACGGCGGCGGCTGGAGCGGGACCTGCACGACGGCACCCAGCAGCGGCTGGTCTCGCTCGCGATGCGGCTCGGCATGGCCCGCGCCGCACACCCCGACGCGGCGCAGGCGCACCAGGTCATCGCCGAGGCCCACGAGGAGGCCAAGGCCGCCCTGCTCGAGCTCCGCCACCTGGTCCGCGGCCTGCACCCGGCGGTGCTCGAGGACCGCGGTCTTGACGCGGCGCTGTCCGGCGTGGTGGCGCGGCTGCCGATCCCGGTCCGGCTGACCGTGGACGTGCCCCGCCGGCCGCCGCCGACGATCGAGGCGGTCGCCTACTTCGTGGTCTCCGAAGGCCTCACCAACATCACCAAGCACGCTCAGGCGAGCCAGGCGGAGGTGTTCGTGCAACGAGCCAACGACCGGCTGCACATCATCGTCAGCGACGACGGGGTGGGCGGCGCCGACCCCGTCGGCGGCACCGGCCTGGCCGGCCTGGCCAAGCGGGCCGCATCGGTGGACGGAACCTTCGAGATCGTCAGCCCGTCCGGCGGGCCGACCCTGCTCACGGTGGACCTGCCATGCGCGCGGTAGAGGCCCGCGGGCGCTGGATCTGGGCCGTGTCCGGCGTGGTCACCACGGCGTTCCTGGTCGTCCCCGGTATCCACCTGATCACCTCGGGCGGGCAGAACAACGAGAACGCGGAGCCGCAGGCCACCGTGACCCGGACGGTGACGGTGCCGCAGCCGGTCACCAGCCTGACCGTGCAAAGCTACGGCGCCCAGGTTCAGGTCACGGCCGGGCCGGTCGGCCGCGTCAAGATCACCGAGACGATCACGTACGACACGCAGGCAGGCGACCAGTCCGCGGTGCCGCAGCAGGCGTCCGCCAGCCCCGTCAGCGCTGCGCCCGCGGGGGCCGCCGCCCCGGCCAGCCCCGCCGCACCCGCCGCACCCGCGGCCCCCGCCAACGCCGGCGGCGCCGCGCCCGCGGTGGCGCTGTCGGTGTCCGGTGGCCACCTGAGCCTGGCCGACCCCGAGTGTGCCAGTTCGGACTGCAGCGTCAGCTTCGCGGTGTTCACCCCGCCGGGGGTCACCGCCACCGTGCTCACCGACGGGGGCCCGGTGACCGTGTCCGGGATCGCCGGGGCGAACGTGGACTCCGGGGGCGGTCCGGTGTCCGCCACGGCCATCGGCGGTCCGCTTACCGTCAGCACGGAGGGCGGGTCGCTGGGGCTGGACGGGCTGGCCGGCCCGCTGCGCGCTGACACCGACGGCGGGCCGCTGAGCGCCAGGAACATCGCCGCGGCGACCGTCACCGTCAGCACGGGCAACGGCAGCGCGTCGATGGCCTTCGCCGCGGCCCCGGACTCGGTGACGGTGAGCACGGACGGCGGTCCCGCGCAGCTGACCGTGCCCGGCGGCCCCTACGCGCTGGCCGCCGACAGCAACGGCGGCCCGCAGTCGGTCGGGATCGCCACCGACCCCGCCGCCCGCCGCTCGATCACGATCATCACCGACGGCGGGTCGCTGGGGATCGCCCCGTCCCGCAGCTAACCCGCAGCCGCTGTTCCCGCTGCCGCTGTTCCTGGGGCCGCTGTTCCCGGGGCCGCTGTTCCCGGGGCCGCTGTTCCCGGGGCCGGGACCGCGGCTACCTCCGGTCAGGTCGCGAGGCGGGCGGACGCCGGCCGGCCGCGCCTTCCGGGGCGAAGGGCCGGAAGGCGCGGCCGGTGGACCGGACCGGGTGCGCGGTTACAGGGTGAAGAGTTTTCCGCCCAGCGACACCCAGCCGGACCAGCCATTGTTCGGCGCGGTCTGCCAGATGTGCCACAGCGCGTCGTCCGTGCCCCGGGCGAACGCCTGCAGGCTGCCGTCGGCGTCGTTGCCGACCGTCGGCGAGCTGGTGATCACGCCGCCCAGCGACGCCCAGGCCGACCAGCCGCCGCCCGGCGCGGTCTGCCAGATATGCCACAGGGCGTTGTCCGTCCCGCGGGCGAACACCTCCAGGCGGCCATCGGCGTCGTGTCCGGCCCCGGGGTCGCTGGTGATCACGCCGCCCAGCGACGACCAGGCCGACCAGCCGCCGCCCGGCGCGGTCTGCCAGATATGCCACAAGGCGTTGTCCGTCCCGCGGACAAAGGCCTCCAGGCGGCCGTCGGCGTTCCGCTGGATGCTGACGTTGCTGGTGATCACGCCGCCCAGCGAGGACCAGGCCGACCAGCCGTTGCTCGGCGCGGTCTGCCAGATGTGCCACAGGGCATTGTCCGTGCCCCGGGCGAACACCTCCAGGCGGCCGTCGGCGTCGTTGATGACCTTCGGCTCGCTGGTGATCACGCCGCCCAGCGACACCCAGCCCGACCAGCCGCCGTTCGGCGCGGTCTGCCAGATGTGCCACAGGGCGTCGTCGGACCCCCGGACGAACACCTCAAGGCGGCCGTCGGCGTCGTTGCCGACGGCCGGCCTGCTGGTGATCACGCCGCCCAGCGAGGACCAGCCCGACCAGCCGCTGTTCGGCGCGGTCTGCCAGATGTGCCACAGGGCATTGTCCGTGCCCCGGGCAAACACCTCCAGGCGGCCGTCGGCGTTGCGCGCGACCGTCGGCTCGCTGGTGATCACGCCGCCCAGCGACGCCCAGCCCGACCAGCCGCCGTTCGGCGCGGTCTCCCAGATGTGCCACAGGCCATTGTCGGTGCCGACCGCGAAGGCCTCCAGCCGGCCGTCCGCGTTCTGCTGGACGCCGCAGAGCTCGAGGTTGGCCAGCGCCCCGGAGTAGAAGATGTCCACCTCGCCGTAGCTGGCCGAGTTGCTTTCCACCAGGCCGTGCTGCCCGGTGTCGGTGACGCGGTCCACCGGCGTCCAGGTGACCGCCGGGGCGGCCGCCCCGGTCCGGAGGTTGATCTCGGTGAACTCGGTCAGCGGCGTGTCCGGGTAGTTCCCGGCGGCATTGATGCCGTAGGCCTCAAGGGTCTCGTTGCACCACATGAGCTCGGCGATATTCTGCACCGGCAGCTCGGTGCCGTTGATGCCCTGGAACTGCGACGTGTAGCTGAACGCGCTGCCGTTCTGCCCGGTCAGGGCCATCACCCCGATGAGGGTGTCGCCCTGGTTCACCCGCACGAGGTTGGTGTGGAACGCCTGGCCGCCGGAGGTGACGTACCAGCTGGCGACCGACCAGTAGGCGCCGCCGCCGGCCGCCGAGACGCCCCACTGCAGCACCGGCTGCAGGATGCCGAAATTGGCACCGTAATTCTGGATGCCGTTGAACAGGAAGACCACCTCGCCAGGGTCCTGGACGGCGGGAGGCGGCGGCACCTGCCACATCGTGGAGAATGACGACACCGGCGTGCCTGTTCCGTTGTTCCAGTAGAAGTACGTGATCCAGCCGCTGCCGAGCGCCGGAACGGTTCCCGGCGCCGTCGGACTCGCCGCGATCTCCTCGATCACCTTCGTGGTCTGGACGTTCATCAGGCGGATCACATCGGTCGTGACGTTAACCGCGACCCCTGCGTCCACCGGATGGACCAGCGACTTATGCCGATATCCTCCTGGCGTGAGCACGAACTCATCGGGCGGGTTCTGGTTGGCTTGATCCATGGCTGTCATTACAAGGCCCCCTTGCTTGGTGACGAAAACGGCTTGACCAGGGCCGACCGCGGTGACCAGCCGTCGCGCACGCGGTCCACCCGGCGTGACGACGATCTCTTCCCGGTCATCGGGAGCCGGGCCGCCGGAACCCGAAGGATGGCCCGGCGTCTCGCCGGACGATTTATCTCTCCCCAACGTCATCACCCTTCGTAATGTTACAACTACACACCGTCGGCGCGCCTTGGTTTCCGCGGCGGAACCCAGACCCAGCGTCGGGTACTGGGAGTCCCTAACCCGACGGAGTCCACCACGGCTCGGCTGATACACCGAACGCCAAAGCGATCGTGGATCGCTACCTCCCCCCTGGGGGCAGGAGCGATCCACGATCGCAGGTGGCGGGCTTAGTAGTTTTCTAGCTCGTCCGCGCGGCGCCACGCGGCGATCATCCGGCGTTCCGCCTTGCGTCCCGTGCGGCGGGCCCGGTGCAGCGCCCGCAGCCTGCGGGTGCAGTGCAACTGCTCCGCCAGTTGGATGTTGTCTCGGTTTCGCTCATTCGCGAGCTGGGCCATGATGACATGCATGCTGAACACTCCATCGTGCGCATTGTGACTCGGCCGGCCGCGCGGCTCCTGTCGGCCGCGCGGCCGCATCTGATGGTCGTACCTGAGCTAAGCGGCCACCTCGGTCTTGCGAGGGCGCCCCCGTGGGCGCTTACGCGGCATGATCGCACCGCGCATCAGCAGCTCGCCGCCCCAGACACCCCAGGGCTCCCTGCGCTCGAGCGCACCGGTCAGGCAGGCCGACCTGGCCCTGCACCCCCGGCACATCGCCTTCGCCGTCTCCACGTCCTCGGGAGACTCGGCGAAGAAGAGCTCAGGGTCTTCCGCGCACGGAAGATCGAGCCCGACCGGGAGCGCGGTCGCCGACCCGGCCACCACGAACGAGCTGACCTGGTCGAAAACCTGCCTTACCGCTGGCTCCTGCCCTGCCGCCGCAGGTCCGGACGCCACACACCCCGTTGCGTCCGTCCCGCCGACGGTGGCATCGCGCCACTGCATCGGTGCCATCCCCTCTCACTTGCCGGTCCTGGTTGTCGTCGTGACGATTTCTCGTCCGTGCGGTGGGACCTAAGCCTTTAAATGACTAAGACCGCGGACCCTGTGTGCGGGTCCGCGGCCTCAAGGGGAACTCGGCCGGTCTTGGCTTAGACCGGTTTCCTCTTCGGAGGCTCTGGCGGCGGACCCGATGCGCCCTCACCGGTGGCGTAGGCGCGAGTCGTGTAGTTGTGGATATTCAGCTGGCCAAGCGGTGTCGCGACGAGGCCCGGCAGCGCCGGAGCAGCCGCGAAAGCGACCTGACCCCGGACCGGCGGAACGGCGTGCACGACGACAGCGCACGACCCGTTGCCACTGGTGGCAATGGGCGCAGTGATCCCCGGGAAGCCGACCGCACGCGGGCGGGAAGCACCCAGGCGCGAAGCCCACGTCAGCTCGGACGATGTGGATGCTTTGATGTTTGTCACGTCGGGCACCTCCCTCCGGAGTGTTCGGCAACTAGCCCTCGGACATGCGAGAAGCCTAAGTGTTGCCGCCTTAACGGGGCAACACTTTTTTGACCTGGGATTTTGTGATCATGACGGGGATATTGACGGGCATCATGACGGGGCGGTGCGGATCAGTCCCTCCTGCATCACCGACACCACCAGTTCCCCGGCCGCGGTGAACACCTGGCCGCGGGCCAGCCCCCTGCCTCCGTAGGCGACCGGCGATTCCTGCACGTACAGCAGCCACCGGTCGGCCCGGAACGGCCGGTGGAACCACATGGCGTGATCCAGGCTGGCCCCCGAGGTGCGCCCATCGGCCCAGGACATGCCGTGCGCGGTCAGCACCGAGTCGAGCAGCGTCATGTCCGAGGCGTAGGTCATCAGGCAGACGTGCAGCAGCGGGTCGTCGGGGAGTTCGCCGTCCACCCGCAGCCAGACCAGGTTCTCATTGGTGCGCAGCGCCGGGTCCTGCGCCGCCTCGATGGACAGCGGGCCCACCGACCGCAGGTCGATGGGATGGTCATACAGCCGGGCGTACGCATCCCCGACCACCCGGCGCAGCCGCTCGGAGGTCCGCTCGACCGCCTCCGGGGCGGGCGCCTGCGGCATTGGTACGGCGTGCTCCACCCCTCGTTCGGCCCGGTGGAATGATGCGGAAAGGGTGAAGATGATCTTTCCGTGCTGGATCGCGGTCACCCGGCGGGTGGTGAAGGAGCGGCCGTCCCTGACCCGGTCGACGGTGTACACGATCGGCACCGCCGGGTCGCCGGCCCGGATGAAATACGCCTGCAGGGAGTGCACCGGACGGTCCGCGGGCACGGTCCGCCCGGCCGCGACCAGCGCCTGGCCGGCCACCTGACCGCCGAACACCCGCTGCACCCGCTCGGCAGGACTGCGTCCGCGGAAGATGTTCAGCTCGATCTGTTCCAGGTCGAGCAGCTCCAGGAGCCGGTCGAGGGCGGGCGGGGGCGGCGTGGATTCTGTCACCGGCGCAGTATCTCGCATCCGGGCTCGCTCTCGCCTGTGCTAACTCTCGCTGGGCCAGCCGCACGTCAGCGCAGGCGGACGGCGTCCAGGAAGCGGGACCTGGCCCGGCTCGGCGGGTTCCCCGGCGCGCGGGCCGGGGACCAGGAGAGGTACAGGTGCTCGCGGGCCCTGGTCACCGCCACGTAGAGCAGCCGCCTTTCCTCCTCGATCGCATCAGGCGTCCGGGCGTGCACGATGGGCATCAGCCCCTCGACCAGGCCGGGCAGCAGCACCGCGTCCCATTCAAGTCCCTTGGCCGCGTGCATCGACGCGAGCGTCACGCCGTCGATGGCCGGCGCCTGCCCCAGCTCGGCGCGCTCGGTCAGCTCGGCGGAGAAGTCGCTCAGCGTCGCCGCCGGCCGCCGCGCGTGCAGGTCATCGGCGAGCTGGGCGATGGCCGCGAGCGACTCCCAGCGCTCGCGCGCCGCCGCGCCCCCGCCCGGTCTCGGGGTCGAGCCCGAGGTCAGCCCGATGCCGGTCAGCACGTGCCGGACCGAAGCCGTCAGCGGGTCGCCCGGCTCGCCGCGCCCGACCCCGGCCGCCTCGCCTCGGGCGGCGCCCCGCAACAACACCAGCGCCTGGCGTACCACCGGCCGCTCGTAGAACCGCTCGGCGCCCCGCACCACGTACGGCACCCCGGCCTGCGCCAGGGCCAGCTCGAACCGCTCGGTGTCGGCATTGACCCGGACCAGCACCGCGATCTCCCGGACCGGCACGCCCATCGCGGTCAGCGCCTGGATCTGGACCGTCACCGCGGCGGCCTCATCGGTGTCGTCCCGGTACTGGGTGAGCACCGGGCTCGGCCCCGGCGGCCGCTGCGCGATCAGCGCCGCGCCCGACCGGACCAGCTGGTTGGCCACGGCCACCACCTGCGGCGTGGACCGGTAGTCCCGCAGCAGGCGGACCACGGTCGCGCCGGGGAACTCGGCGGCGAAACCAGTCAGGTACGACGGGGTGGCCCCGGTGAAGGAGTAGATCACCTGGTTCGGGTCGCCGACCACGCACAGCTCGTCGCGCTCCCCCAGCCAGGCGTCGAGCAGCAGTTTCTGCAGCGGGTTCACGTCCTGGTACTCGTCCACCACGAAGTACCTGAACGTATCGCGCACCTCGTCCGCCGCGACCCTGTCCTGCGCCAGGATGGCCGCGGTCAGCTCGAGCACGGACTCGAAGTCGATCAGCTGCCGGTCCCGCCTCAGCTGCTCGTAGGCGGCGTAGACCGCGGCCAGGTTCGCGGCCCCCGCCGCGGGCGACCGGCCCGCCGCCGCCGCGGCCGCCGCGTAGCCGTCCGGCCGAACCTGGGTCACCTTGGCCCACTCGATCTCGCTGGCCGCGTCGGCCAGGCCCGCGCCCCGGCCCGAGCCGCCCTCCAGCCGCACGTGCGCCAGCTTGGCCGCCTCGCGCACCAGGGGGGCCTTGGCGTCGATCAGCTGGGGCGGCCGGCCGCCGATCACCCGCGGCCAGAAGTACCTGAGCTGTCGCGGCCGCCCATGGAACCGGCGCCGAGACCGGCTCCGGCGCCGAGGGCGGCTCCGGCGTCGCGGCCGGCTCCGGCCAGCCCCAGCTGCCTGAGCCGGCCTCGCAGCTCCCCCGCCGCCCGGACGGTGAAGGTCAGCGCGAGCACGTGCGCCGGGTCGATCAGGCCGGCCGCCGCCGCGTACGCGATCCGGTAGGTGATCGCCCTGGTCTTGCCCGTGCCCGCGCCCGCCAGCACGCACACCGGCCCGCGGGTCGCCAGGGCCACCTCGCGCTGCTCCGGGTCGAGCCCGGCCAGCAGCACGTCCGAGGTCCCGAGCACCGCGTCCGTCACCTGCCTCATCCTGCCGCATCCGGCCCCCGGGAAGGCCAGGGTGCTCGCCGGTGTTACAGGAACCACCACATATCACCAACCTGAAGGAGGCGGCCCGGGTGTCCGGTCAGCTGACGATGTACACCACGACCTGGTGCGGCTTCTGCCGAAACCTGAAGAACCAGCTAGGCCGGGCAGGCATCGAGATCACCGAGGTCGACATCGAGCGCGACCCGGCCGCGGCCGAGTTCGTCATGTCGGTCAACGGCGGCAACCAGACCGTGCCCACGGTGGTGTTCCCGGACGGCACCGCGCTGGTCAACCCCTCCGCGGCGCAGGTCAAGGCGCAGCTCGCCGCCAGCACCGGGTGATACGTGGCATCGAGGGGGATACCACGGCTCGTTCGGCAGAATTTTCCGAACGGCATGTGGTGCGACGGACAAGACAGGTGACACAGTGACTGGGGAGACGACTGAGGGTGCGGAGACGAGCGGGCTGGTGGTCCGCCGATCCGACCAGGGCTGGCACGTCGGGGACGAACCAGCGGCCGACCTGACCAGCGCGATGGTGCTCGCCGATCTGCTGGCCGCCGAGCTCGGGTCGCCGGCGCCAACTCCAGGACCGCCTGCGGGTCCGCCCAGGTCCGAGCCGGTCAGCGAGAAGGGCGAGGCGGCCAGGCTCGCGGAGGGCGAGGCGGCCAGGCTCGCGGTCACCGTGGCCCAGCTTGGGCACGCGCTGACCGCGCGGGTCCGCGTCGAGCAGGCCATCGGCGTGCTCGCCGAGCGGCACGGGCTACGGCCCCGCCAGGCGTTCGACCTGCTCAGGAGCGTGGCCAGGTCCGGCGGCCGGCGGGTCATCGAGATCGCGGAGAACGTGGTGGACAGCGCGTCCAACCCGCTGCTGCCGCTGCCCGAGGAACTGGCCAGGAAGCAGGCCCCGGTCCGCAAGCGCGGTCGCTCCCCGCGCCACGCCCGCGCCGCCGGCTAGCGAACCCGACAGCCCGCGCCCCCGGCCGCGATCCCTGGCCGCTCAGCCCGGCCGCGTCACCGGGGGATTTGCGTGGTGGATCCGGGCTTGGCGGTGGATCCGGTGCATTATGGTGCACCAAATCCTCCACGTAGCCCGGATCCACCACAATCTCGCCCCGGCCTGCCGCACCACAGGTTACGCGCGTGTGGTCTCGTCACACGGGCACCAAGGGCCGAACGGACGCCTGCGGCATGCCTGTTGCCGCGCGGCGGCGGTGGGTGGCCAGGCGCATCGGGTGCTTAGTAGCTGTTCTTCCAGGTAGAGATGAAGGAATTGCCGGTGTGCAGGCTGCCGACGGTCGCGATGTCGTAGGTGTCGGTTGCGTCGATGCAGGTGAGCGCGTACGGACTGGGGCCCTGGGAGATGGTGACGGTCTTGCCGTGCGCCACGGCCGAGGCAGCCGCGAACGCCACCTTGGAGAACTGGGCCTCGGGCACGATACCGATGGAGTATGCGGGCCGCTCGACGATCCATTCGGCGCTGGTGTCCAGGCAGGTGCTGACCGCGCAGCTCGCCGTCTGGCTGAAGCTATTCGCGGGGTTCGTGGCGTCGGTCAGATCAAGCGTGTAATTCGCGCCGCTCCTGGACACCGAGGCGCTGATCACGTCACCGGCCGCGACGGTGTCTCCCACCTCGACCGTTCCGGCCGGGTACATCTCGTACCAGGAGTAGTAGAACGCCTGGTCCTCGAAACACTGGGAGACCGTGCCGTCTTGCTCCACGGTGCCGTTCGTGAGGCCGTCCAGGCCCACCCAGTCGGAGTTGATCCGGTCCTCCTTCGTGCAGGTGACCGCGGGCACCGCCCAGGCGCCGCTCACCTGGGTGAACGCGCCCGTCTGGGTGGACGAGTCCGCGTATCCAGCCCAGTTGTAGCTGCTGTCATCGCTGATGTTGGCGCCGGCATGCACGCTGGGCCTGCCCTGCGGGAACAGCGCCACATCGGGCCCCCGCAGGTCGTTGACCAGGGCGGCCCGCGCCTTGGCGACGAAGGCCGCGGTCAGGTGCGCGGTGACCGCGTGCTCGCGCGGCGCGGCGGTCGACGCGCCCGCGGTGACCGACAGCGCCACGGTGCCGCCCAGCACCACGGCCGTGCCGCCCACGAGCAAAGTTCGGAATAGTCGCATATAAAATTCCTCCCATGAATCACCGGGATCCCCGTCGGCCCCAGGTGCATTATGGCCAGGACGTTAACACCTTTCTGAGACGTCCGCGCAGCCTTCGCGCACGGCAAGTTGCTATTCCTCTAATCGTGTCGGCTGAACGCTTCGAAAAGGCCGGACAGGACAAAGCGCCCGGACCTGGAATAATTAAGAAGAAGGTGTCTCACTGGTCAATCAAGCCACACATTAGCCCGTCCTTTCCCTCCGCCGGGCCGCTTTGGGGCAGGCGGCGAGGATATCCAGGTCTCGAGGTGACGGAATAAGCCGCGGCCAGTGCGTGGCGGGTTTAGTTACGTCCTGGCCGTTGTCGTGCCAATGGCGAGCAGTACAGTCAAGGCGGCATCAGAACTGTGCCGATTAACGTTGCGACGGACCCGGGCGGCCTGTCTTCATTATCTCACCGTCAGGGGCGGCACAGGAGGCGTCGCGCCCGAGAACTGGGTGCCGCACATCCGCGCGCGTATCGCCGTAATGCAGTAATTACTGCATTACGGCAAATGCTTGACAGAGGGTCCGGTAGGACCAGCCGGCCGGGAGCGAAGGGCCGGCCGGCCGGCGGCGCGGCCGGGGACGAAGGGCCGGCCGGCGGCGCGGCGCGTGTTCCGGCTGGTACTCGGGGGGCGGCTGACTGCGATGTCGGGGACTTGCTACCGAATCGCCGTAGACGCTGCGATAATGCCTAGATGACAGGGCTGAGCCTTGCCCTGGCCAACCTGAAGCCGGGCACCGGTAAGACCACTTCCGCGGTGTGGTTGGCGCATGTTTTCGCCCAGGCCGGAAACAGCGTGCTGCTGGTGGACGCGGACCCGTCCGGCAGCGCGCTTGAGTGGTCCGATCTGGCCGCCATGGACCCGCGGCTGGCGTCGCCGCAGGCCGCCTTTCCGTTCCGGATCGTGGCCCTGCCGTCCCGCGAGCTGCACCGTCGCCTGCCCGAGATCGCCGAGGCCGAGGACGTAGTGATCATCGACACGCCGCAGATCGAGGACCACGCCAGCATCGCCCGGTCGGCGCTGCGGTACGTCGACGAGATCGTGGTCCCGTGCGCGCCGAGCCCGATCGAGATCAACCGCACCTCGCCGGTGCGGGACGAGATCGCCGAGATCCAGGCGGTTCGCGAGGTGCCGGTGCGGTCGGCCGTGCTGCTGAACCGCTGCATCGCTCGCGCGCACTCCACCAGCGACGCGCGGGAGGCGCTCGAGGGCCTGGGCTACGACGTGCTCGGGACCGCGGTGCCGCGGCTGGAGGTCTACGCCCAGAGCTTCGGCCTGCCGATCAGGCAGGCGGGCTGCGAGGCGTGGCGTCAGGTGGCTCGCGACCTCGTCGACCGGTGTGCGCCGCTGACCAAGGTGCGGTCATGACCACGCAACGTGAACAGCGGAAGGCGCAGATGGCGGCGGCGGCGGCCAGGCGCGCGGTTCCCGACGCCAAGCCGGCGGGCCAGACCGCGATCAGGTCCAAGCCGGTGCGGATCACCCTGGACCTGAGCCCGGAGCTGTACCGGCAGCTGACCCGCTGGGCCGATTCGGCGGCGGCCACGATCGGCGTGCCGCGGGTCTCGCTGGCGGACGCGATCCGGGCGATGATCCGGGTCAGCGCCGAGGATGCCGAACCCGTCATCGACCGACTGCGCCGCGACCGCGACCTCTAGCCGTAACGGGAATGGCGCGGGTCCGGTGATAACCAGCATCGCGCACCGCCCGGAGGCAATTGCGCGGCCAGATGGAATTGCGTGCTCAGTGGAATTGCGCTGCTCGCCGGAATTGCGTTGCTCGCCGGAATTGCGTGGCCGGTAACATTGCGTAAAGAATGGGCAGGCCTTCACTTTGTCCTTCATAACGGACAAACTACCTATTTCGGGAAATCGTTAAAATATCACAGGCCGGCGGAATTTCCCAGGCAGAATTCTCTGACCAATGAGATATATACCGACTTTCGCGTATGTGGCAGCATCACTTCCGGTCACATCCTTCTCCAGGGAGCCCCACATGTCCGTCGAGTCACCCGATGACGTCACCACGCCCGAGGAGCACCAGCAGAGCCTGAGCACCGCGGCGGCCAAAAACCTGGCCACCACGACCAAGACCGTTCCGCAGATGCAGGGC
>JBEKKH010000231.1:0-10447 GCA_050010815.1 Streptosporangiaceae bacterium | reverse complement strand
CTGGTTTTTACGCGACTCCCGGGCCTTGACTGCGGACTCGTACTTGAACTTTCCGTAGTCCATGAGCTTGCAGACCGGTGGCCGCGCCGTGGGCGCGACCTCGACGAGATCGAGGTCGGCCTCCTGGGCCAGCTTGAGTGCGTCATTGACCGAGACAATCCCGATCTGTTCCCCCTTGGCGCCGACCAGCCGGACTTCGGGAGAACGGATGCGCTCGTTGATACGTGCTTCGGTGCTGATGTGACCTCCTGAGCCTCACCGCCGCCGCCGGAGCTTCCGGTGGCGATATGTGCCATGGCGCCCGGGAGTTTTCTGCGGGCGGCCCCAGAGGGAGACCGCCAACGAGAAAGCCCCGCGAGCAGTGCGCTCCGCGGGGCAACCACAACAACGGCACCACCCCGCGAATGTTACGGGATTGCGCCGTGCCAGGAGCACCCGGCACTGTACGCGTTCTCACGCGCACCACGAGCCGGGACAGCTGGCCAGACCCGCCTGCCTTGGTAGGCCGACTGGGTGGGAGGTGGTCCTCCGCTTTGCGCGCCCGGCAGCAAGCCACCGGGCTATTGGCACCCAAGAATAACAGCATTGAGCCGTCAAGCGGTATTCCCGCGCCGTCCGTGCCCTAGTTGACGACCCGCTTGGTGAAGGTGCGGGTACCGAGGTAGCTGAAGACCACGGTGCCGCCAACCAGCGCGAGCAGGACGCCCCACAGCGGCATATGCCCGAGAGCCGGGGTCAGCACGGCACGCAGTCCCTCGGACATGTACACCATGGGATTGACCAGGACCGCGATCTGCAGCCAGCGGATATGGTGCAGCGCCGACCACGGGTAGTAAACACAGCCGAGCATGGTGGCAGGCAGCAGGATCACGGCGAACAGCATCTGCATCTTGCGCGGGTCCATCAGCGTGCCGAGCAACAGCCCGAGTGAGGACGTGAGCAGCGACGCGAAGACCAGGATCAACGCGAACAGGGCCCAGTTGGTCACGTGCACGTGCGGAGCCTGACCAGCCGCGTGCACGAGCAGCACGATCGGGAACACGATGACCGCACCGATGAACGACTGGACCGCGCCCGCCACGATCTTCTGGATCGCCAGGACCCGGATCGGCACCGGCGCGAGCGCCCGGTCCTCGATCGTGCGCTGCCACGAGAACTCCATCACCAGCGGGAACGTGACGGCCATGATGCCCTGCATGAGCAGCATGGAGGCCATCAGGCCAGGCACCAGGATGGTGGCGAAGTTGATGCTGCCCGTCGCCCGTGAGGCGGCCGCCCCGCCGGCCAGGTTGAAGCCGCCGCCGATCTTGGGGAACACGTAGGCGAAGACGAAGACGAAAAGCAGCGGCTGCATGACCGCCCTGGTGAAGGTGGCGATGGCATTACGCCGCAGCACCCGGAACTCGCGGGCCATCATGGCGTTGAACGTCTTGATCAGCGTCGGCCGCGGCTCGGGCGCCTCGGCGATCAGGGCGGCGATGTCAGCCGCCGAGGGCACTCCGGCGTGGTCCTCCGCTACGGGTGGGGCTTGGGTCGTGGTCACTCCCGGTACTCCCGTCCGGTCAGGGTGAGGAAGACTGTCTCTAGGCTCGGCTTGAGCTGGGTCGCGTCACGCACGGTCAATCCGGCGGCCGAACCCGCGGTCACGAGCTCACCGAGCACGCCCTCGGGTTCGCGGGTGAAGACCCTGATGTAGTCCGCGTCGGTTTCGACCTTACTGACGCCGGGGCGGTCGGCTAGGCCGGCTTTCTCGGTTATGCCGTCAGGCACGGTTTCCTCGTACCTGACCGTGATGACCGTTTCCGCGCCCGTGCTGTGCTTCAGCTCGTTCACGGTGCCTGAGGCCAGCACCTCGCCATGGTCGACCACGGCGACCTGCTCACACAGCGCCTCGGCTTCTTCCATGTAATGCGTCGTCAGCAAGATGGTCTGACCCTCGGCGTGCAGCACGCGCAGGATGTCCCACAAGTTCGCCCGGGTTTGCGGGTCGAGCCCGGCGGTCGGCTCGTCGAGGAAAAGCACGTCTGGCCGGTGGACCAGGGCCCGCGCGATCAGCAAGCGCTTGGCCTGGCCGCCGGACAGGTCGGTGGACATCGCCTTGCGCCGCTCCGCGAGCCCGAATACCTCGAGCAGCTGGGTGGCGCGACGTGATGCCTCGCGCAGCCCGAGGCCGAAGAACCTGCTGCGGAACTCCAGGTTCTCCGCCACGGTCAGCTGCATGTCGAGCGTATTGTTCTGGGTCACCACGCCGATCCTGCGTTTCACGCCGACCGGATCGGCGACCACGTTCATGCCTGCCACCCACGCCTGTCCGCCGGTCGGCAAGACCAGCGTGGTGAGCATGCCGATCGTGGTGGACTTGCCAGCGCCGTTCGGCCCGAGCAGGCCGAAGAACTCGCCGGAGCTGACGCTCAGGTCGATACCGCGCACCGCGGGCACATCTCCGCGGGAGGTCTTATAGGTCTTGCGCAAATCTTCGGTGCGGATCGCAACCCCGGCGGCGTCAGTCATGATGTCAACCTATGTTGACAGGCCGCCTGTGTCAACTTAAATTGACACCTCCGGGTGCCGCGCCGCGACAGTCCGACATCCTGCGTCACTTGCCGCGCTCCTTCCGTATCAGCTCATCGAATTGCTTGATCATGTCGATAAAGAACCTGCGGATGACCGGTTCATCCGCCGGGCTCACGAAGTCGAAGGCGTCCCGCCAGTACGGCCCGGCCAGCGAGTCGTAGTCCGCACCGATGCGGCGTCCCTTCTCGGTCACGAACAGCCGGACCACCCGCCGGTCATCGGCGTCGCTGCGCCGCTCGACGTACCCGTCACGCACCAGCGTGTCCACCACCGTGGTTACCGTGCCCGGTGACGACCAGCCACGGGTCGCGACATCGCTGGACTTCAGACCGTCCCCGGTCAGCAGGACGCGGAGTACACCCAGCCCGGAAGGGCTGATCCGCAGCCCCGTCTGGGCCACGCTGCCTGCGTAAAACGCGGCCATGAGCCTCGACGCGGCCAGCAGCAACGCGGCCAGCGGCGCGTCCGGCGAAATCGCAGCGGTCGCGTCCGTCCATTCCGCGCGTCCCGGTCCGCACCCCGCGGCCGCGTCCCCGTTTCCCGACTTCCCTGGCGTGTCAGCCTCCCGCAGCGCCTGGTCCTCAGCCGCCTGGTCCAGCGACGCCTCGCCGTTGGGTGCGGAGCCCGCTGGGGACGGTCCCGCTTGTACCTCGCTCACGCCGCTCAGTCTTCAGCGCCGGCTATTTCAATGTCAAATCATTTGATCTCAAAGTAGTTTCGCTCGTTCTTGTGTGTCATTGATGCCCTGATGAGGGGGTCGCTGACACACACGAAATTCGGAACACGCCGCTCAGGGAAGCGAGAGCCCTGATGGTGCGCTTTCATGGGCGGCCACGATCGCGTCCAGGAGGCCGGGGAAACGCGTTTCGAGGTCTTCGGCGCGCAGTGCGGTCCATCGGCGGTTGCCGTCCTCACGTTGGCGGACGACTCCGGCCTCGCGTAGCACGCGGAAGTGGTGGGTGAGCGTGGAGGGTGCGACGTCCACGGGGAAGGTGCCGCAGGCGCGCTCCGGTGCAGCGCGCAATGTCTGCACGATCGTCATCCGGGTGGGATCGGACAGCGCGTGCAGGATGTCCAGCAGGTCGAACTCGTCCGGCTCCGGATGGACGAGCGCCGGGCGGCGGCGCTGCGATCTCGGCATCTCGCACCTCTCATTCGGCCATCATCGTACTACAGCTATGATGTTCGTAGTACGACGAACATCGAAGGAGTTGCCATGTACGTGTTGCAGATGACCGGGCCGTCACAAGGAGTGGACCGCACGGAGATCCGCGAGATAGCAGAACCCCGGCCGGGGCCGGGTGAGGTGACCATCGACGTGGCGTATGCCGGGATCAACTTCCTCGACGTGATGGCCCGCCGCGGTGACGCCGGCTACGTCGATGCCTGGCCGTACGCACCCGGCCTGGAGGTATCCGGAGCAGTCCGGGAGATCGGCCCTGATGTCACGAACCTGGCCGTTGGCCAGAGGGTAAGCGCGTTCACCGCGGGCGGCGGCCTGGCGGAGGTGGCACTGGTGCGGGCCGAGTTCGTGGTGCCGGTGCCCGACCAGGTCCAGTCACCGGCCGCGGCCGCGGCCCCGCTCATGCTCACGACCGCGCTGCTCCTCCTGCAGGACGCCGCCCGGTTCCGGCCAGGCGAGACCGTGCTGATGCATTCGGCCAGCGGCGGCGTGGGCAGCGCCGTTGCCCAGTTGGTGCCGGTGCTCGGCGGAGGGCTGCGTATCGGCACCGTGGGCCGTCCCGGCAAGGTCGCCTCGGCGCTCAAGAGCGGGTACGACGTGGCCGTGGCGCGCGGCGAGGATATGGCCGAGGCGGTACGGGCGGCTACCGATGGCGCAGGAGTGGACATCGTGCTGGACCCGCTGGGCGCCGCCATGCTGAAAGCTGATCTGGCGGTCACGGCGCCCGGCGCCCGGATCGTGCTGTTCGGCAACGCAGGTGGCGGGGAGCAGGCCCCGCTGCCATCGACCGGGCGGCTGATCGGCGGCAATCTCGCGATCGGCGGCTTCAGCATCAGGCGTCTGTGGGCCACGGCGCCGCACCGCGCCTCTTCTGGCCTGCGCCGGGTCCTCGACCTGATCACCCAGGGCCGGCTGGACATCGCGATCACCGAAGTCGGTTCGCTCGCAGACGTAGCCGCGGTCCACCAGTTGCTCGCGGAGGGCCGCGGCGAAGGCAAGTACGTCGTCCGCCTTGCGGGATGACACCCGTCGCTGAGCGACGCGCAATGGGCCGCCCCCACAGCAGCACCGCGGTGGCCGGTCAAGGACATTACCCTGCACCTGCTCGATGTGGACCTCAGCTGGCTCGCCCACCGCCGGGCCATGAGGAGTTCGTCTGCAGGCTCGCCGCCGGCCAGGTCCCGCTGTGGTTCGACCTGGCCCGTGAGTTCACCGAGCGGCGGGTGCATTACCGGCAGATCCAGGACGCGGCCCGGCCAGCCGGACACGACCACCCGGCCGACGAGTACCTGCCCCTGGTCCTGCGCACGTTCATCTGGGGTTTCCCGCACCAGTACAGGACTCCAGCGCCGGCTGGCACCGCGATCGCCCTGGAGATCCCCGGCAGACGGACTATGTTCCGGGCGGACCTGGCCGCGGATCACAGCAGTTTCCCGATAGGTGGAGGTGGGTTTAGCCGGAGGGGGTGAGGGGCGGGCCGTGGCTGTGCAGGATCTTGGTCTTGTCCGGGCTGTAAGCGGTGGTGGTGCCGTCGGGGTTCAGCACGACGGTCCAGCCCCACTGGTGGATCACGACGTGATGATGGAAGAAGCAGAACAGGCCGCAATCTTCGACACTAGTTTTGCCTCCGCTGGCCTGCGGGGTGGTGTGGTGGATCTCGCACGCCGCCGCCGGCTGGTCACAGCCGTCGGGGAACCGGCAGTGCTGGTCCCGCTGGATCACCGCGGTCCGGATCGCGGCCGGGATCCCGCGGCTGACCCCCACGTCCAGCGGCAGGCTCGGCCCGGCCAGCCGGGCCCCCAGCTGCCGCCGCCGCAAGAACGACGCCAGCCCGCCCGGACCCGACACCAGCGCCACGGCCTTGCCGATGATCGCCCGCTCCAGCGCCTCACGCCCCCGCGCCGTCGGCGGCACCGGACCCGGCTCAGGGACTCCGGGAGTTTCCGGTGCCGCCGGGGTCTGGGGCGGGGCCGCGGCGGCCAGGGGGGTCTGCGGGCCGGGGTCGCCGGTGTGCCCAGTGCCGGTGCAGGGCCGGCCGTGGCCTGTGAGCTGGACGCACAGGCAGACCAGGTCATCGAGCACCGCGGGGTTCACGTCACCGAACACCACCGGGGTGACGCTGGCGTCGCAGCCGAACCCCGCGGCGGCGTCTCCGTCCAGCCACGCGCCGCCGTCGCTGCCCGACACCGACGCCGCCGCGCGGTACCCGGCCCACCGGGCCCGGACCCGCTCGGCCCACTGCTCCTGCAACACCGAATCGCCGTCCAGGATCATCAGGTCGCCCAGGTCGATATGCGCGATCGCCTTCACCGGCTGCCCGGCCCGCTCCGGCAGCAGACCCGCCGCGACCAGCCGCCGCATCGCCTCCTCCAGCGCATCGTGATACCGCTGGGCGTGGCTGCGGGTGTCCAGCGCGCCGCGGGGAGCCGACAGCGACTCCAGCACCGCGGCCAGGACCGAGGCGCACTCAGGGGTCAGGTCACCGGACAGCACCCCAGCCCCGGCGAACGTGGTCTCCAGCCGGACACCACGGTCCTTGAACGTCTTCCCCGGGTCATCATCACCGGGGTCGGGGCGGGGGGCACGGGACTGGATCTCGGCGGCCAGCGCGGCCAGGTCCCGCAGCGCCATGCCCTGCCGGGCCGCGGCGGCCAGGATCTCATCCGCGGCGTCCTGGCACTCCTCAGGGAGCTGCCCGGTCCACCCGCAGATGGTGCGGGCCCAGGACTCCGACATCTCCTCGGCGGCCATCGCGGCCAGGATCCGGGGGTGGGCGCGGGCCCGGCGGGCCCAGCCGGCGTGCCCGGCGGCGGCACCTTTGGTGACCCGGGTCTGGTAGATCAGCCAGGCCCGCGGGCTGTAGGCCCCGTCGTCGCAGTAGCCCTGGCCGGCCGTGAACCCGCCCAGGACACGGGCCCGGGCTGCGGTGGTGACCGCGCTGATCCGCTCCAGGTCGCGCAGGCACTCAGCCTGCTCAGCCGCGGTGAGCTGGGTCGGATCGGCGGAAGCCAGGTACCGCAGCCCCGCACGGGCCAGGTCCGCCGCCTCGGCGGCACTGGCAAAGACCGGAGTGACAGTCATCGGGGTCACCTCCTTCCACCGCTCGCGGGCCGGGAAAGGGTTCTCGCACGTCCCGGCGGGACTGCCCGGCGGGACGCTGATGATTTACTAGTTCGATTTTAGCGGACGGGTACGACATTCTCAGGAACGCCGCACCGAATCACCCACGATTATCTGCCGTTACCCCGGATTGTTTAAACGCAGCGACTGACTTGGAGAAACAGAGCGCTGTCGAGAAGCAACTGAGGTCTGAGCATTAGAGGGACGGATGGGCAGCGAGAGCAGGAAGTGACAGGATATAAAATGGCGCTTGCAGCCGATCGCACGCCGCGACCACGTTACCGAGAGGCACGGGACCAGGGTGCCATATTTCCATGCGGCGGCAATGTAGGTCTCGCGGAGTCATTTTTCGGCCCGGGCAATCCGGATCCGGCAGGGTCATTTTCCGGGCCGGGGCAATGTTGGGCAATGGGGGCTACGCAGGGGTGCTTTTGCGTTCCACGAGTTCGTAGAGCTCATGGTCTGGGGCGCGAAAATGAAGGTACCTGCACGCGGCAACGCCAGGGTGCCGCTGACGAAGCTGACCATCTGCGAGCGACGCTCGGTCGACGTGCCGGCGAAGACGAGGCCGAGGATGCGCATGACGCCAGGATCCCGCAGCGTAACTGTCCCGGCGGGCCGATGCGACCGGAATCACACCGGCGGGGAGAGGCCTGAGGATGCGCCGCACACGCGACTGCGCGATCCTGGCTTCGGATGAAATTCTCTGAGGTGCTGGTGTTGCTGGCGGCTGGGACGCTGGGCGGCATCTTCAGCACGGTGGTCAGCATCGCATCGCTGGTTAGCTACCCGGTGCTGCTCGCGCTCGGGGTACCGCCGCTCAGCGCCAACATGACGAACACCGTCTCGCTCGTGCTCACCGGCGCCGGATCAGTAGCAAGCTCCCGGCCGGAACTGGCGGGACAGGGACGGCGGGTGCTCCGACTCGGCGTCATCACCGCACTCGGCGGCGCGGCCGGGGCAGGCGTGCTGCTCGTGACTCCCGCCAGTACCTTCACCGTCGTGGTGCCGGTGCTGATCGCCGCCGCCTCGGTGGTGCTCCTGGTTCAGCCGAAGATCAGGAAGCTGGCACCGGCACCGGATGCCGGACACCCGCTGGCCTACAAAATCGCCCTGTTCGCCGTCGCGATGTACGTCGGTTATTTCGGTGCGGCCGCCGGCGTCATGTTGCTCGTGGTGCTCAGCACGATAATCGAGGAATCACTGGTCAAGGTCAACGCGGTGAAGAACGCCATCTCTGGCATGGCGAATGCCATGGCCGCCGTCTGCTTCGCGTTGTTCGGTGATGTGAGGTGGACGTTCGTGGCTCCGCTGGCCGCGGGTTTCCTCATTGGCGGCTGGATCGGGCCCAAGATTGCCCGGAAGGTGCCCGCCGGGGCGTTCCGGATCTTCGTCAGCCTGTGCGGCATGGGCCTCGCGGTGAAGCTTGGCATCAGCGCGTACCGATGACGCCAGAGATGCAGCGATCAAAATAACCTAACGGCGCTCATTGTGCGGTCTCCTATGGCAAAATATTTCGCATATTAGGCCAGAGTGGTTTACTCTGTGCTAGTGGGTCGGCACTGAGGGTGATATCGCATCCTCAGTGCTCACGGCGGTGGTCAACTCGCGCTGGGGGTCGCAGTAACCCGGCCGCGTGTCAGGCGGCACAGGGATGCGGGCGCTTCCCGCGTGGGTTAGTAAGGAGTTCCCAACATGGCAGCGCTAGTTCTTGTTGTCATAATCGGCGTCGGGTACCTGGTATCGACGCGCATTCACCCGCTCAGGAAGTGCCCCACCTGCAATATGTCAGGCCGGCACTCCGGTGCCATCTACAAGGGATCGTTCCGGCGCTGCCGCCGGTGTGGTGGCTCAGGCAGGCGCGACCGGGCCGGCACCAAGGTCTTCTGGGGCGGAACTAACCACACCGGGGTCTTCCCGAAGAAGTAGCGTGCGGCGGCGCGAACCCATAAACCCCGCCGGCGCCGCCCTGCGCTTCTTCTTCGCCGTCCCGTCCGTCCGCCTGTTCGCGTGCGCGGCATTACGGGGTGACGATGACCTTGCCGACCGCTCCGGCCTCGGCGGCCTCGTGAGCGGCGGCGATATCAGCCAGTGCGAACTTGCGCACGGGCACCCCAGTCAGGTCTCCCGCGGCCAGCGCGGCCGTGATGTCGGCGGCGGCCTGGTCGAGCGCAGCGGGCGCCACGCCGTAGAGCAGGACGAACTTCAGGTTGACGTTGGCCGACATGCAGGCCCGCACCGGAAGCGCGGGATCTGAGGGCTCAGCCGCGTAGGTCACGATCGTGGCGAGCGGCCGCGCCAGCGCCAGGTCGAGCGCGAGGTTGGCGCCTAGCGCCACCTCGATCACCCGGTCGACGGCGGGAGCGAACGCCTGGATCTGCTCGACGGCATCGGCTGAACGGTAGTTGACCACGAGGTCCGCGCCTGCCTTCTCGGCCAGCGCCGCCTTCTCCGGGCTGCTCACGGTGGTGACCACACGAGCCCCGGCTCGTTTGGCCAATTCAATGGCGAAGTGCCCGACGGCACCCGCACCTCCGGCCACCAGCACCGTCTGGCCGGTCACCGGGCCGTCCGCGAACAAGCAGTAGTGCGCGGTCATGGCCGGGACGCCGAGCGAGGCCCCGAGTTCGAACGAGGCGCGCTCAGGCAGCGACGTCGCCTGCCGCTCGGGCACGACGCTCCACTCCGCGGCGGTGCCCCAGCGTGATCCGGCCGCCGCGAGCCACATCCAGACCCGCTCGCCGACACGACCGGGATCCACCCCGGGACCGACCGCCTCGATGACGCCTGCGCCATCTTGATGCGGGATCTGGAACTCGTCGATGGGCCGGGGCGTCAGCCCGGCGCGCGCCTTGTAGTCGGTGGGGTTGACCCCCGAGGCGTGCACCCGGACCAGCACCTCGCCGGGTCCCGGCTCGGGCCGGCCGACCTCTTCCACGCGCAGTACGTCGGCTGCCGGGCCTGTGCTCCTGTACAAGCATGCCTTCATAGCTGCAGCCTAGCGCCGGAACCCCAGTAGGATCGCGGATCATGGAACAGCGGATTCTCGGCAGGACAGGCAGGCCGGTCTCGGTCGTCGGGCTCGGCACGTGGCAGCTCGGCGCAGACTGGGGCAACGTGTCCGAGGCCGATGCCATGGAGGTGCTGCGGGCGGCGGTCGAGTCGGGGGTCACCTTCTTTGACACGGCCGACGTGTACGGTGACGGGCGCAGCGAGCGGGTCATCGGGCGGTTCCTGTCCGGTAATGCCGGGCAGGGCATCACGGTCGCGACCAAGATGGGTCGCCGAGTGGACCAGAAGGAAGAGAACTACACGCTGGAGAACTTCCGCGCCTGGACCGACAGATCGCGGGTCAACCTCGGCACCGACCGGCTCGACCTGGTGCAGTTGCACTGCCCGCCGACTCCGGTCTTTTCCTCCGACACCGTGTACGACGCGCTGGACACGCTGGTCGCCGAGGAGCGGATCGCCGCGTACGGCGTGAGCGTGGAAACCTGCGACCAGGCGCTGGCGGCGATCGCGCGCCCGGGCGTGGCAAGCGTGCAGATCATCCTCAACGCGTTCCGGCGC
>JBEKKH010000230.1:0-10505 GCA_050010815.1 Streptosporangiaceae bacterium | reverse complement strand
TCGGCGCAGCGCTCCAGCCGCTGACAAGCCTGGCCGTCGAGGACACGCCGTTGGAGGACGTCCTCGACCCAGCTGAGGTTGCCAGCCTGGCCGGCCTTGCCGCCACCTTGCCCCAATCGGCGCGGGACGGCGGGGGCCGATGGCGGGCAGTCCTGGCCGACTGGCGGCAGGCTGACGCGCCACTCGCACCTGTCGTCACCGTCGCGAAGGCACTGGATCTGCTGTCCCACCCCGGCCGGTCAGCCACCGCGACGATATCGCTCATGGCCGCTGGTCTGAGAGCTGGCCTGGACGCGAAGCTTGCCCTCCTGCCCTGCGTGGTGACCTCGGCCGGGGATCACGTAGTTCCGCCCGCCGCCGGATCCGTTGAAGCGCTCCTGGCTAGCGAGTCGCCGCTGGCGGAGGAACTCGCCGTCGGGACGCGGCTCGCCGAGGAGCACTTGATTTCACGCGATGACGCACAGCACGTCCTTACCTGGCTGAAGAGCATCGGTGCGGTCATCGACTCACCTAGAAACGAGGAAGTGGTCCGCCGACTCGCCGCCGCGGGGAGGGCAGGACATCGGCTGCAACGCCCCCTGACCGATGATCAGTTCCGCGCCCTGCGCGACGCCTTTGAGCAACTGGAATCCGGAGTTCGCGCGGTGCTCGGCCGTGACGTCGGCCTAGCTGTCACCATTGACGCGACTCGCTACGACTCACGTGGCCGGTTCGTTCTCACTCACGCGTGCCCGGCCGAGGTCTACCTTCCTCGGGCAATCGATCGGGAACCGGACAGTTTTGCCGCCGCCGCCGAGCAGACTCCCGGGCTTGTCTGGGCGGATCGCCGCTATGCGGAGAGCCTGCGGTCCGCAGCCGGACGAGGGGCTGGCCTTGGCCCTCAGCGATTCCTTGGCCTGCTGGGCGCTGAGAGGATGCCGCACCTGGTCGCCCATCGCAGCCTTCACCAGCGATACCCCAGCGATGGCCGCCGGGGTCTTCCACGTACAGCCGAGACCCCGCGTCGGAGTCGCGCGATGCAAGACATCGGCGCTACTTACACCCTTGATGACGTAGATAGTCCGGACCTGCGGGCGGTAGCGCTGAGCATCGCCACGGAGCGAAAGGCGAAATTGCGGCGCCTGCGTGCGGGTGCCCTGCTCGCGACCCTGAACCGAGAACTGAACAAGTACGAGGACCAAGCCACCGTGGTTGCGGCGTACGACTCGTACGGCTGGAACATCCGCGGCTCCATACCCGCCTACTGGCTCTGGCTAATTGGCGAGATCCCCTGGCTTGACGACAGCCACGGCAAGCCGCAGTCTCCAGCCAGCCTGCGGCTACGCACGCCCGGCACGGTCGCGGTCCATGGCCCTGACGCTGAAGGGTACCTGCATCGGGAGTTGGACTTCCCCGCTCGCCGGGAAGCACTGGCCGCTCTCGGCGTGACGGGTGAGCCCAGTACCCGCGAACTGCTCGAACGGCTGCGTACCATGCGCGCCAACGAAAACGCCCCCTACTCCGTGCCGACGGAAGCGGCTATCGTCTACCGGGCCGTAGCGAACCGACTGGCGAGTCACATGAAGGTAGCCGGAGACCTCAACGAACACGACCTTCGCGCCGCGTTCTCCGGGAGACCGGGCCTAGTGCACACCAACCTCGGCTGGCGAACACCTGCCGAGGTTCTCCTGGGTCCGGCGGTCTTCCGCGACTACCGATCCTTCGCGCCACAAGTCCCGGGGACGGAACAACTCTGGGAATTTCTGCGGATCCCAAGGCCGTCTGTCGAAGACTGCCTTAGGGTTACCGGCCAGTTGTCCCGAACCAGGCGCACACCCGAAGGCACTGATGTCGCCGTGCTCCTGGAAACCTTGCGACTGCTCAGCCGGCTCTTGGCCGGGCCGCCTGACCTTCCGCAGCTGACGCGGAAGCGTCTTTCGGCGGTGGCTCTTTGGACAACGCATGGCTGGACGACCAAGCGGCCGGTTTACGCCACAGACGATCCGGCTTTGTTTGACGGCCTGCGCGACGAGTTCCCTGTCTGGGATCCCGGAGGCGACCTGGCTCAGTTCAGCGGCCTTCTCAGGCCGTCGAGGATCACGCGGATCGACGCCGGCGCGACAATGGTCGTGGCCGCCGACATGGCGATTAGTGATGAAGCTGCGACCGCCTTGTTCCGGGCCGCCGTGTCGCTGCTTCAGGAGGATCTCGCGCGGAACGATCCCGCCTCCATTGGGACCCTGACCATCGAGTGGGAGAACTTGCGCCGGTTCGAGGTCCGCGTCGATCCGGACCTGCGCATACGCGTCGAGGGACTGGCGGGACGGCAGACTGTCGAGGTCAAGGTCTCGGTCAAGGCTGACCCCGGCCGTCAAGTGCTGTTCGTCCGAGACGTTGCCTATCTGCGCCAGGTGAATGGCGGTGGCCGCGCGATCGCCGGCTTGTTCGCCTCTTCCGATCGGCACCGGCTCGCGCAGGCATGGCTCGCCGCCTGGGTCGCGGCCGAGGACGGCCGGAAGGCGCTGCTCCTGATGCTCGCGACACAGCGAGCAGCCGAGGAACAGGCAAGGACCGAACGCGAGATAGCAGAGCGCCAGGAGGCGCTAAATGCGATGGCGGGAGAGATCGCCGATCGTACGCGAACCCGACGTCCGCCGCCAACCGGGTCGGCACCCGATCAGGAGATCACCGCCCCGCCGGTCCGCGGCTCGCAGCCTTCCGGAACCGAGTCCCGGACGCTAGTCGATCCCGCAACCTTGTCAGTGGCCGATGCTGCTATCCCGCAGGAAGGACCGAAAGCAGCAGGAAAAAAGCCTGGCCAGGCACCAGCTCATCCTTCTCGTGGCTCGTCATCTCTGCCCCAGCCCAGCCCGAACGGCGCGACCCCACGCGGACAGTCGACGGCGCGTGGCTTCACCGACCTCGACAAGGAGTCGGTCGGCATGGTCCTGCTTCGCAAGATCATCGAGGACGACACAGTCACCCTAACCGATCTTCGAGGTCAGCACGGCTTCGGCGCCGACGCGCAAGACAGCCGAGGCAGGTTCTACGAATTGAAAGTCCACCTCGGCGAGGAACCCGACGTCGTCCGAATGGAAGACTCCGAGAGCCTGCGTGCACTGAGCGCACCCCGTAACTACTACCTCGTCGTAATCTCCAACGTCGAGGGAGCAGAAGCGCGCCCCAAAGTCCGGCTCATCGCCGACCCCATTAGCCAGCTCACTGTGAACCACGCCAGCGCAATGACCCTCTCAGGAGTCCGCACCGCCGAAGACAGCCTCGTATACAACCTAGAGGCAACCGAGGGGGAGCATACATAACGATCATTACGGCACGCAAAACCGGCATGATCACGATAAGGGACAAGCCGCCCATAACGGCATCGGTTATCTTAAGTCCATTTGGAAGAAGCCCTGGTAGAGCGGCGGTTTTGCGTCTCAGACATGTCGCTGACGTGAAGTTCTGGGCGCGGCTCAGAACTCAAAAGCGCAGCGACAAGAGGATAGACGCAGGTCACGTGGTTGACATCGCTTCCGGTGCGTCGTAGACACCACTTAAGATACGCGTCCACTACTCAGCTCAAAGGCCCGTAAAGCTACATGGGAGACACTGGATCACCGGAGAGGACTTGAGATAACTACGGTGGCTCGGGGCGCATTCTCCGTGGAACCATCTATGACTCAGTGTGATGCCATCCGTAAGCGTGGCGGCTTGCTGACGTTCAGCCGACGCGGCGAGACTGCTCCGGAGGCAGGCGACAGGGAAGCACGCGTCGAGCCGGGGAGCCATTAGTGGGGAGCCATCAGCGGCTGGCACGGGGCGACCCACAGCCTATAACTGAAGCGTTCGATTCCTGCTCTTTACCAGTGATCCAGCTACCGAAACGACATCGGCAGACGGAACGGATCTCGTTCGCATCGAGTGGAGGTAATCAAGCCTGACAGCACGATCTACCTGAACCGGGTTACGGCCCGAATTAGCCGCGTGTGAGGCCATGCGCTCCAGGCTCGGATCCGGACCTTCGAGAGGACACGGTTGGGATAGCCGCCGGGTCATGGGTGGTCGATGCTGTCCTGCCACCATTTGTGGTCCGGGTCGCTGCGGGGCGGCTGGAAGCTCGCCCTGTCGCGGATGTTGATGAGCAGATCGCGTAGCTGATCGGGCCGCAGTGTGAGCGCGTCGGCGTAGGCGCGTAGCAGAGCCAAGGTGCGCCGTGGTTCTGGGATGTCGAGACCAGTGCACAGTTTGCGGGCTTTCCGGTCGTCGGTTGCGAGCTGAAGTCCGCGGTGGACAGCGAGCGCGATGGTTGCGGCTTCGCCGTCGTCCACATCGCGTGCGAGTCTGAGGTAGAGCGGATACTCGGGCGGGGTCAGCGCGATGATCTGGAGAGTGTCGCCTATGTGCTGGCCCAGGTCGATCGGCGTGCGGATGAAGTCGCCGTCGGTGATGTCGCAGAGGTATCCGACCTCGGCTGCTGCCTGCCGGACTATGACGAAGGTGACGTCGATGGCTTGGGCGATTTGCTGGAGACGGTCGGTGGCTGCCAGGTTGATGGCGACGCAGGCGTCGAGCAGGAGGGGGTTGCGAGCCACTTGTCACCCCGCTGCTTCGGACAGGTCGACGATCTGGAGCGACCCATCGTCTGACACGTCGCGGGTCTCAGTGAGTTCCTGGTAGGTGCGGCGCGCGCCCACGATGTCAGTGTTGAGGTACCTGGCCAGCTGGGGTTCGGTGATTTCCCCGTCTGCGTACAGCTGGACCGCGAGGAGCCGATAGTGCAGCGGGAGGGCCTCCGCGGCCTGCTCATCGGTTTCTATGCCAAGGATGCGGGCGGCGGTGCGTGGCTGGAAGTCACTGTCGCTGAGTCTGTCCCATGTTCCGGGCGCGACCAGGCGGAGATCCTCCAGCCGGAGGGTGAGCGCTTGTACTGAGACCCCGTAGGCGTGCGCGAGTTGGACAAGGGTGGCAGGGGTTACTTTGCTGTCCTTGCTGCGTTTCAGTTCGTGGAAGCGGCGGGACAGGCCGCTGCGCGGCATGAGGAAGTTCGCGGCGAACGCGTCGGCGAATCGCTCACTGTCCGGCTGGCGCCGCTGCGAGACCGGGGTGACCTCGGCGCGGTCCCTGGTAGCGATGTAATGCGCGTATTCGTGGGCCATCGTCCAGCGGCGCCGTTCGGACGGGTGGCTGATGTTAACTCCGATACATCCGCCTAGTTCCTCGACATAAACGAAGAGGCCTGCGATATGCCGCGGAAGCGGCAGCAGGAACACGCGGAGGCCTACCTCGATCTCCAGGACCTCCCGCAGCTGGCGGATCGGGCCGTCACCGAGCCCGAGCCGGTTCCGTTCTTCAGTGGCCAGGTCCTCGCCGGCCTGCCACGGGTCCAAATGGCTGATGCTCCGGGCAGCCGGGTAACGTCCGGGCGCGTCCGTCTTCGCGCGCCGTAGCAGATCCAGGTAGTTATCTGCCTGGTCCTCAAGCCGGGTCACCGCGCCAGACACCTGACTTGCATCCGGCACCGAGGCCAGTGCCGCGCGGAACCGCGCGCCGATGGCAACGGGCGGAGCAGAAGGCCGCAGCAGCTCGCTGGCTGGCTTGCCGTAGATCTCGGCGAGCCTGACGGTTTCCTCGGGGCTCGCGTCCCGGGTACCTTTCTCGATCGCGATCAGCAGCGGGCGGCTTACGCCGAGCTCAGATGCTGCCTGGGCCTGGGTCAGCCCTTTGGACTCCCGTGCCGCCCGCAGCCGCGACGCCAGCGCCGTGACGCCGTACTGGTCCTTATCAGGGTGGTTCGTCATAATGCCGCCGTCCTGCCGATCTCGAGGGCCTCCGGCAGGCCCGCCCATTCCTGCACATATGTACGGTAAAGGCTGATCACCTCCGTCGGAGTCAGCGGGGCCACGTCAAGGATCTCGGGATATTCCAACGCCAGGCCGTGCCATGGATCAGGGTGGTCAAGGCAAGCCCGCAGCCGGGTCACCTGCAACAGCATGGCCTGCAATTCATACGAGCCGCTTGGCGAGGTGGTGCGGTAGCCGGCTTCCGCGTCCAGGGCAGATTTCCCGGCTGCGTGAAGCGACTGACGGCGTAGCAAGCACGAGGTGCAGGTACCGCACGGTGCGTGACGGGCCACCCTGGCCGAGAAGCCTGTGTCGCATGAGAGAGTGCGGGCCAGCGCGGCATCGGCAGTCCCGGGTGCCATCCGGATGAGCTGCGCCTTGGTCGTCGTCATTCCTGGCGCATCAATGCGGAAGGGCCGGCCGCTGACCGCGGCAGCCAGGTCCTGGGCCATGCGAAGCGTCTTGGGGTGCATTGCCCTGGCCGCCTGGGAACCGTACTGGGAGTGCAGGTACGGCAGGTTGATTGCACCGATGCCGTTCTCGAATACCTGCAGGCGGTCCTGACCTAGCGTCCAGGCGGTCGCGATGCCAGCCGCCAGGAACAGCAGCCCGCGGGACCGCTGAGAAGTCTCGGCCGGATGCTTCTGCTGGTGCATGCTGACCCGGTAACGCAACGGTACGCACTCATGACGCGACACCCTGTTCAGCTCCCGCACAACCCGCTGCTGAACATGCTGCATCCAGTTACTGGTATCGATGCTGACCGCGACGGCGTCTCCCCGGGTCAGGTGCGCTGCCAGGCCCGCAGCTGAATCCAGGCCGCCGGAGAACAAGACTGGCACTGTCCCGGCCGGGATCGTGTCGAACAAGAACGCCTCCCGCGTGTCGAGCGGGCCGCTGCCGCTAGCACGCTGGGTAAACTCCAGGTCCCAGCTATCGTCGGTGAGCCATGCCAGCACCTGAGCTAGGCGGTCCGTGTGCCGGTGCCATAGCTGCGGCTCACGAACTGGTATCTGCAGCCACAGATCACGTGCCCAGGTTGATCCGTCGCTGCGCGTCCTCTCTGCCGGGCGGGCGACGAGCTGATCAACTAGGTAGACCGTTACCGCGATCTCGACCAGGTCGGCCGACATGGCGGTCAGCTCGCGGGCAAGGCGGTGGATCACCGCGTGCCCGTCAAGGAGAGCCTGCTCGCCAAGCTGGACCGGCTGCGGGGACCTGCTGGGCACAGCGTAGAACGCCGTGGTGCCTCCCGGTGAATCCTTGTCAGTCATAACAGTTCCCCTAGAGGCGTATTGATGAGTTCTTCCAGCGGCCTGCGCGCACGCCGCCGGGCAGGCGCGCGAAGCCCTTTCCCGGTGGGCCTCATCACCAGGCTTTTCGCGAGCTTGGAGATCTGGTCGCTGGCAAGGATCTCCGAGAACAGGTCCCGGAGCTCACGGGTGCTGTAGACGCCGTCCGCGGCCAGCAGCGGGGCGATGCGGTCAAGGCCGTAGTGGCACGCTAGGCCCTCGACCACCCGCCTGGCCAGGAGCATGGCCGCGTGCGCGGGAGAGACCAGGGCAAGCTCTGACTGCATCGTCGCGGCGAACCCGGCAGCCGCCCGCTCCGCGACATCGGTCGGAACATGCGACCGCGTCTGTGCAGACCCCGGCAGTCGGGACTGAACGGTGGCGCCCGCGGCAGCACCTTCCTGCATGCGTGCGACGATCGCCGGAAGCTCCGGCACGCCATGCACGTCGCGGATAGTCGCGGCGATTGCGCTGGCAACAGCGTTCACGGTGTCATCTGCAGGCTGTCGACGCTGAAGGTACCGCAGGACCTTCTTCCAAGACGGGCTGAGATATCGGGGGAACCGGTCGTCGTCAGGCATGCCACCACCCGCAGTGCTCTTACAATGCAACAATCTGAGCGTACAACGGGTACCTTGAATGTCAAATTGTAAGACACGTGCCGCCGAAGGATAGTCACGGCGGCAGTCCGGCTGGGAAGCACGCCCTGACACGGCCTTGGCCCGTATGGACGTATCCGGATGCGGACGTCTACGCGCTCTTCGCCGACGTGGGTGTCCGCTACGTCGGCTCGGGCCCGGTACCGAATCAGCATCGCGACGGCAACCTGCCGACCGCGCTCATGCGCAGCGCGGCGATGCCGGGCTTCGAGCTTCCGGCGATCCAGATCTCCCGCCGGTCCAACCACCGCAACGCGGAGACCGACTCCGCGCTCCAGAAGCTACTCCGCGTGCTCGAGTCGGCCGCTAGTCCTGTTCCGATCGGCGGTTAACCGCGCGGCTGCCAGCAGCGGGGCGGCCTTCGTGACACAGTTGGGCCTCGTGCAGGTGGAAGTACCGCGCGACGTCATAGTGATCCGCTTCCGCCCCGTCGAGCCGTCTCGCGTCATGGAGTGGGCGCCAAGGAGCACCGGCGTACCGGCGGCTACCGGCTGTCGGTGTTCGCCAGCGTGCATAGCCCGGGGTGAATCTGGCGAGGCGGTCGAGGCGAGGCTGCTGCAGGCCGCAGCCCTGGCGGGCATCGACCTGACAACCTGGCCAGACAGCCGAAGCACTTTGTATGTACGGCAGGTGCATTGCTCGATGCCGGGTTCACGTCCTGGAAGGACGAGGAGCTCGGCGAGATGGCAGAGCATTACTCTTGTCAGCCGGAAATATCCGGCAAGGGAACTCAGCCGCCTGATGCGTCTGCTCACATAACGTGACCGATCCTGGATCCGACTAATCGCCCGTTGAGCAGCCAGATGGTGCTGGCTGGCCTAGGCTCGCGGGGAATCGTCGGCTCTGCCCGGCGGCGGTCAGGCCATCATGAGCGTTTGACCTGGTCCGCGAACCTGCGCCAGGCCTGGGCGGGGAACCTGAGCACCGGGCCGGTCCCGGCTTGCTTGGTGTCGCGGACCTGTACGCGGCAGTCGTGGGCGCCCACTTCTACGCAGTTGCCGCCCTGAGAACCCGAGTAGCTGGACGTCCGCCATCCCGTAACCCCGATGGTCATGTGATCTCACTCCGTATCTGCCGGATCAGCTCAAGAGATTCGCGGGGAGACAGAGACGAGGCCCGGATGAGGTTCAGCACCGTCATCAGGTGCGCCACCTCGACGGGGCCTCGACGATCCGCCCGCCCGCGTAGCACTCCGTATAGCAGACCGTGGGAGCGGCGGCGAACTCGAAAATCGTGATCGGCCCGTCGGATCCCGCGTGGTTGTCTCCGGTGAACGGCAGCACCTGGATCACCGTACCCGGCGCCCCGGCCGCCTCGATGATCTTGTCCACCTGACCGGCCATGACCGCGCGGCTGCCGACCACGTGCCGCAGCACGCCCTCATCGAGGACGTACCACAGCATCGGGGAATGCTCGCTGCCCAGGATCACCTGGCGATCCATCCGGGCTGCGACCAGTTTGTCGACCGCCTCGGCACTGTCGTTGGGACGCCCGGAACTGATCATCGCCAGCGCGTAGTCCTCGGTCTGCAGCAGGCCCGGGATGGCGCCGAGTTCCCATCCGTGGATGCGGACCGCCTCCCGTTCGAACGGGACCACCGGGGCGAAGAACGCCGGGTAAGCCTCCCGCGCCACCAGCTCATACAAGGTCATGAACGTGCCCGGCGCCACGGTGGCCTCATCGAAGCCGGGGGTGGCGAACGCCTGGTCGCAGGCTGCGGCGAACTCAGCCGTGGGCGGCTTGTCCATGCTCTCCACCCCGCTGATCAGCGAGGCCGAGTACCCCATGGCCTGGCCCAGCTCCACCTGCGACCAGCCCCTTTGCTGCCGCCAGGCCCGCAACTGCGCCGCGAACGCCTGCAACGACGTTGTCTTCACATCAGATGGAGTCTTCTTCACCTTCGGCACAGCGTCTTCACCCACCACCACACGATCCTGCAGCTTTTAGCGCATTATCGCACGTGCTCACCGTGCGTCCTCGCGTACTTCCCCACCGTACGCCCGGCCTGGCACGTTGAACAGTGAAACAACCACCGCAGATGCCGTTAGGAACACAGCCCATGGCCACCGAACCCGTCACCGCCCCCGACCGGCCCCCGCACAAGACCAGCGAACTCACCACCTCCGAGCTGGCCCGCTGGCGGGGGGAGCTTGAGCAGGCCGTCAAGGACATACCTCCCGGCGCTCCTGGGCAGGCCGGCCTCTGCCAGGCCCTTGCAGAGGCCGCCGCCGAAGAGGAGGACCGGGCCAGGATCGCGGCCCGCAATGCGTGAGCACGACATCGCCGCTCAGATCACGACCATGCCCGACCGCGAACTCCAGGCCACCCGCCGGGACCTGGCCACCGGAATCGCCCTGATGAGACCCCGATCCCCAGCACGACCGCACCCCCACGGAGAAGCGCCACATGAACAACAGCTGGGAAACCACAGCACGGACAGCAGCCACCACCATGCTCCGCCACCCGGACAAGATCTCCGACGGGCTCGAAGCTGAGCTATACGCACTGCTGGAACAACTCGGCGCCCCCGAAACTGGGCGCCCCCAAAGCACCAGCCAGCCGGCCTCCACCCGGTCAACTCCGTGAAAAGTCACCCGCCAGCAGGTCGCCGACGAGGGCGATGCCAGCCGCGATGGCCCGGCGAGGGGTGTTGCCGAAGCCCAGGACCAGCTGCGCCGGGACCAGGGACCGGTCCGCCCGCTGAACACTCATCCCGTACAGACCGACAGAACGAG
>JBEKKH010000229.1:0-10528 GCA_050010815.1 Streptosporangiaceae bacterium | reverse complement strand
TTCACCGGCGGCTACTGGGTCGATCCGGACTTCGAGCCGATCACCTGGACCGAGGAGGAGATGGGCCGGGCCATGTTCTACTACGCCCGCGAGGTCAACGAGCGCTTCTTCACGGTCCACTCTTGATGAGCGACCCGAACGGCAAGTCGCCCGCCGCGTTCCGCCGGACCGACCGCACCGATGCCCCCTACTACCTAGCCCGTTATTCCGAACGGAAGTCCCTGCAAGCGGCCAGCCAGGCCGCGACGACGGTGGAACCAGACGCCGACCTGCCGCTCTACCTGCGCCGGTTCAGGGAACGCGGCAGCCAGGCGGTCGCCAGCGCCCTGCTCGAGGTGGACGGCGAGCGCTTCACCCCCGAGTTCGCCGGCACCTCGCGGGAGAAGGAGATCGTCGCGCCGCCCGAGCGCAAGGCGCGCGAGGAGTTCGCCTGCGAGATCCGGATCATCAGGCACGGGATCACCCAGGGTTACTCCACCGACGCCGGCCTGACCCCGATGGGCGGCTGGCAGTCGCACCAGCGCGGGAACAGCCTGTCCAAGAGCGTCAGGCCCGGGTCGAAGGTCCGGATCGTCTGCGCCGACACCAGCCGGGCCCGGCAGACCGCCGACCAGATCTACCGGGGCATGAAGGACGGCCTGCAGCAGTGGGGGAGGGAAGCCGACATCGGCATGCCCGAGCCGATCCCCGAGCTGCGCAACTTCCAGGTCTGGACACCGGAAGGGCCGCGCGACATCACCTCGGCGTTCCGCCAGTACCAGGCGCTGATGGAGAAGCTGGAGCGGATGGCGGTCGGCGACCGGCCGCGCTGGCTGGTGGAGATCGACCGGTTCTACCGCACCCAGCTGGGCGGTGCCGACCCGATCTACATGTGGCTGACCATCCCGCTGATGTACTTCGAGCCGCCGCAGTCCTGCGTCCGCCGCTTCTGGCGCGGCTTCCACCGCCTGATGGCCGAGTCACCGGACACCCCCCGGATCATCGCCGCCACCCACTCCGGCCCGATCCGCGCGTTCGCCACCTGGGCCCATGGCTACGATCCCGGCGAGCCCTACAACACCGAGGAAGTGGTGGTCAGGATCCGCCGCGGCGGCGGCACCGCCCTGGTCGCCTACCGTAACCGCGTCACCGAGGTGAACGTCCCCCCGCCCGACGAGATGCCGGTCTGGGACTGACTCCCATGCTGACGGCCGCCGCAACCCCCGCCCCAGTCCCGTCTTCCGCCCCAGCCCTGTCCTCCGCCCCAGCCCTGTCTTCCGCCCCAGTCCCGTCCTCCGCCCCAGCCCTGTCCTCCACCTCAGCCGCCCCATCCGTCCCGGCCGCCCCAGCCGAGTCGGCCGGCGGCCATGCGGGCCTGCGATCGGTGTCGATCGCGGTTTCCGCGCTCGACTGCTTCGCCGCCGCTCGTGAGCTCGGCGCTACCCAGGTCGCGCGCGAGCTCGGGGTGGCCAAGAGCACGGCCTGCCGGACCCTGGCCGCGCTGGCCGCCGGGGGCCTGCTCGAGCGCGCGGGCGGCGGCCGGTACCGGCTGAGCCTGCGGATCTTCGAGCTCGGCGTCCTGGCCGCCGAGCGCATGCCGGTCCGCGATCTGGCCCGTCCGGTGCTGATGGAGCTGCAGGAGCAGCTGCGCGAGATGGTGCAGCTCGGCGTGCCGGTGGCTGGGCATGTCGTCTACATCGACCGGTACGGCAACTCCACCCGCCTCGGCCACCAGCTCAGCGGCGAGGTGCTGCGCCGGGTCCCGGGCTATTCCTCAAGTTCGGGCCGCGCGCTCGCGGCGTTCGACGAGCGCATCATGGCCGAGACCCTGGCCGTTCGCCGGCGCAAGTACACGCCGTTCACGATCACCGACACCGAACGGCTTGACCGGGTGCTCCAGACGACCCGGGTCGCCGGCTGGGTGGCCACCCGGGAGGAGTACCAGCCCGGGTACTCCTCGGTGGCGGCCCCGGTGCTGGTGCGAGCGGCGCGCGGGACGCGGCCGATGGCGGCGATCTCGGTGGTCGGGCCGACGAATCACATTCTTGGCCTGCGGAAAGACTTCATCGTGGCGAGTGTCTGCCGGGCGGCCCGCCGGGTCAGCTCGCTGCTGGCCCAGGCATCGGAGGATTAGTTCATGCAGCGCAGCACCGAACGCATCCTGAGCACGCACGTCGGCAGCCTAGCCCGGCCGCACGACCTGCTGGAGATGATGCGGGAGAAGGAACACGACCGGCCCTATGACCCCGCCCGGTTCGCCGAGCTGGTCGGCGAGGCGGTCCGCGACGTGGTGCGCCGCCAGGCCGCCGCGGGCCTGGACGTGGTCACCGACGGCGAGCAGGGCAAGGTCTCGTTCCTCACCTACGTCAAGGAACGGCTGTCCGGCTTTGACCAGGTCGAGGGTGAAACGCTGCTGCCGCCGTCGTGGCAGCGGGAGATCGACGACTTCCCCGAGTACTACCAGTCCTACATGTCGAAGTACTCCTCGGCGGTGGCGCCGATGCGGGTGATGGTCTGCACCGGGCCGGTCGCCTACAGCGGCCAGCAGGCGCTGGCCACCGACATCGCGAACCTGCGGGCGGCGCTGGCCGACCGGGACGTCGCCGGGACGGTGACCGAGGCTTTCCTGCCGTCCACCAGCCCCAGCGGCTTCGGCCGCAACGACTACTACGCCACCGAGCAGGATTACCTGGCCGCGGTGGCCGAGGCCATGCGCGAGGAGTACCTGGCGATCGTCGAAGCGGGCTTCCTGCTGCAGATCGACGACCCGTGGCTGATCGAGATCCTGACCGACGACGGCCACAGCGACCAGGGCGTCCGCCGCCGCCGCGCGCAGGAGCACGTCGAGGCGCTCAACCACGCGCTGCGCGGGATTCCGGAAGACCGGATCAGGCTGCACACCTGCTACGGGCTCAACCACGGCCCGCGGCTGAACGACATCGCGCTGGCCGAGGTCGCGCCGGTCATGCTCCGGATCAATGCGGGCGCCTACTCCTTCGAGGTCGCCAACCCGCGGCACCAGCACGAGTGGCGGATCTGGTCCGACCTGGCGCTGCCGGACGGCAAGGTCCTGCTGCCCGGCCTGCTCGGCCACGCCACCAACTACGTCGAGCATCCCGAGCTGGTCGCCGACACTGTCTGCGCCTACGCCGGCCTGGTCGGACGCGAGAACGTCATCGCCAGCGCCGACTGCGGCTTCTCCTCGCGCGCCAGCTTCGCGCCCGAGGTCCATCCCACCGTGGTGTGGGCCAAGTTCGCCGCGCTCGCCGAGGGCGCCGCCATCGCGACCAAGCGCCTGTGGGGAGGCAGCTGACGTGGCTTCTCACTCAAACACGGGTACCAAAACCCTGGCCGCGATCGTGGGCCCCGGCAACATCGGCACGGACCTGCTGGCCAAGCTCCAGCGCAGCGAGCACGTCGAGGTCGGCTACATGGTCGGCGTGGTGGAGTCCGAGGGACTGGACCGGGCCCGCGAGCTCGGCCTGGCTGCCTCAGCCGAAGGCGTGGACTGGCTGCTGCGCCAGGATCCGCTGCCTGAGCTGGTGTTCGAGGCCACCTCGGCCTACGCGCACCGGGCCAACGCGCCGCGCTACGAGCAGGCCGGCCTGACCGCCATCGACCTGACGCCGGCCGCGCTCGGCCCGCTGATCTGCCCGGCGGTCAACCTGATGGCCCACCTCGACGCCCCGAACGTCAACATGATCAGCTGCGGGGCCCAGGCCACCGTGCCGATCGTGCACGCCGTCTCCAGCGTCGTCCCGGTGCCGTACGCCGAGATCGTCGCGTCGGTGGCGTCCCGGTCCGCCGGCCCGGGGACCAGGGCGAACATCGACGAGTTCACCCACACCACGTCCCGCGCCATCGAGGTGGTCGGCGGCGCAGAACGCGGCAAGGCGATCATCGTGCTGAACCCGGTCGAGCCGCCGATGATCATGCGGGACACCGTGTTCTGCGCGATCCCGGCCGACGCCGACACCGACGCGATCACCGCGTCCATCGAGCGCCGGGTCGCCGAGGTGCAGCGCTACGTGCCCGGCTACACGCTGCGGGCGGCTCCCCAGTTCGACGAGGCGCGCTCAACCTGGCAGGGCCACGCCCGGGTCGCGGTCTTCCTCGAAGTCCTCGGCGCCGGCGACTACCTGCCCGAGTACGCAGGCAACCTGGACATCATGACCGCCGCCGCCGCCCAGGTCGGCGAGGTCATCGCCCAGCGCAAGACCACGGAGGTGCCCGCATGACCACCCCTGTCGCCGGCTCCGACGGCGCCACCCCGCCCGCACGGCAGCTGCGCATCACCGACACCACCTTGCGCGACGGCAGCCACGCGATGGCCCACCAGTTCACCGAGGAGCAGGTCCGCGCCACGGTGCACGCCCTGGACGCGGCCGGCGTCGAGGTCATCGAGGTCACCCACGGCGACGGCCTGGGCGGTTCCTCGTTCAACTACGGCTTCTCCCTGGTAGACGAGATCGCCCTGATCGCCGCCGGGGTGCAGGAGGCGACCCAGGCCAAGATCGCGGTGCTGCTTGTGCCCGGCATCGGCACCAAGGACGACCTGCGCAAGGCCCGCGAGGCCGGGGCGTCGGTGGCCAGGATCGCCACTCACTGCACCGAGGCCGACGTGTCCATCCAGCACTTCGGGCTGGCCCGCGACCTGGGCATGGAGACCGTGGGCTTCCTGATGATGGCGCACAAGACCACGCCCGCCGAGATGGCCAGGCAGGCCCGGATCATGGCGGACGCCGGCGCGCAGTGCGTCTACTGCGTGGACTCCGCGGGCGCGCTGGTTCTGGGTGACGCCCAGGAGCGGATCCAGGCCATGTACGCCGAGATCGGCCAGGAGGCGGAGATCGGCTTCCACGGTCACCAGAACCTCTCCCTGGGCGTGGCCAACTCGGTGCTGGCCTACCAGCACGGCGCGCGGCAGATCGACGGCGCGCTGTGCGCGCTCGGCGCCGGCGCGGGCAACTCGCCCACCGAGGTGCTGGCGGCCACCTTCGACCACCTTGGCGTGCAGACCGGCGTGGACGTGGGCGGGGTGCTGGCCGCGGCCGAGGAGGTCGTCCGGCCGTTCCTGCCCCGCTGGCCGAAGATGGACCGGTCCGCGATCGTGCAGGGCTGGGCCGGGGTGTACAGCAGCTTCCTGCTGCACGCCGAGCGGGCCGCGATGCGCTACGGCGTCCCCGCGCACGAGATCCTGCAGCGGGCCGGCGAGCTCGGTTACGTCGGCGGCCAGGAGGACATGATCATCGACATCGCCCTGGGCCTGGCGACCGAACGCGACCTGGCCACGACGGGAGCACGATGAGCGTCATCCCGCACGTTATCGACGGCGAGGAGACCGAGTCGGTCTCCGGCGCCCGGTTCGCCTCGGTGGACCCGTGGACCCGCGAACCCTACGCCGAGGTCGCGCTGGGCGCGGAGCAGGACGCCGACCGGGCCGTCCAGGCCGCGCGGCGGGCCTTCGACGAGGGCCCGTGGCCGCGGCTTGGCTACGCGGAGCGCGGTGCGCTGCTGCACCGGTTCGCCGACCTGATCCTGGCGAACGGCGACGCGCTCGCGCTGGCCGACACCACCGACATGGGCAAGCCGATCAGCGAGTCCCGCGGCAACGACGTGCCGCGCGCCGCGGCCAACTACCGGTTCTTCGCCGACCACGCTCGCCTCGCCACCGCCGAGGTGCTGCCGATGGACACCGGCCACCACGCGTACACCAGGTTCTCCCCGGCCGGCGTGGTCGCCGCGATCGCCCCGTGGAACTTCCCGCTGATGCTCGAGTCGTGGAAGGTCGCTCCGGCGCTGGCCTGGGGCAACACCGTGGTGCTCAAGCCGGCCGAGGACACCCCGGCGTCCGCGACGATCATGGCCAGGCTGGCGCTGCAGGCCGGGCTCCCGCCGGGCGTCTTCAACGTCCTGCATGGCTACGGCCCCGGCTCGGCGGGCGCCGCGCTGACCGAGCATCCCGGCGTCGACCGGATCACCTTCACCGGCGAATCGGGCACCGGCAAGGTCATCGCCCGCGCCGCGTCCGCCCACCTGGTCCCGGTCAGCCTGGAACTGGGCGGCAAGGGCGCCAACATCGTCTTCGACGACGCCGAGCTCGGCAACGCGGTGAACTGGTCGATCCGCGCCATCTTCACCAACGCCGGGCAGGTCTGCCTGGCCGGCTCCCGGCTGTACGTCCAGCGCGGCATCTACGCCGAGTTCGTCGAGCGGTTCACGGCTGCGGCGCAGGCCCTGGTCGTCGGTGATCCGAAGGACAAGGCCACCCAGCTCGGCCCGCTGGCGTCGGAGGAGCACTACAAGAAGGTCCGGTCCTACCTGGACGGGATCGAGCCCGACGGCGGCACGATCCGCACCGGCGGCCTTGGCGACGGCTGGACGGTGCTGCCTACCGTGGTGGAAAACGCCCCGCCCACCGCCCGGGTGTACCGCGAGGAGGTCTTCGGCCCGGTGGTGACGATCACGCCGTTCGACACCGACGCCGAGGCGATCGGCCTGGCCAACGACACCCGTTACGGCCTGAACGCCATGGTGTTCACCCAGGACCTGTCTCGTGCCCACCGGACCTCGGCCGCCCTGAAGGCCGGCACGGTCTGGGTGAACTGCTTCTTCATCCGCGACCTGCGCGCCCCCTTCGGCGGTGTCGGCGACTCCGGCATCGGCCGTGAGGGCGGCACCTTCAGCCGCGAGTTCTTCACCGAGCCCAAAGCCGTCGTCATGCAGGTCTGACCCGCCGCAGCGAGTCAGTGCCCAGGCTCCGAACTCACCAGCCGCACGCCGATCACCACCGTGCACATCAGGCCGCAGCCGGGGCACCAGCACAAGAAGTTACGGTCCTCGCCGGCCCAGAACTCCTGCACGAACGCCGCACCTGAACTCAGTGCGGCCCCGCACCCCGGGCAGTGCGTCACGCCGACCCCGACCGCAGGCGGCATCAGCTCACCCCAGGACCGGCTGAGCGCCGGCCTGCCGCGGCCGGTCGCCGAACTGGCTCACGACCTGGTCCCTGATCGGGCTGTAGCGGATCGAGCTCTCGTGCAGCCAGATGTCGCGGAACGCCTGGGCCCCGCCGAACTTCTCCCGCTCCATCGGCAGGTCAATGCGGACGTTCCTGGCCGGATCACGGAACACGCAGATCGGATCCAGCCCCGCCTCGACCTGCTCCATCTGCTCGAAGTACAGCTTGCGCAGCATGATGACGCCGAGATCCGAACGGCCCAGGTGCTCGCGGCTGCGGTCCGCGATCGCCCCCTGGGTCACCCAGGCGCAGATGTCCTGCCCGTCGACGTAATCCCGCAGCCACTCGCCGCGGGAGTCGTGCAGCGGTACCGGGTAGACCGGGATGACGGGCTGCGGGGGAGCGGGCTCGTCGAAGCGGTAGGTCTGGTACCAGACGTGCCAGGTGTGGGTGTCGTCTACCGGGACCCGGATCTGAAACGTGGCGATGCCGCCGCCGCCCACCCGGAGCATGGCCGGGAAGACCAGCGGATGACCGGTCTTCCAGTCCTCGTCCTGCTCGGTCTGGCCCTCGAGCAGCCGGCGCTTGAGGATGCCGTGCTCGAACACCTCGAAGGCCACCTTGACGTGCTTCTTGGTCACCACCGGCAGCGGCGGTTCCCCGGCCAGCTCCTTGAGGAAGCTGCCGTACCGGCCGTGCAGCCACTCCACGTGGTAGGGATCGACGGAGTTTTCCATGATCTGCACGAAGTTGCAGGGCAGCTCGGCGTGGGCGATGTCCCGCCATACGTCGGGCCAGACGAACAGGTCATAGCGCGGCAGCAGCGGAGCGGGCGCGGGGCCGAGATAGGCGAAGATCAGGCCGCCCAGCTCGGCCACCGGGTAGGACGTGGCCTGAATCCGGCCGGCGAAGGTGCTGCCGGCGGGCTCGCCCGGCTGCTCCAGGCACTGCCCGTTGGTGTCGAACAGCCAGCCGTGGTATCCGCAGCGCAGGCCGGTACGCTCGGTGCAGCCCAGGGCGAGTGAGGCGCGCCGGTGCGGGCACTGCTCGGCGAGCAGCCCGAGGCGGCCGCTGGCGTCCCGGAACAGCACCAGGTCCTCACCGAGCAGCCGCCGCCGCACCGGCACCCGGCCCGCCATGTCGTGGGTGGCCACCGGCCACCAGTAGCGGCGCAGCAGGTTCCCCATGGGGGTGCCTGGCCCGACCGCGGTCAGGCGGTCGTTTCTGTCCTGGCTGAGCATTGCCGGCCTCCCGTGCCGCCCGTAGCTTGAGGGACACCGATGACGCTAGGCAATGCCCGGCTGGCTCAGGAAGCGGACCGTTCGGCCGTGCGGAACACTGTAGGCGTTCCGCCCTGGGGAACGAGGTCGTTGCCAGCGCGAAACGGCAGTGAAACCTTCTGGACACCGGAGTCCCGCGAAGCCGAGGAGTTGCCATGGCTACCGTCATTCCCGTCGATGAGTTCATCTCCGACGAGTGGTACCCGGGCTTCAAGCCCGGCTATACGCACGCGCCGTGGTACGTGGATCCGGTCCAGACGTTCCGCAAGGAGGACGAGGAGTCGTTCTGGTTCCTGGATTTCCACTGGCCGCGCGGCCTCACCCCGATGGGCCTGATCTGGAACGAGGACGGTTACAACTGGGCCTCGCAGCTCGCGGCCGAGCAGATGCCGCTGCCGCCCGGCCGCGGCATCACCTGCCGCCTCGGCGGCACCCACACCTATGGCTCGGCGATTCCGGTCAACGACCCGCGGGAGATCGGCCAGCGCGCCACCCGGCTCGGCCACAGCCTGCCGCCGTTCCTGCAGAACTTCGACACCATCTGGGGCCGGATGCGCGAGGAGGTCAACGAGAGCTGGGACTACTTCCGCAGCGTCGACCTGACCGCGCTGTCCCTGCCCGAGCTGCGGGAGAACCTGATCCAGGCCCGCCAGTACCACAAGCGTGCCTTCGAGATCCACTTCCAGGTGATGTACCCGCTGCTGGCGAACTACGTCGGCTTCTACGGCATGTGCACCGAGCTGGGCCTGGACCCGGGCCAGATCGGCAAGTTCCTGCAGGGCTACGACACCAAGATCATGGAAACCGACCGGGAACTCTGGCGGCTCACAAGCGCCGCCCGCACGGCCGGGCTTGAGCAGGCCTTCGCGGCTAACGAGGCCGATCGCATCCGCGCCGCGCTGGCCGCCCAGGGCGGGCCGGCCGGCACCTGGCTGACCCAGTTCGACGACTTCCTGCAGATCTACGGCTGGCGCACCGAGGGTTCCTGCGACATCGCGCTGCCCAGCTGGAACGAGGACCCGACGCCGGCCCTTGGCACGATCAAGACATTCTTGCAGAAGGGCACCGACCACGACTTCGAGGCCGCCAGGAACGCGGCCGTGCAGGAGCGCGAGGCCGCCGTCGATGCCGCCCGCTCCAAGCTCACCCTGGACGAGCAGCGGCTCTTCGACGGCGGGCTGGCCTCCTGCCGGGCGGCGAACTTCCCGTGGTGGCAGGACGACCACAACTACTACATCGACCTGCGCATCTCGCTGCCCATGCGCTGGGCCTGCCAGGAGATCGCCAGGCGGGTCGGGGCCAGCCATCCGGACGACACGCTGTACCTGTTCTGGGAAGAGATCATGGATGTGTCGGCGGGGCGCCGCCCCTACGCGAAGCTGGCGGCCCTGGTGCAGGAGCGCAAGCAGTACTTCGACTACTGGCTGGAACGGCGGCCCGGCATGCCCAAGGTGGTCGGCACCATCCCGGAGTCGGTGAACGACCCGATCCTGATCGAGATCTTCGGCCTGAACAGCCACTTCCTGCGCGCGGTGGAGGCGGTCGGCTCCGAGGGCCAGGTCAAGACCCTGACCGGCGTGCCCGCCTCCAAGGGCATCGGCCGCGGCCTCGCCCGGGTGCTGCACAACGCCGACGAACTGCACCGGCTCAGCCCTGGTGAGGTGCTGGTGTGCGAGTCCACCTCGCCGAACTGGACGCCCGCCTTCGCCAAGATCGCCGCCTGCGTCTGCGACGGCGGCGGCACCTTGTCGCACGCCGCCATCGTCGGCCGCGAGTACGGCGTCCCCACGGTGACCGCGGTCGGGCTGGCCACGATGCTCATCTCCGACGGTGACGAAGTCGAGGTGGACGGCAGCACCGGCCACGTCACGGTGCTCAAGCACGCCACGGAGGGAGTCTGAGCCGTGGCTGACGCCATCGCCTGGGTGGACGCGATCGCTCCCGAGCAGGCAGTCGGGATCTGCGGCGCGAAGATGGGCCGGCTCGCCGAGCTTATTCAGGCCGGCGTGACGCTGCCGAAGGGCTTTACCGTCACGGTGGATGCCTACCGGCAGCACTGCGCCCAGGCCGGCCTGGACCAGGTCATCGACGCGGCCTTCGCCGGCCTGGGGCCGCAGTCCGGTCCCGGCGAGATCGAGGCCGCGGCGCAGGTCGCCCGGGACGCGATGACCAGCCGGGAGCTGGACGCCGGGCTGGCCGCACTGATCAGCGACGCCTACGAGGAACTGAGCGCGCGCTGCTTCGACGTCAACGTGCCGACAGCGGTGCGCAGCTCCGCCATCGGCGAGGACTCGGGCACGGCCAGCTT
>JBEKKH010000228.1:0-10530 GCA_050010815.1 Streptosporangiaceae bacterium | reverse complement strand
GCCGGCGTGCGAGTGGCCAACGTCTTTCACGCCGGTGACGGGAACCTGCACCCGCTGGTGCTTTACAACGACGCCTCCCCCGGCGAAACCCTGGCCGCCGAGGAGTTGTCGGGCAAGATCCTGGACGCGTGCCTGGAGCAAGGCGGCTCGATCACCGGCGAGCACGGCGTCGGCGTGGACAAGTCCCGCTACATGACCAAGATGTTCAGCGCCGACGACCTGGACACCATGCAGCTGCTCCGCTGCGCGTTCGACCCGGCTCACCTGTGCAACCCGGGCAAGGTCTTCCCCACCCCCCGGCTGTGCGGCGAGGTGCCGGGCCACCGGCGGGCCGGGCTTCCGGCGCATCCCGCCGTGGCGGCCGGCCAGGCGGAAATCTTCTGATGGCGGCCGAACGGACCGTGGTACCAGAAACAAGGTCAGCCTTGACGGCCGCGTGCCCGTCGCTGCGGGACGGCGGGCCGGCCGACGCGGTGGGCGGCCTGACCCCGTTGTTCGTCGGGTCGCCGGCCAGCACGCAGGAGACGTCGGAGCTGCTGCGGGCCGCGGCGGGGTCCGGGCTGACGGTGGTGCCGCGCGGCGCCGGAACCGGGCTGGCCTGGGGTCCGGCCCCGTCCGCCTGCGACCTGGTGGTCGACCTGACGGCGATGGATCAGGTCCTGGAGCACGCCGCCGGAGACCTGGTGGTGCGGGTGCAGGCCGGGGCCACCATGGCGCACCTGGCGTCGGTGCTGGCCACGGCCGGGCAGCAGCTCGCGCTTGACGCCCCGGCGGATGCGACGGTGGGCGGCGTGATTGCCTCGGGGACGGCCGGACCGCGGCGGCTGCGGTACGGCTCCCCGCGTGACCTGCTGATCGGGGTCACCGTGGTGCGCGCGGACGGGGTGATCGCGCACGCCGGCGGCAAGGTGGTCAAGAACGTAGCCGGCTATGACATCGGCAAGCTGCTGGCCGGATCGCAGGGCACGCTGGCCCTGATCACCGAGGCGACGTTCCGGCTGCATCCGGTGCCGGAAGCGGTGGCGTACGTGACGGCGGAGTTCGGTCCGGCGGAGCGCTCGGGCGCGGTGCAGGCGGTCCAGTCGGCGGCCGGGTCGGCGCTGCTGGCCTCGGCCGTGGAGCTCGACTGGCCGCCTCATTCTCCGCAGTCTTCGCGGGATTCTCCGCAGTCTTCGCGGGGGCCGCGGGTCGGCGTGCTGATCGAGGGCACCTCGTCCGGCGTGGCCGAACGCGCCAAGCAGATGTCGGAGCTGCTGGCGTCCGCGGGCGGTGCGCCGGCGGTGGGTTCGCCGGCGGTGGGTGTCGCTGAGACGCCGCCGCCGCGGTGGGGTCAGCTGCCCTCGCGCGGGACGGTGGTCAGGATGACGTTCTGGGTGGGCGGCCTGGATGCCGTGCTTGAGGCGGTCACCGCCGCCGCCGCGAGCGCCGGAGCCCGGCCCGGCCTCACCGGCTCGGCTGGGGCGGGCGTGCTCTACGCCTGCCTGGAGCCGGGTACCGATCCGGCCATCGCAGGACGGTTCGCCGGCGAGCTGCGCGACCGGCTCGGCGGGTCTGGCCCGGCCGGGCCGCGGGGTGCGGTACTTGTGCTGACCGGACCCGAGGCGGTAATGGCGGCGGCCGGGACGTACGGGCCCGACGGGGCGGTGCCCAGCGCGGCCCTGATGCGGGCGATCAAGGATCAGTTCGATCCGGACCACCGGATGTTCCCCGGACGGGAGGGCGGCTAATGCAGGACGAAGACGCGCTGCGCGAGGTGGCGAAGGACTGCGTGCACTGCGGGTTCTGCCTGCCGGCCTGTCCGACCTACCAGCTGTGGGGACAGGAGATGGACTCGCCGCGGGGCCGGATCTACCTGGTGAACGAGATCCTGGACGGGGCGGCGCTGTCGGACACGGCGGCGGAGCACTTCGACCGCTGCCTGGGCTGCATGGCCTGCATGACCGCCTGCCCGTCCGGCGTCCAGTACGACCAGCTGATCGAGGCGGCCCGGGTGTGGACCGAAGACGCCCGGTCCGGCGTGCAGCCTGCCGTGGGACAGGGTGGCCGGGCCGCGCAGGCAAGCGCGGACGATGCGGCGGTGGCGGATGTGCGCGGCGCAGAGCCGGGTACCGGCCCGGCGCCAGCGGTACCCTCCGTGCTCCCGGCCGGGAGGCGATCGGTCAGGGACCGGGTGGCCCGCAAGGCCATCTTCTCGCTGTTCCCGTACCCCCGACGGCTGCGGGCGCTGACCGCGCCGCTGCGGACGGCGCAGCGGACCGGGCTTCACCGGCGCCTGGCCCGCAGCACGCTGCCGGGCCGGGTGTCCCCCTCGCTGGGCGCGGCGCTGCGGCTGGCTCCCCCGGCGGCGACCGTCCGGCCGCTGCCGGAACGGGTGACCGCGCTCGGGCCCAGGCGGGCGGTGGTCGGAATGCTCACCGGCTGCGTCCAGTCGGTGTTTTTCCCGCAGGTGAACGCCTCGACCGCGCGGGTGCTCGCGGCGGAGGGCTGCGATGTGATCATCCCGCGCGGGCAGGGCTGCTGCGGTGCGCTGTCGCTGCACGCGGGCCGCGAAGCGGAGGCGGCGGCCTTCGCCCGGCGCACGATCGTCGCCTTCGAGCAGGCCGGGGTGGATGCCATCGTGGTCAACTCAGCCGGCTGCGGCTCGGCGATGAAGGAGTACGAACGGCTGCTGGCGGGCGAGGACGGCTGGGCGGGGCGGGGCGCCGAGCTGAGCGCCAAGGTCTCCGATCTCGCGGAGTTCATCGCCGAGCTCGGGCCGGTGGCCCGACGGCACCCGCTGCCGGTCACCGCCGCTTACCATGACGCCTGTCACCTAGCGCACGCCCAAGGGATCACCCGGCAGCCCCGCGAGCTGCTCCGCGCCATTCCCGGCCTGACCCTGGTCGAGCTGGCCGACGCGGGCACCTGCTGCGGCTCGGCGGGGGTCTACAACTTGCTCCAGCCCGAGGCGGCCGGTGAGCTCGGCGAGCGGAAGGCCGAATCGGTCCTGGCCTCGGGCGCGCCGCTGCTCATCTCGGCCAACCCTGGTTGCACCCTGCAGATCGCATCGGCCCTGGCCGCACGCGGCCAGCAGGTCGCGGTCGCGCATACCGCCGAGATCCTCGACGCCTCCATCCGCGGCCTGCCGGTGAGCTTGTTTACCTAGGTGGCCAGGGCCGGGCCCGCCCGGCCTACGGCAGGGCCGGCCCTGGCCGGAGCCTTAGCTGGCGGTGCTGTTACGCGCGGGGCGCGTGCCCGTGTTCCCGCCCTTCATGTTCTGGCACTTGTGCGTGGGCTTACTCGAGGCCGGCGACGACGGCGCCGTCGCCGTGCTCGCTGCCCCGGCGTTAGCCGCCGTCGTGGCTGCTCCTGATGATGACGACGTCGACGACGTCACCGAGGATGTGTGCGTCGTCGCGGCGCTGGCGACAGCCAGGCTGCCACCGAGCCCCACTCCGAGCGCACCAGCTCCTATTGCGGTCGTGAGGGCGATCTTGCCCAGTCTGGTCTTCAACGTATCTGCCTCCTCGCAGGTCGGGGCCCACGGATTCATGGCCCCGCACCCAGAACACCCGCGCTGGCTGCGCTCTCACTGCAGCAATCGTCTGCTAACCGTATGAAATTAGGCCAGCAGGGCCTCGGCCAGCAGGGCCTCGATGGAGTCGACAGCAGCGCGGGACTCACGGTGCAGCCTGGTGATATCCAGGCCCTCGTCGCCGAGGAGCACCAGGACAGCGGCGGCTCCGACGGCGTAGACGGCCACGTAACCGCCGCTGCTCTTGATCAGCGACTCCCGCAGGGTGCCCTGGCCGGCCTCGATGGCCAGCCGCTGGGCCACGGCCAGCGATGTGGCTGTCAGGGCGGCCAGGTTTTCCGGGTTCACGCCGCCGGTGTCTTCTCGGATGATCAGGCCGTCACGACTCGCCACCGCGGTGCCCGTGATCCCGGCGATCCGATCCCGCAGCGCCTGCATCTCAGCCAGCAGCTTGTCCTCAGTCATACGACTTCTCCCCGTTGTCTCGGTCCCTGGTCATCGCGTAAGGAGTCGGGGTTCCTGGCGGAACGCGGTCGCAGCAGGCTCAGCGGCGCCCGCAGATCTGATGCCCGGCTCGGAAGTCTGTGCCGCCGTTCGGTCGCGGCCGGGTCTGGCTCCCGGCGGGGCAGCGCCGGCGGCATCGGCAGGGCGGAACGCCCCGGGCCCGGACTGTCCCGCTCGGGTGCCGACCGGGATGACGCGGTGATGAGCTGGCCGGCTTCACGCATCCGGGCCAGCGCCAGCGTCGTCGCGTAGACGCCGTGACCCAGGGCGAAGGCGATGTCGCGGGTCGTCCGCCTGCCGTCGGCCAGGGCCAGGATCTCATCCCGGCCGCCGCCGAGCCGGGCGCCGGCCGCCAGCATCGCCGGGGCCGCCACAATCCGGTCCCGCTGGGCGGGCAGCGCAGCCAGGACCCGGATCCGGCGCGATGCCTCGGCCAGCAGCCAGTCGGTCTCCGCGCCCGGCTGGAGCGGGAGCATAAAGTCCACCTGCCCCGGCTCGGCGTGATATTCCTTCACGGTCCCGCTGGCCAGGACAAACATGGCATCGGCGACGGCCGTTTTGAGCAGGATCTCGAGCTCTCCCGCACCCATCAGCTGACGTGCGATGATCTCGGCGCTCATCGGGCGCCCGGCCGCGGCAGCTACTGCGAAGGCCGCATCCCAGCTGGATTCTGTCACCCGGTGCGAGCGGAGCAGCAGCACCTCCGGGCTAGGGGCACCCGGCGTCTCGATGGCGACCACCAGGCCGTCGGCCAAGTGGATCGCTCCGCCGGGTTTGCCGGTCACTCGCAGGGCACCGGACATCCCCGCGGCTGCGCACACCAGAAGTGCCTCACGAAGGGGCCCGACCGAGTCGTCGTCAGCAGGTGCGGTCGTCACGGCCTACGCCAGGATCGCCGGTGCTAGCTGGCCGGTCCGCAAGGAGGCCAGGGCCATGTTCCCCCGAGTCCGGTCCAGGTCGACGAACAGGAGTACACCCTCCCCCAGTTGGAAGTCCAGCACCCTGGACATGTGCAGCCGCCCCCCGGTGACCAGGGAAAGCTCTTCGAGCTGGCCACCTGGCCGGTCGGGTCCGAGCAGCGCGCGAGTCACCCTGGCCTCTTCGGCCAGGCCGACCGCGGCCGCCGGGAGGTCCTCGGTCTGACCGCCGGCCGCCTCCACGACCATCCCGGTCGCGATGTCGATCAGCGCCGCGGCCCGGACACCGTCGATCGCCATTACCTGGCGGAGCGATTCGCTAAGGCTGGACACACATCTCCTCCACCCGGCCGCATCTGCGATGGTCACCCCCGCACCGAGGAATATACATCAGTGCGCATAAGTCCCGCCATTCTCCTTTTCGCCTGAGCGTTAGCTGCAGGCTCAGGCCAGGACGCCAGGTAGCGAAATGGCTACGTCGAGTAAAACGTCGGGATATGTGAGGATTTGCGCAGCGGAGCGGTGGACATCTTGGATACAGTTAGCCTCGCGTACTAAGACAGGGCACTTCTGAATGCCCAGAGGGAGACGGGGTTCATGAACATCGAAACAGCGCTCAAGGAAGCGATGGGCATTGAGGGTGCCCTAGGCGTTGCCCTGGTCGACTGGGAGAGCGGCATGCCGCTCGGCACCCTGGGCGGCGACAAGTACCTGGACTTGGAACTGGCCGCTGCGGGCAACACCGAAGTGGTCAAGGCCAAGATGCGCACCATGGCGTCGCTCAACCTTAACGATGCAATTGAGGACATCCTCATTACGCTGAGCAAGCAGTACCATCTTATCCGTCCGCTCTCAAGCGGCAACGGCTCGCAGAATCTATTCCTTTATCTCGCACTTGACCGGTCGAAGGCGAACCTGGCCTTGGCCCGGCACAACCTTAAGCGAATAGAGAACGACCTGAACGTCTGACCGCGGATTCCGGCGTCCCGCATGAGGGTGCCTTCTTGCCCAACAGAAACAACATGCTCCGCTACTCTCGATAGCGACGCTGGTGACGTTCCGGACGGCCCCGTTCCTGGTCTCGCCGAGCAGGGTTGCGAACCCTTCTTGCCCCAACGTGAGCCGGGCAGCAGCGGGGCCACCGCGGCCCAGGCGGATCCGGACGCAGCCGATCCGGCCATGCTTCGCAAGATCATCGACGGGCTGAACCGCATGTAGGTGCCGGGCCGGACCGGCGCGGGACTGCGCGACGGCACGAATTGTGGCAGCGTTGGTCTATGGGTAGGGGCGTGCAGAGCCCGGTCTTCGTGGGGCGCCGGGACGAGATGGTCGTGCTAGCGGCACTGCTGGAGCGGGCCGGGGAGGGCGCACCCGGGTTCGCGATCATCGCGGGTGAGGCTGGCGTCGGTAAGACTAGGCTGGCCGGAGAGCTAGCCGGCCGGGCCGTCGGCCGCGGGTTCATGGTGCTGACCGGCCAGTGCGTCGAGCTCGGCGCCGAAGGGCTGCCGCTCGCCCCGCTCATCGACGCGCTGCGCACGCTGGCCCACACGACGACCCCCGACGAGCTGGCCGAGGTGCTCGGCCCAGCCCGGCGCGGCCTGGGCCGGCTCCTGCCCGAACTGGACCCGGACGCCGCGGAAGAACCCGCCGGGGACCGGGCGGCGGACGGGATTCAGGTGGCTCAGCTGCTTGAGCTGGTTCTCGGCCTGCTGAGCAGGCTCAGTCATCGCCAGCCGGTCATGCTGGTGCTCGAGGATCTGCACTGGGCCGACCAGTCCACCCGTGAGCTGGTCGCGTTCCTGGTCAGGTCGCTGCGCGGCGTCCGCGTCCTGCTGCTGGTCACCTACCGCTCCGATGAGCTCAACCGGCGTCATCCGCTGCGCACGCTGATCACCAGCTGGGACCGGGTCCGCTCGGTGGAGCGGATCGAGGTGCGCAGGTTCGATCGCGACGAGGTGGCCGCCCAGCTGGGTGCGATCTTCGCCGCCGAGCCGGCCTCCGACCTGGTCGACGTGGTCTTCGACCGGTCCGGCGGCAATGCCTACCTGGTGGAGGAACTGGCCGGGGTGATGGACGACGGCGACCTGACCGCGCTGCCCCCATCGCTGCGGGATGTCCTGCTGAGCCGGGTGGACTCACTGAGCGCCGGGGCCCAGCGGCTGCTGCGGATCGCGGCGGTGGCCGGCCGGAGCGTTCCGGAAAGACTGCTCGCCGAGCTGGCCGGGGGCGGGAACGCCGGCTTCTACGCCGGGTTGCGCGAGGCGGTCGAGAGCCACCTGCTCGTGGTCGATCGCACCGGCCGCGGCTACGCGTTCCGCCACGCGCTGACCAGGGACGCCGTCTACGAGGACATGCTTCCGGGCGAGCGCGGCAGCCTGCACGCCGCCTACGGCGAGGCGCTTACCCGCGAACCGGGGCTCGCGGGCGACGCGGCCGCGGTACCCGCCGCCCTGGCGCACCACTGGTACGCAGCTCTGGACCTGCCCCGCGCGCTGCCGGCTTCGGTGGCCGCGGCCCGGCACGCGCTGACGTCCTTTGCCCCGGCCGAGGCGCAGCGTCACCTGGAACGGGCGCTGGAGATCTGGCCCCGGGTGCCGGACGCGGAGCAGCGTACCGAGATGGACCACGCCGAGCTGGCGGCCCTGGCCGGGGAGGCGGCCTACCAGGCCGGCGCCATGGATCGCGCCGGGTCGCTGCTCGACCAGGCCCTGGCGGAATTGCCCGCCGCAGGGGACGCCGTACGGCGTGCGCTGGTGCTCGACCGCCGCGCGCGGGCGGTGCGTGACAGCGGCGATGAGGACGACGCGATCAGGACACTGGAGCAGGCTCTGGCGCTGCTGCCCGCCGACCAGGTGACCCGGGCCCATGCCGTCGTGCTGTCCTCGCTGGCCGCATCGCTGATGCGCACAGGCGACATGGAACGCGCGAGAGGCCTGGCCGGGCGGGCCGTACAGGCGGCGCGCGCCACCGGCTCCCTCCAGGAGGAGGCCGAGGCGTCCATCACCTTGGGCCTGGTCCGCTGCTATCTGACCGCCAGCGGCGAGGGGCTGGATGACCTGCGGGCGGGCCTGGCCCTGGTGGACGGTTTCGGCGCTCCGGCGACCGCGCTGCGCGCCTACGTGAATCTGTCCGACGTCCTGGAACTCGCAGGCCGGCACGACGAAGCCGCCCAGGCGGCCAGGGAGGGGATGACCCTGGCCGACCGGGTGGGGCTGGCCCGGTCGACCGGCTGCTACCTGGCCGGGAACCTGGCCGAGTCACTGCTGCGGCTCGGTCGCTGGAACGAGGTGGACCAGCTCACCACCCAGGCGCTGAACATGCTGCCTGAGGGCATCTTTGCCGCCACGCTGCTGCAGTTGCGGGCGGAGCTGGCCGCGATGAGCGGGCGGTACGCCGATGCGCTGACCGACCTGCGGGCCACCCGGCAGGCGCTGGGACAGAGCAACGACGCGCAGTTCGTCAAGGCCCTGCTGTACGCCGAAGCCCTGACCGCGCACGGCCGGGGCGACCTCGGCACGGCCCGCCGCCTGGCGGCCGACGGGCTCGTCTCCGACATCTCCGCGCAGTACGCCCGCTACGTATGGCCGTTGACGTGGATCGCCATGCGGATCGAAGCCGATGAGGCCACGCTGGCCCGTGACCGCCGGGAGGACGTCCCGGCGCATGTCGTGGAACGGTGCCAGGAGCTGGCGCGGTCCGCGAAGGCCCTGGACGGGCGAATGTCCCTGGCGCGTGGCTACCATGCCCTGGTCACCGCGGAGCACGCTCGCGCGGCGGGCCAGGACGAAAGCCCGGCCTGGTCGGCGGCCGCGGACACCTGGCGGCAGTCCGGTGAGCCCTACCCGCTGGCGTACGCCCTGCTGCGCCTGGCCGAGGTCACCGCCGCCGCGGGCGACCGCGCGTCCGCCTCCCGCGACGTCCGGCAGGCCCACGCCCTGGCCCAGCAGCTCGGCGCGATCCCGCTCGCCGACGAGGCGGTGGCGCTGGCCCGGCGGGCCCGGCTCAGCCTGGACGAGGCGGGTCCGGCCATCATCGCGGGACCCGGCGATCCGCTCGCCCGGTTCGGGCTGACCGAGCGCGAGCGCGAGATCCTGCTGCTGCTCGCCGCGGGCCAGTCCAACCCGCAGATCGCCCGGGCCCTGTTCATCAGCGCCAAGACGGCGAGCGTGCACGTGTCGAACATCTTGACCAAGCTCGGCGTGACCGGCCGGGTCGAGGCCGCGGCGGTGGCGCATCGCCTCGGCGTCATCGGCCCGGCGACCGGCTGAGCCGGCCGAGCCCGCCCAGCCCGCTGAGGCCGCCGGGGTGGCCGGGCTAAGCGCTCGCCCGGGTCAGCTAGGGCGGCCGCCAGGCGAATCTAAGGCCTGGACTACGGCAGTGCGCCCATGTGGGAGCCCACCCCTTAGCCGGATCGTGGAGATCACGACAGAACGGCGAAGGGATAGGACATGAGCATCAAGAACGCGCCCGCCGGGACCATCCGCGGAGCGCTCGCATACCCCGCGTTCCGCCGGCTCCTCTCGGCGCTGGCGGTCTCCCAGCTCGGCGACTGGCTGTACAACCTGACGCTGGTCGCGCTGGTCTACAGCCGCACGCACTCGGCGTTGTGGGCGGGCGTCACCACGGCGGCGCGGGTGGTGCCGATCGTGGTGCTCGGCCCGCTGGGCGGCGTGCTCGCCGACAGGTTCGACCGCCGGCATATCATGATCGTCTCCGACGCGGCCCGGATGGTCCTCATGGTCCTGCTGGCCGCGGTCGCCGCGGCGCACCTGCCGATCCTGCTCGCCCCGGTGATCGCCGCCATGGCGACCGCGGCCGCCGCACCGTACCTGCCGTGCGTCTCGGCGATCACCCCGCGCCTGGTCGACGACGCCGACCTGCCGGGCGCCAACGCCGCCCGGACAGCCGTTAACGGCCTCAGCATCATCGCCGGGCCGGCCCTCGGCGGGCTGCTGCTTCTGCTCGGATCTCCAGCCCTGGCGTTCCTCCTGAACGCGCTGACCTTCGGCTTGTCGGCGCTGGCGGTGATGTCGATCCGCCGCCTGACCGCGTTCCAGCCGGCGCGTTCGGCTGACCGGCCCGCCGGGATGTGCCGCCAGATGGCCCAGGGCGCGGCGGTGCTCCGCTCGCACCCGCAGCTGGTGAGGCTGGTGGGCGCCGACATCATGTGCAGCACCGTCTACGGAACCCAGGTCGTCTTGCTGCTGCTTGTGTCCCACCGGGTCGGGCTCGGCAGCCAGGGATACGGCTACATGTTCGCGGGCATCGGGGTGGGCGGAGTGCTTGGCACCACCCTGGCCGGGCGCGCCATCCGCTGCCCGCACTCCCGCTACGTGCTGGCCGCCGCGCTCGCCGTCGTCGGTCTGCCGATGCCGCTGCTTGCCCTGGTCCGCTGGCCGGCCGCCGCGATCTTCCTGGCCGGAGTCACCGGCACCGGCGCGATACTGGTGGAGATCCTCACCGAGACTCAGCTGCAGCGGTCGCTGGACGACGAGGTGTTCGGCCGGGTGTACGGCATCGCACTGCCGGCCTCGCTCGGCGGGATCGTCGTCGGATCCTTGATCGCTCCGGTGCTGGCCGGAACGCTCGGCGGAC
>JBEKKH010000227.1:0-10620 GCA_050010815.1 Streptosporangiaceae bacterium | reverse complement strand
GCCTGCGGTACCCGCGAGCGGGTCGCTGCCCACCGCGCCGCCCGGGTCGTGAAAAGCTAGGACGATGGAATACACCCATCTTGGCCGCTCCGGCCTGAGCGTGAGCCGCCTGTGCCTGGGCACGATGAACTTCGGGCCGCTGACCCCGCCCGCCGACGCGCACGCCATCATGGATCACGCGCACGAGATCGGCGTCAACTTCTTCGACACCGCCAACCGCTACGGCGGCCGGCAGGGCCCGCCCGGTCAGATCTCCACCGACGACCGGTCGCACCCGGGCTGGACCGAGGAGATCATCGGCGACTGGTTCGCCGGCGGCGGCACCCGCCGGGAGCGCACGGTCCTGGCCACCAAGCTGTACGGAGCGATGAGCGAGTGGCCCAACGACGGCAAGCTGTCCGCGCTGAACATCCGGCGGTCCTGCGAGGCATCCCTGCGCCGGCTGCAGACCGACTACATCGACGTGTACCAGATGCACCACGTCGACCGGGACACCCCATGGGACGAGATCTGGCAGGCCATGGAGGTGCTCGTCGCCCAGGGCAAGATCTTGTACGCCGGCTCGTCCAACTTCGCGGGCTGGCATATCGCGCAAGCTAACGACAACGCCGCCGCACGCGGCTTCTTCGGCCTGGTCAGCGAGCAGTCGATCTACAACCTGCTGGTCAGGGAGATCGAGCTGGAGGTGCTGCCCGCCGCGGTCGAGTACGGCGTCGGCGTCATCCCGTGGTCGCCGCTGTCCGGCGGCCTGCTCGGCGGCGTCCTGAGGAAGGAGCGCGACGGCCGCCGTCGCCTCGCGGGCCGGGCCAAGGAGCTGGTCGAGCAGAACCGGGCGCAGATCGAGGCTTACGAGGACCTGTGCGACGAACTCGGCGAGGAGCCGGCCAACGTGGCGCTGGCCTGGCTGCTGCACCAGGACGGGGTCACCGGGCCGATCATCGGGCCGCGCACCCTGGCTCACCTCGATGACGCACAGCGCGCGGTGACGCTGCGGCTCGACGGCGACGTCCTCAAGCGGCTCGATGACCTGTTCCCCGGCTATCAGCCCGCCCCGGAGCACTACGCCTGGTAACGAGGGCCGGGGCCCGCGACTCCTGCGGGACCGGTCGGGAACTCAGCGGGTCACGAACATCGAGCTGTTCTTCGACCTGGTGTATGTGTACGCGGTCACCCAGCTGTCCCATCACCTGCTGGCCAAGCCCACGCTCGGCGGCGCGCTGCAGACCGGGCTGCTGCTGGCCATGGTCTGGCTGGCCTGGGCCTACACGACCTGGGTGACCAACTGGCTGGACCCGGACCAGATGGCCGTCCGGCTGCTGCTCATGCTGCTCATGCTGGTCAGCCTGGCCATGTCAGTCTCACTGCCCCGGGCCTTCGGAGACCTGGGCCTGTGGGTGGGCGGCGCCTACGCGGTCCAGCAGACGGGCCGCACCGTATTCATGGTGATCGCGCTGCGCGGACACCCGCTGGCGGCCAACTTCCGGCGCATCCTGGTGTGGTGCCTGGTCAGCAGCGCCCTCGCGATCGGCGGAGGCGTGACGCACGGCCTGGCCAGGGAACTGCTGTGGCTGGCCGCGGTCTGCGTCGACGTGACCGGCGGCCTGGTCGGCTTCGCCACCCCCGGGCTGGGCCGCTCGGTCACCTCGGACTGGACGATCGAGGGCGGCCACTTTGCCGAGCGGTGTCAGGCGTTCATCCTGATCGCCCTGGGCGAGTCGATCGTCATCATCGGGACCACGCTGGCCGGAGTGCCATCGCCCACGCCGTCCCGGATAGCCGGGTTCGTTGTCGCGTTCCTCACCTCGGTCACCTTGTGGTGGCTCTACTTTGACTCAAGCGCCGAGGCGGCCGCCGAGAAGATCGCCCAGTCTAAAGATCCAGGCCGGCTGGGCCGTTCGGCGTACCACCTGATCCACCCGGTGATGGTGGCCGGGATCATCGTCACGGCCGCCGCCGACGAGGAGGTCCTGGCCGCCCCCGGCGCGACGGCCACCACCGCGGCGGCCTGGATGATCCTGGGCGGCCCGGCCCTGTTCCTGGCCGGGCATGCCGCCTTCAAGTACGTCATCTGGGGCTACATCTCCTGGCCCCGGCTGGCCGCGGTCGCCGCCCTGGCCCTGCTCGCCCTAGCCGCCAAGGCCGTCCCCGCCCTGGCCCTAGCCACCTGCGCGGCCGCCGTCATCTCCGTCGTCGCCGTCAGCGACCGCGTCCCCTGGCTACCCCGGCCGCCGGCCTAATCCCGCCTTCCCGGCCGGACCGACGATCTGGACGGCCGATATGGTTACCTGATGAGCCACGCCGCGGCGGATAGGTACGCCTGGATCGAGCCTGACGTCGAGGACCTCGGCGGAGGCGTGCACCGGATCCCGCTGCCGCTGCCGCTGGACGGGCTGAAGGCGGTCAACGTCTACGCGATCACTGATCCTGGCGGTGTCGACCTCATCGACGCCGGGATCGCGCTGGTCCCGGCCCGGAAACGGCTCACCGCGGGGCTGCGGCAGCTCGGCTACGAGCTGGGCGACATCCGCAACTTCTTCGTCACCCACATTCACATCGACCACTACTCCCTCGCCATCGAGCTGCGGCGCACCTTCCACAGCCTCATCTCGCTGGGCGAGGGCGAACGCGTGAACCTGACCGCCATCCGGGAGATGATGGACGGCCGCGGGCGCGGCAACCGGGAGCGGTTCTTCGGCTTCGACAGCCTGGCCAGGCTGGGCGCGTCGGAGCTGGCGGCCAGCCTGGCCGCGGCGGACCAGCGCCCTCCGGCGGTGATCGACTGGGAGGAACCCGACCGCTGGGTGCCCGACGGAGCCGACCTGGACCTGCGGACGCGCACGCTCCGGGCGGTGCACACCCCGGGTCACACCCGCGGCCATCTCGTCTTCTACGACGCCGCGGCCGAGATCATGTTCGCTGGTGACCATGTGCTCCCGCAGATCACCCCGTCGATCGGCTTCGAGCCGGCGGGCAACCGGATGGCGCTGCGCGACTACCTCAGCTCGCTGGCCAAGACGCTGGCCTTGCCCGACGCCCGGCTGCTGCCGGCCCACGGCCCGGTCACCGCCAGCACCCACGAGCGAGTCAACGAGCTGCTCGCTCACCACGACACCCGGCTGGCGGAGACCCGCAGCGCCGTGCAGGCCGGCCACGCCACCCCGTACCAGGTGGCGAAGGCGATCAAGTGGACGAGGCGAAGCCGCCAGTTCAGCGACCTGGACCTGTACAGCCAGATCCTGGCGGTCAACGAGACCGCCGCTCACCTGGAGGTCCTCGCGATCCGCGGCCAGGTTACCCGGGAGACCGCCGCCGACGGCGCCGACACGTACCAGGTCGCGGCGCCGGAGGGCTAGCCCGGGGCCCCCGCGGCGGCATCGACCACCCGGTGCGCTCCGGCGTAGACGTTCATCGTGGTGCCGCGCAGGAAGCCGACCAGGGTCATGCCGCCTTCCTCGGCGAGCGAGGCGGCTAGTGAGGACGGCGCGGACACCGCCGCCAGCACCGGGATCCCGAGCATGAGCGACTTCTGCGCGAGTTCGAACGAGGCCCGTCCGCTGACCAGCAGGACGTGACCGGTCAGCGGGACCAGCCCGGAGCGCAGCGCCCAGCCGGCCACCTTGTCCACCGCGTTGTGCCGGCCGACGTCTTCGCGGAGCACCAGCAGGGTGCCGTCCGGGGTGAACAGCCCGGCCGCGTGCAGCCCTCCGGTGCGGCTGAAGACCCGCTGCGCGTCCCTGAGCCGGTCGGGCAGGTCAGCCAGCATGCCGGGGGAGACCCGCACCGGGTCGGCCGCCACGTCGAAGGCGGACCGGACCCTGATCGCCTCGATGCTGTCCTTGCCGCATACCCCGCACGCGCTGGTGGTGAGGAAATTCCTGGCCGCAGCCTGGGCCCTGAGCAAGGTATTGGTGTCCTTGGGGGTCACCGCGGCCACGTTCTCGTCACACATGCGGATCTCGTGCACGTCCTCCAGGCCGGCCAGCAGGCCCTCGGTGAACAAGAACCCGGCGGTCAGGTCGATGTCGTCCCCGGGGGTACGCATCGTCACCGTCAGCGGCTGGCCATCCACCCGGATCTCGAGCGGCTCCTCGGCGGCCAGCAGGTCGGCCCGGTATTCGGGCACACCGGACAGCGGGATCCGCAGCACCCGCCGCCTGGCCGTGGTTGCGCTCATACCCCCGAGGGTACGCCGCGCGTTCCGGGCCCAGGCAGCCGAATGCCGGGCCCGGCGGGAGGTCGGGCCCGGCACGCGAGTCGGGCGGGTAGCGGGAGCTAGACCGCGAAGTCGAGCAGCGGCTGGGCGCGGCTCGGATGACGCAGCTTGGACAGCGACTGCTTCTCGAGCTGCCTGATGCGCTCACGGGTCAGGCCGAGCGCGCGGCCGATCTCGTCCAGCGTGTGCGGGTTACCGTCGTAGAGCCCGAACCGCATGGCCATGATCGTCGCCTCACGCGGGGTCAGCGCGTCCAGGGCCGAACGAAGCTGCTCCGCCATCAGCTGGCGGTCGACTAGCTCCGAGGCCTCAGGCGCGTCGACGTCCTCGATCAGGTCGCCGATGCTGGTCTCGCCGTCCTCGCCGATGGTGGAGTCCAGGCTGATCGGCTGACGGCTGGTGCGCAGCAGCTCCTCGATCTGGTCCGGAGTCCGGTCGAGCTCGACGGCGAGTTCCTCGGGCGTGGGTTCCCGGCCGAGCTTCTGGTGCATGTCGCGCTCGACCCGGCTCAGCTTGCTGAGCATCTCGAGCACGTGCACCGGCAGCCTGATGGTCCGGGCCGAATCGGCGAAGCCTCGCTGGATGGCCTGACGGATCCACCACATGGCGTAGGTGGAGAACTTGTAGCCCTTGGTGTAGTCGAACTTCTCGACCGCACGGATCAGGCCGAGATTCCCTTCCTGCACCACGTCCAGCAGCGACAGCCCCCGGTCGCTGTACTTCTTGGCCACCGACACGACCAGGCGCAGGTTGGCCTCGAGCATGTGCGACTTCGCACGCCGGCCGTCCTCGGCGACGAGCTCGAGCTCATGGCGGTACTTCTCGTCCAGCCCGGCAGGGCTTTCCAGACCCATGGTCTCGAGCTTGTGCTCGGCGAACAGGCCAGCCTCAATCCGCTTGGCCAGGTCCACCTCCTGCTCGGCCGTCAGCAGGCTGGTCCGCCCGATGGACTTCAGGTAGGTGTGGACCGAGTCGCCCATGGCCGGGGTCTGGTCGTCCAGATCCACCTCGGTCAGCCGGTCGGAGTCACTGAGCGCGGCGGCCTCGGCCTCGAGGTTCACCACTTCAGCGTCCGCCAGGTCGACCTCGGCGTCGTCAGCCGGAGCGGCAGCCGAGCCCGCCTCTTTCGCGGCCTTGGCGCCGCGCGCAGCGGCGGCCGTCGTTCGGGGTGCGCGGGCCTTGGCCGGCTTGGGGTCCTCGGTCAGCTCGTTAGCCAGCCGTACCCCTGCCTCGCTCAGCTCGCGCAGAATGGACCGTCCCTCGGCCGGCGTGAGACCTGCCTGGTCAAAGGCGGTCCTCAGCTCTGCAAGAGACAGGTGACCCTGGCTTCGCCCGCGCTGGATGAGGTCATCCACACGGGTCGTGTTCGCCTCGTCATCAGAGTCGATGCGCTCAGCGGTTGACGTCGCCATGGCGATCCGCGGCATGAGACACCTCCCTCCTCTTAGTAACAACGCACGCAATACAGACGTCGTTCAATCGGGCTTCCACCAAGTACCCTCCGCCGCCCCGCGCATTCATCAGCGGGGGACATTGTCCAGGCACTATTAACTAACGTTCTCCGCCTCAGTTTGTTCCCGCCGTAGCAGCTCTAGCTTCAGCCGAGCGATGTCGTGCTTCCCGCTCGGGAGCATGGGAACGGCATCGACCACGACGATCTTGCTAGGAGCAGCGTAACGCGGCAGCCGCTCCCGCACATGCAGACGAAGCAATTCTAGCGGTGGCGGATGCGCCGGATCATCCGGAGCTACCACCGCTACGACCCGTTCGCCCCATTCGGTGTCGGGTTGTCCCACCACCGCGACGTCCCTGATGCCCGGGCAGGTCTCCAGCGCCGCCGCGACCTCCCCTGGGACCACCTTGTGGCCGCCGGTGATGATCATGTCATCGGCGCGCCCGCGTACCGTCAGCCGCCCGGACGCATCGAGCTGGCCCAGGTCACCGGTCCGGAAAAAAGTATTGCCCGGGGGGACGACCCCCCGGAACCCCCCGCTTAGGAGGGGGCTGCCCACCCCCCCGTGCCCCCCTGGCCCGCCCGGGCGATAACCGGAAAACAGCACCGGGCCGCCGATCCAGATGCGGCCGCCGTCAGCGGAGCGCGGGTTGTCCTCGTCGCCGATCGACACCTGGACGCCGTCCAGCGCCTGTCCGTCGTACACGCAGCCGCCGCAGGTCTCGGTCATGCCGTAGGTGGTCACCACCCGGACGCCCGCGGCTCGCGCGTCATCGAGCAGGCGCTTCGGGGCGGCGGCGCCGCCGAGCAGGACCGAGGAGAACCCGGCGAGCGGTGCCGGGGAATCGCCGGGGCGGCTCGGGCCGGCCAGCAGCCGCTGCAGCTGGGTCGGCACCAGCGAGACGTGTGCGCAGCCCGAACCGGCCACGGTCCGCGCGTCGGCGCGCTCGGCCAGCACGGGTTCGGTGCCTGCGGCCAGAGATCGGACGAGCACCTGGATCCCGGCAATGTAGGTGGCCGGAAGGCAGCACAGCCAGCGCTGGCCCGGCCGGGCGTCCAGCCGGGCCAGTGAGGCCCGCGCTGAGTGCAGCAGCGCGGCCGCGCTGAGCTCGACCCCCTTGGACGCGCCGGTGGAACCCGAGGTGCCGACGATGACCGCCGTACCTTCGGCGACCGGCACTTTCCGGCCCGAACGAGCCGTGGTGACACCGTCCGCATCCTCGATCGTGTCCGGGGCGAACGCGCTGATCAGCTCGGCCAGCCGCGGCTGAGGCAGCCGGGCGTCCAGCGGCAGGAGCGCGGGGCCGCTGCCGTCGAGCGCGGCGGCGAGCAGTTCGACCAGCCGGGGGGTGGTCCGTTCGACCAGGACCGCGTGCAAAGAGGGCAATGTCACGATCGTTAAGGTTAGAGCCCTGACGCAGGGAGGTTACGAGTGATCATTCTCACCGCGGCCGGCCATACCCCCCGCCCATGACCCCGGTGCCGCCGATGAGGGCGTTCGCCATCCCGATGCCGGTGAGGTTCCGGGGGATCACGATGCGGGAGGGTGCGCTGTTGCAGGGGCCGGCGGGGTGGGGGGAGTTCTCGCCGTTCGCCGAGTACGGGCCGAAGGAGAGCGCCCGGTGGCTGGCCAGCGCGATTGAATCCGCGACCCAGGGCTGGCCGACCCCGGTCCGGGACAGGATCCCGGTGAACGTGACCGTCCCCGCCGTCGGGCCCGAGCAGGCGGCCAGGATCGTGTCTGGGTCGGGTTGCCGGACGGCGAAGGTCAAGGTGGCCGAGCGCGGCCAGTCCGAAGCGGACGACATCGAGCGGGTCGAGGCGGTCCGCGAGGCGCTCGGGCCGGACGGCAAGCTCCGGGTCGACGCCAACGGCGGCTGGCCGGTGGAACAGGCGGTGCGCATGCTGAAGCAGCTGGCCAGGTTCGGGCTTGAATATGCCGAGCAGCCCTGCGCCACGCTGGAGGAACTGGCGGAGCTGCGCCGGGCCACCGACATCCCGCTGGCCGCCGACGAATCGATCCGCCGGGCGCAGGACCCGCTGCGGGTCCGGGCCGCGGGCGCGGCCGACATCGTGATGCTGAAGGTGCAGCCGCTCGGCGGGGTGCGTGCCGCGCTGCGGATCGCGGAGGCCTGTGGCCTGCCCGTCGTCGTGTCGAGCGCCGTGGATACCTCGGTCGGGCTGGCCGCCGGAGTGGCATTGGCCGCCGCCCTGCCCGAACTGCCGTACGCCTGCGGTCTGGGCACGATGTCGCTGCTGGCCGGGGACGTCACCGCCGACCCGCTGGTGCCCGAGGCGGGCGAACTGCCGGTCCGTCGCCCGGCGGTTGAGGAGGCCCAGCTGGCTCGCTGGGAAACCGATCCCGGCCCGTGGCGGGCGCGAGCGCGGGCAGCGGCCAGCTACCTCCCGCCGTCGGCCGCGGGACGGTGGTGGGACCGGTGAATCCGTCCACCGCGTTCGGCATCTCCTTTACCGACGAACTGGTCAGGTGCGGCCTGCGCGAGGTGGTCCTGGCGCCGGGTTCGCGCAGCACGCCGCTCGCCATGGCCTTCGGCGAGGCCGAGCGGGGGAGCCTGCTCAGGCTGCATGTGCGGCTCGACGAGCGGTCCGCGGCCTTCACCGCGCTCGGGCTGGCCAAAGCCAGCCGCCAGCCAGTCGCGGTGCTCTGCACCTCCGGCACGGCGGCGGCCAACTTCCACCCGGCCGTGATCGAGGCCGACGAGTCCGGCGTCCCGCTGATCGTCCTGACCGCCGACCGGCCTCCCGAGATGAGGGGGACCGGCGCCAACCAGGTCATCGACCAGGTCAAGCTGTACGGAAGTTCGGTGCGCTGGTTCTGCGAGAGCGGAGCGCCCGAGGCGCGGCCACAGATAGCGGGCTACTGGCGCTCGCTGGCCTGCCAGGCCTGGGCGCATGCGTCCGGGCGGGCGGGCGGCCTGGCCGGCCCGGTCCACCTCAACCTGGCCTTCCGCGAGCCGCTCGTCCCGGGCGGTGCGGGGGAGCCGGACTGGCCGGAAAGCCTGGACGGGCGCCCGGACGGCAGGCCGTGGACGAGCTTCGCGCCTGCTCACCCCGCGCGGGAGGAACTCGAGCTGCCGTGGGCCGAGCGCGGCGTGGTGGTCTGCGGAGACGGCGACTACGACGCGACCGCCTTGGTCGAGCTGGCCGGGCGGGCCGGCTGGCCGGTGCTCGCCGAGCCCTCATCGGGGGCCAGGCGCGGGCCGAACGCGCTGTCCGCCTACCAGTATGTGCTCGCCACGCCCGGCTTCATGGCGGCGCATGCCCCTGACCTGATCATCTCGGCCGGCCGGCCCGGCCTCTCTCGCCCGCAGTCCGCCCTGCTCGGCCCGGGCCGGGCGAGCCGGCATGTGGTCATCGCCCAGGGCCCAGGACGCTGGGCCGATCCGCAACGGGCCGCCACCGACGTCGCGTCCGCGATCAGGCTCTCCGGTTCGCCCGGTTCGCCCGGTTCGCCCGGTTCGCCCGGCCGGCCCGGCGGCTGGCTGGCGGACTGGCGCCGGGCCGACGGCGCGGCCCGGCGTGCGGTGGACGCCGTGCTCGATGACGACGAGGCCCTGACCGAACCCAGGCTGGCCCGGGATCTGGCTAGCCACGTCCCGGAAGGAGCACTGCTCTGGACCGGATCGAGCCTGCCCGTTCGGGATATTGATTGTCATCTCATCCCGCGGGACGATGTGCGGATCCTGGCCAGCCGCGGAGCCAGCGGCATCGACGGCACCACGTCCGCGGCCATCGGGGCGGCGCTGGCCCACGGTGGCCCGGCGTACGCCCTGCTCGGCGACCTGACGTTGCTCCATGACGCGCCCGGCCTGGCGCTCGGGGCCGGCGAGCTGCGTCCGGACCTGTGCCTGGTCGTGGTCAACAACGACGGCGGGGGCATCTTCTCCACGCTGGAACAGGCCGCCTTCCCCGACTTGTTCGAGCGGATCTTCGGTACTCCGCACGGTGCCCGGCTTGAGCACCTGGCGGCGGCCTTCGGCCTGCCCTATCAGCGCCTTGAGCACCCGGCCGACCTGGCCAAGGCGCTGCCGGGCACGGGCCTGAGAATCGTCGAGGTACGGACCGACCGGGCCGCGGGCGCGGCGCTGCGAGGCAGGCTGCGGGACGCAGCGGCGCAGGCCGTCAGCCGCCTGCCGTGATACGCGACCGCCCGGGCCGGCCTTCCCCTGGCATAATGACAATGCCATGACGCTTACCCAGCTGAACGCGTTCGTGCTGGTGGCCCGGCTCGGCTCGGTGACCGCGGCCGCCAACGCGCTTGGCGTCAGCGAGTCGGCCGTCTCGCAGGCCCTGTCGGCGCTGCGGCTGCATCTCGGTGATCAGCTGGTCACCCGCGGGCCGGCCGGGATGGCGCTGACCGCGGGCGGCTCCCGGCTGCTGTCCACGGCGTCACAGATCGTCGTGCTCGGCGCCGAGGCCCATGCGGCGGTACGGGCCGCGCAGGGCGCCCCCGAGCAACTGCGGGTGGTGTCCACGTCCACCATCGCCGAGTTCGTGATCGGCCCCCTGACCGAAGCGTTCAGCAAGCGTTTCCCCGGCTCGGTCGAGGTATCGGCCGGCGTCGCGGTGACCAGGGAGATGGGTGTCCTGGTCGCTAACCGGCTCGCGGACGTCGCGATCGCGCCCACCCGTCCCGACGCCGCCCTGGCCCTGGCCACCGAACCGATCTTCAAGTACCGGCTTGTCGTGGTGACGGCGGGCCAGCCCCGGCTGCGCGGCAACCCGCGCCAGTGGCTGTGGTTCGTCGATCCCTCCGGGACCGATCCCGGCAGCGAGACCGGGCAGCTGCTGACCGGCCTGAGCATTCCCGAGGATCGGGTCCGGGTCTTCCCGAACCAGACCGCTGCCTGGGCGGCGGCCGCCGACGGCACGGGCGTGGCGCCCGCGGTCGAGCACCTGGTCGCCCAGCGGCTGCGCCGCGGCGAGCTCTCCC
>JBEKKH010000226.1:0-12333 GCA_050010815.1 Streptosporangiaceae bacterium | reverse complement strand
ACGCGACGAACGGGATGATCTACGAGCCGCTGTTCTTCTTCGACACGGCGAAGGACGGCGTGGTCGACCCCTGGCTCGGCACCAGCTACACGTGGTCCAACGGGGGCAGGACCCTGAACGTGCAGCTCAGGCACGGCGTGACGTGGACCGACGGCAAGCCGTTTACCAGCGCGGACGTGGTATTCACGTTCGACCAGGCGATTCACAGCACGGCGCTGAATAAGTTCGGTCTGCCGCTGGCGAGCGTCGCGGCTAACGGGTCCTATGCGGTCACCATCAACTTCACTCAGCCCGCCTACACGGATGCTTACTACGCACTCGGCAGGGTCGAGATCCTGCCCCAGCACATCTGGGCATCGATCAAGGACCCGGCCACGTTCCTGAACGCCCATCCGGTGGGCACCGGGGCCTACGAACTCGGCAGCTTCTCCGGGCAGGTCTTCACGATGACCGCGAACCCGCACTACTACTTCCCTGGCTTGCCGAAGTTCAAGACCATCCGGTTCCTGGCCTTCAGCGGGAACACCACATCGGACGCCGCCATCGAGTCGGGCGAGGTGGACTGGGCCGGCAGCTACATTCCCGGTATCCAGAAGCTCTACCTGGCCAAGAACAAGAACTTCGCGGTCAGCGACATCCCGCTGGCCACGGCGTTCCTGGTGCCGAACATGGCCAGCGGCCCGACCGCGAACCTGGCGGTCCGGCAGGCGATCAGCACCGCGCTCAACCGGACCGACATCAGCAACACGGTCTACAACGGCTACGCGTCGCCGGCGAACCCCGAGGGGCTGATCCTGCCGAACTACTCGTCGGTCCTCTCCCCGTCGCTGGCCAACGCTGCGTTCGGCAGCCCGAACGCAGCCGCGGCCAAGAACATCCTGACCAAGGCCGGCATCAAGACGCCGCTGAACCTCAGCGTCGACATGGTCTCCGGTTACACCGACTACCTCAGCGACCTGCAGATCATCCAGTCGCAACTCAAGCCTGCCGGTATCAACCTGACCATCGACCAACCCGCCTACGCCACGTTCACCTCGCTCCAGGACACCGGGAAGTTCCAGCTGCTGATGGACAACTTCGGCTACACCCCGAGCCCGTGGGCGTACTACTACTCGGTCCTGGACAGCTCGATAGCACCTGCGATCGGACAGATCGACACGGTCGGCAACTACGGGCGCTTCCGCAACGCTCAGGTGGACAGCCTGCTCAACCAGATCGCCGGCACGACGAGCACTGCGGTGCAGGACCCCGATTTCTACACGATCGAGCAGATCTTCGCCTCCCAGCTCCCCGACATCCCGCTGTTCAACCAGCAGGACGAGATCGAGTTCAACGGGAACGTCGTGGGCAACTACCCGTCGGTATCCAACCCCTACGGCGCGACCGCCGTGTACATCCAGCCGGACCTTGGCTGGGTGGCGGCGCGGCTCGTCCCCGTGAAGTAGCGAACCAGCAGGCGCTGAGCAGGTGACGCCAGCCTGACCAGCGACCGGTGGCGCCGCGTCCCCCCTCGCGGCGCCACCGGTCACGGTCAGCGACGGCCGCTGGCACGGCAGACCGTCCGTCCGGGAAGGAGGAAGAGGCCAGATGCGTTACGCGTTCCGCAAGCTCGGTTTCTACCTGATAGCGGCGTGGGTAGCGCTTACGGTCAACTTCCTGCTGCCGCGGCTCATCCCGGGGAACCCGGTCGAGATCCTGATCTCGCGGATGTCGCAGTCCGGCACCATCCCCACGGACGAGGACCAGGTGCTGACCAGGCTGCTCGGCCTGGGCACCGGGAACATCTTCCAGAATTACTGGCAGTACCTGGACGGCCTCGCCCACCTGCAACTCGGCCTCTCGATCACCGATTTCCCCACTCCGGTCAGCACCGAGATCGCCTCGTCTATCTACTGGACGATCATCCTGGTGGGCACCGCGACGGTGATCAGCTGGGTACTTGGCATCGTGCTCGGGACGCTGGCGGGCTGGAAGCGGGGCTCCAGGCTGGACGCGATCATCCCGTCCACCACCCTGCTGACCGCGATGCCGTACTTCTGGCTCGCGCTGATCCTCATCTACCTGTTCGCGACCAACGTCTGGCACATCTTCCCGGCCGGCCAGGGCTACAACACGAACTCCGACATTGTTCCCGGCTGGAACCTGGCGTTCCTCGCGTCGGCCGTGCAGCACGCGCTGCTGCCTGCGCTCACCATCGTGATCAGCTCGGTCGGCGGCTGGCTGCTCGGCATGCGCAACATGATGGTCTCGACGCTGTCGGACGACTACGTTGTCGCGGCCGAGGCCAGGGGGCTGCCGCCGCGCCGGATCATGATCGGCTACGCGGCCCGTAATGCCGTGCTGCCCAGCGTCGCCGGGTTCGCCATCTCGCTGGGCTTCGTGGTCAGCGGGGCCATCGTGGTCGAGTACGTCTTCTCCTACCCGGGCATCGGCTTCAAGCTCGTGGATGCGGTGTCGAACGACGACTACCCCCTGATGCAGGGCATCTTCCTGGTGATCACGCTCGCCGTGCTCGGCGCCAACCTCATCGTCGACCTGGTTTACGGCTTTATCGATCCGCGGACGAGGCTGTCCCGATGAGCAGCGTCACGGGCGTCGTCCAGCTCGATCCCGGTGTCGCCGACGCGGGTACGCACCGGCTCGGCGGCCGGTTGCGCGAGGTCTTCAGGTCCCGCAGGCTGCTCGCCGGCGTGTGCATCGTCGGCGTGTTCGCCGGAGTCGGAATCGTCGGCCCGTTTTTCGTCCACAACGCGAACGCCCTCGGTAATCACGACTGGGCCGCGCCGTCGCTCAGCCACTGGCTCGGCACCAACGAGATCGGGCAGGACGTCTTCGCGCAGCTCGTGGTCAGCGCGCGGGCCTCGCTGGAGATCGGCGCGGGGGCCGGCCTGATCGCCACGGCCATCTCGATCCTGATCGGCATCAGCGGCGGGTACGCGGGCGGGATCGTCGACGAAACACTGTCGCTGCTGACCAACGTGATCCTCGTGATCCCCACGCTGCCGCTGGTCATCCTGGTCTTGGCCTACGTGAAGTCGAACAGCCTGGTGCCGCTTATCTTGATCATCGCGCTCACCAGCTGGGCCGCGTCGGCGCGGGTGCTGCGGGCGCAGACGCTGTCGGTCCGCAACCGCGAGTACGTGCTCGCAGCCAGGGTGTCCGGCGAGCGAGCGTTCCGGGTCATTCTCGTGGAGATCCTGCCGAACGAGCTCCCGGTGATCGTGTCCAACCTGATCTTCGCGATGATCTTCGCGATCCTCACCCAGGCCGGGCTCGCGTTCATCGGGCTCGGCGACCCGACGACGCTCACCTGGGGCAACATGCTCAATATCGCCTACAACGCCGAGGCGCTCTCGTTTGGCGCGTGGTGGTGGTTCATCCCGCCTGGCGCCTGTATCGCGCTGCTCGGCATGGGGCTCGCGCTGATCAACTTCGGGCTGGCTGAGGGACTCACCCCGCGGCTGCGGGTTTACCGGCCGGGAAAGTCGCGATGACCGCAGGCGAGCTGGTGCTGCGCGCGGAGCACGTATGCGTGGAGTACGCCGGACCGCGCCCGACCCGGGCGGTTCGTGACGTGACGATGGAGTTGCGCCGCGGTGAGGTCCTCGGCATCGCCGGGGAGAGCGGATGCGGCAAGTCCACGCTCGCCTACGCGCTGACCCGGATGCTGCGGCCGCCCGCCGAGCTCACCCGCGGCAGCATCACGTTCTTCCCTGACGGCGGCAGCCCGGTCGACCTCATGACGCTGGACGGCGAGAGCCTGCGCGAATACCGGTGGAACAAGGTCTCGATGGTCTTCCAGAGCGCGATGAACGCGCTCAACCCGGTCACCAGCCTGGGCAGGCAGTTCGACGACATCTTCGAGGCGCATCGCCCGGCCATGGACCGGACCGCCCGCCACCACCGCACCCGCGAACTGCTCGAGATGGTCGGGATCGACCCGGCGAGAATCCGCAGCTTCGCCCACGAGCTCTCCGGCGGCATGCGGCAGCGAGTCATGATCGCGATGGCGCTGGCCCTGGCGCCCGAGGTCGTCATCATGGACGAGCCCACGACGGCGCTCGACGTTGTGGTGCAGCGGGAGATCCTCGATGAGATCGAGCGGTTGCGCGAGGAACTCGGCTTCAGCGTCATCTTCATCACCCACGACCTGTCGCTGCTGCTGGAGATCAGCGACCGGCTCGCCGTGATGTACGCGGGCGAGATCATCGAGTATGCCCCGTCCGAGTGGGTCGGCTCGGCTCCTGCGCATCCTTACACGCTGGGCTTGCTGCGCTCGTTTCCCGACATCCGCGGGGCCAGGCGCGAGCTGCGCGGCGTGCCCGGTACACCACCTGACCTGCGCGACGACTTCGGGGGGTGCCCGTTCGGTCCCCGCTGCTCCTACGCGTTCGGCCCGTGCCGCAGCGTGCCGCCCATGCTGCGGCCGGTCCAGGCGGGGCGGGGCGGGGCGGACGCGGACCGCTGGACCGTGGCCTGCCATCTGCACGACCCCGACGCTCGGCCGGAAGGGCCGCCGGCCGAGCTCAGCGGGACAGCACCCGGCACCGCCACCCCGGCCACCGCGGACGGTGCGATCGGCGCGGAGAGCGCAGGAGGCGAGCGATGAGCGTGCTCGAGGTCCGGGGCCTGACGGTCGAGTACCGGCAGCGTGGCGGCGCGAGCTTCAAAGCGGTCGACGGGGTCTCGTTCGCGCTCCAGGAGGGCCAGACGCTCGCGCTTGTCGGCGAGAGCGGCAGCGGCAAGTCGACGGTCGTCCGTGCGATCGAGCAGCTCGTGAAGCCTACGGCGGGCGAGATCCTGCTCGACGGCCGAACCGCGGCCCGGCACGGTCCGGCCCTGCGGGTCTACCGGCACCGAGTTCAGATGATCTTCCAGGATCCGTTCGCCTCGCTGAACCCGATGCACACCGTCGCGCACCATCTGCACCGGCCGCTGCAGCTCCACCAGCGTCACCTGCGCGGCGCCGCCCTGGCTGCGGCGACGGCGGATCTGCTGCGCTCGGTCAACCTGACGCCACCCGATGAGATCGCCGTGAAGCACCCGCACGAGCTGTCCGGCGGGCAGCGGCAGCGGGTGGCGATCGCGCGGGCGCTGGCGACCGGCCCCGACGTGCTGCTCGCCGACGAGCCGGTGTCGATGCTCGACGTCTCGATCCGGCTGGAGATCCTCAACCTGCTCGACCGGCTGAAGAAAGACCGCAACCTCGCCCTGCTCTACGTCACGCACGACCTGGCGACCGCGCGGCACTTCTCGTCCGAGATCGTCGTGATGTACCGGGGCGAGATCGTCGAGCGAGGCCCGAGCGACGAGGTGATCCTGCACCCGTCGCACCCCTATACGCAGATCCTTGCCCGGGCCGCACCGGACCCCGCGGCCTCCCGTGCGGCGCTGGCCGCCGCTCGCGCCAAGCGCCAGTCCGCGCGGGCCGCGCGGGCCGCCGAGCAGCGCGAGGCCGACCTGGGCACCGGCTGCAGGTTCCGCACCCGGTGCCCGTTCGCGATGGACATCTGCACGCGCCACCCGGAGGATATGGGCGTGTCCCCCGGCCACCAGGCGCGGTGCTGGCTCTACGCCACCGCTAACGGCAGCGCTTCCGGGCTGCCCCTCGCGAGCCCGGACGAATGACGCGGCCGCCGCGGCGCGAGATTGCTCACGTGCCCGTCGACCCGGACCGGGCCACGGGCCGGTGACACTGTTCACGGGGCAGGACGCGTCACGTTCTGTAGCGGTCATCCAGGCCCGGATCCTGAACGGGTACATCCTGATCACTGCCGATCGGCCGGTCAGCCAGACAACGGACCAGGGACCGGGCGGGCTGGCGGGCGCGCTGTGCCGGTGGGGCGAGGGGTTCGCTGCGCGGGCGGGGCGTGGCGCGCGGCAGCCTGCGGCAGATCCCGCCGGTCTGGTGCTCGTGGTATCAGTACTACGCCAGCGTGACCGAGGCGGACATCACGGCGAACCTCGCGGCCATGGATGACCTGCGGCTGCCGGTGCGCGTGGTGCAGATCGACGACGGCTACCAGTCCGCGCCTGGCGACTGGCTGGTCTCGTCGGGCCGGTTCGCCAGCCTGCCCGATCTGGTGCGCCGGATCTGCGGCACCGGCCGCCGGGCCGGGATATGGATCGCGCCCACGCTGATCGGCAGGAGCAGCGAGCTGCTCGCCCGGCACCCGGAGTAGGCGGTGCGCAGCCCGCAGACCGGGGAGCCGGTGTCCGCCGGGTACGTGGTGCGGGAGGAGTGCACGGCCCTGGACGTCACCCATCCGGGTGCCGCCCGCTACCTCACCGACGTCCTGAGCACCATGCGGGAGTGGGGCATCGACTACTTCAAGGTCGACTTCGCCTACGCGGGCGCCTGCGAGGGCCTCCGCCAGGAGGACGTCAGCGGGGTGGAAGCCTACCGGCGCGGCCTGCGCCCGCTACGAGCCGCCGGACGGCCACCCGACGAAGCCGTCGGGGGGCAACGCCACCAGGAACGTCGTCGCCCGGGCCTGGCAGCACGGCAGGTTCTGGCTGAACGACGCCGACTGCCTCTTGGCCAGGCCCGGTGTGGAGCGGCGGGAGGCATGGGCCGAGACCATCCGGCGATTCGGCGGCCTGCGGTCGTCAGGGGATGGCCTGGCCGAGCTGGACGACTGGGGCCTGGAGACGACGCGGCGCCTGCTCGTGCCCTCTCCGGCCGGAGCGCTGGTCTCGGTGGCGGGACCCTGACGTCGCCGCGGCGCGCACCGGCCAAATCCGCGGCGCACGTTTGACACTTAACCGGTATAGTGCTTCGATCTCAGCATGGCAGGCGTCGGCTCGTCCGCGCCGGAGGGCGAGCGGAAGGCGGGGCATGCGCAGGAACACCGCACGGATCATGGCCGACGGCCAACCGGTCAGCTGGCTGGGGGCCAATTTCTGGTCCAAGACCGGCGGCCCGCTGATGTGGCGGAGCTATGACCCGGCCGTGGTCAGCGCGGAGCTGCAGGTGCTGCGGGAGCACGGCCTGACGATGACCAGGTCGTTCTTCTACTGGCCCGACTTCATGCCCGGTCCCGACGTGATCGACGAGCAAATGGCGGCCAGGTTCGCCGACTTCCTCGACCGGCACGCCGAGCTCGGTCTTACCACCGTGCCCACGTTCATCGTCGGGCACATGTCGGGTCAGAACTGGGACCCCTCCTGGCGGGCAGGCCGTGACCTGATGGCCGACGTCTGGCTGGTCGGCAGGCAGGCCTGGTTCGCCGGCCAGATGGTCCGCAGGTTCGGCGGGCACCCCGCGGTGACTGGCTGGCTGGTCTCCAACGAGATGCCGCTGTACGGCGGCGATCATGCGCCGCACCAGACCGTCACGGCGTGGGCGCAGGTCATCAGGGACGCGGTGCGCGCGGCCGGCGGGCACCAGCCGTTCTCGGTCGGCGACGGGGCCTGGGGGCTCGAGACGAGCGGCCGCGACAACGGGTTCCGGCTGACCGACATGGCGCGGCTGTGCGACTTCCTCGGCCCGCACGTCTACCCGGTCGGCGACGACCAGATCAGGCAGCACTACGCGGCCGCCTGGCAGTGCGAGCTGGCCGGCACGTTCGGCAAACCGGTGGTGCTCGAGGAATTCGGCGTCAGCTCAGACTTCGCCTCCGGACCGAACGCCGCCCGTTACTATCGGCATGTCCTGTACCACAGCCTGCTGGCCGGCGCGACCGGCTGGATCGCCTGGAACAACACCGATTACGACCTACCCGGGCAGGACCCTTACCGGCATCACGCCTTCGAACAGGGCTTCGGTCTCACCGACGTGGCGGGCGCGCCCAAGCCGACCCTGACCGAGATGCGGGCCTTCGCGGCCACGCTGCGCGCGATCGCCGCCCACCGCTGCGTGCGGGCCGACACCGACACCGCCCTGATCATCCCCGCCTACCTAGACACCAGGTACCCGTTCACCGACACGGCCGACGGCGCGCACATCGCGCGGACGCTGGCCCAGGCCTACGTCTCGGCCCGGCTGGCCGACCTGGCCCCGGCCCTGGCCAGGGAATCCAGCGGGATCGGGATAACCGGGGACGGTGCCCGGCTGTACCTCGCGCCTTCGGTCAAGCAGCTGCTGGCGCCCACCGTCGCGGCGCTCGAGCGGCTCGCCGCGAACGGTGCCTGCGTCTACCTGTCCTACTCGGCGGGTGACACTGAATGGCACCGGGGACCGTCCTACGGGCGGCTGGACGAGGCCTTCGGCGTCCGGCACCAGCTCGACGTCGGCCTGGTCAACGCGATCGAGGACGAGGCCGTGGTGCTGCGCCTGCACCGGGACTTCGGCGGCCTGGCCGCCGGCACCACGCTGTCCTTCGCGGTGGCCGGCAACCAGCACAGCCGGGCCTTCCTGCCCGTCGAGCCGGCCCAGGCCGAGGTCATCGCCACCGACAGCCGCGGCCGGCCCGCCCTGCTCGAGCGCCGGGTCGGCCGGGGCTCGCTGATCCTGTGCACCTACCCGGTAGAGCACATGGCCGCCCTCACGCCGCAGGTCAACCCCGACGACGCCGTGACCCTCTACGGCGCGCTGGCCGTACACGCCGGAGTGCGCCGGGCGGTGACCGCCGATGACCCCCGGATCGCCTGTGACACCCTGAGCCGCGACGACGGCACCGTGTTCGCGGTCCTGGCCAGCCACGCCGCCGAGCCGCTGACCATCAAGCCTGTCCCCGCCGCGGGCAGCGGGCTTGCCGCCCTGGACGATGAGGAGGTACTGGATGGTGTCACCCTGGACCCGTTCGGCATAAGTGTCCTAAGGGTCGCCGGAAACGGCGCTACGGCCGTCAGCCGGTAACGGCCGGCGCCCCGCCCTCGACGATCGATCACTTTCTTACGCAACCTGAAATTTCCTTCTCCCCTGGTCGCTGCCTCTTTCCTGCGTTACTGCACCCTCCTCCACCGATCGCTGCAAATGATCATCGTCAGTCGCCGCGGCCGCGTGGTGTCGAAGGAGGCAGCCGTTTGGCCGTGGTGGCCACCGTCGCCAAGGGATACGACCGGCTGACAGCCCTCCTGACCAGTCGCATGCCTACCGGCCCGGCTGCCGCCTGATCAGCTCCACGTTGCCGCCGTACCGTCGCGCGCCGAGTCCGGTCAGCAACGAGACGGACGCGACGTTCGTGTCGTCAACCTCGCCGGTAATGCTCGTGGCCCCCTGGCCGGCGAGCACGGCGAACGCCTCGCCGAGCAGCGCCCTGGCGACACCGCGCCGCCGGTACTGAGCAAGAACCGCGATCAGTCCCAGGCGCGGCCCGGCGCGGTTGCGCCAGATCCGCACCAGCCCGGCGTACTCTCCGCTGGCCAGGTCGATCGCGAGAAGGTAAGTGGCGGGATCGAAGAACGAGCTGAACGTCTCGGCACGGAACTGCCCGGCATCCCACCGCCAGCCCTGGCAACCGGGAACGTCCTGCCGTAGCGCGTCGTCCAGCAGCCGCAGCCGGGTGATATCAGCATCAGCGGCGGAAAGAACGTCGAACCCGGCCGGCACGACGGCCCCAGTCAGCCCGGTCACCGCGGGATCGGCCGGGATCCGGTAGGAACTCTCCCGCCGGTGCACGGCGAATCCGGCCTCCACGCAGGCATCCAGCGCTTCATACTCCGCGTCTTCCAGGATGACGTAGAGGTCACGGCCGAGATCGCGGGCAACGGCATCGGCTAGCGGCGGCCAGGCGTCGGCACGCCAGGTGTCGAAGTACAAGAACCACCGGCTATCGGGCCGGAGCCGCGCGCACACCTCGCCCGCAACCAGGTCCCCGTCTGCAGCGCGCCACGTCAGCGCGGGCCGCACTCGTGATACCGCCAGCGCCACTGCAGCCATGCCCTGTGAAGCTAGCAGCAGCATGACCCGCGCGCGAGCGATTATGCCTGCGCGGCCCGGCCAGATGAGCGCGGCGGTGCTGGCGGCGGCGGCGTGGGCGGTCACCGTGGTGCCGACGCGGGCGATGGGGTGGCGGGCTGCGGTTCGGGTCAGCGGGTGCGGGCGGCGATCAGCACGCCCAGGCCGTCCAGGATGCGGTCGATGCCGAAGCCGAGGGCGTTGTCGCGGTCGCCGGGCGGCCCGGATTCGGCGAAGGCGGCGGCCGTGCGGGGGTAGCGGCCGGCCTGGGCGGCGAGAGCCCGGGAGACTTGGCGGCCGAGCCCGGCCTCTGTGTTGTCGTCGCCGGAGGCGGTCGCCTGCAGGGCCAGGCCGCGGACGTGGCCGGCCAGCAGTGCGATCGTGTCGAGGCTCTCCGCGCCGGTCAGTCCGCTGCCGGCCAGGGTGGTCAGCGCGGACTCCATCCAGCCGACCTCGTTCGGGCCGACCGGTCGGATGCCCCGGGCAAGCTCGTGCGCCCAGGGATGCGCCAGCATCCGCTCGAACATCATCATCGCCCAGGCGCGCAGCTGCGCGCGCCACGGCTCCTCGTTGCCGGGCGCGGCAGCGGCCGGTTCGCCATCTTCGCGCAGCCCAGCCCCTCGGCCAGTCGCTGCATCGACAGGCTCACCAGGCCATCGGCATCGGCGTGCTCGATCGCCTCGGCGACGATCCGCTCCAGCGTGAGCGAGGGCTTGGGGCCGCGCTTGGGCCGCTGCGCGGTACCCCAGAGCAGGTCGAGGGTGGTCGGTGCCGACATGTTTCCATCCTTACCGATGCTGCACTCCGCGGTCGGGCGAAGAGCTTGACGTCAAACTGCGTCCATCGTACGCTAAATGGCGTCCATAAGACGCAGTAAGGCATCGAGGAGTCACCATGAACACCAAGACGGTTCTGATCTCCGGCGCGAGCATCGCCGGGCCGGCCCTGGCCTGCTGGCTGGATCGATACGGCTTCCAGGTCACCGTGGTCGAGCGCGCCGCCACACTGCGCGCGGGCGGCCAGGCCATCGACTTCAAGGGGCAGACCCAGCTCACCGTGTTGGAGCGCATGGGTGTGCGGGAGGAGATCTTCCGCCGCCAGACCGGGCGGGCCGACATGCAGTTCCTCGACGCGTCCGGGCGACAGCTGGCCGTCATGACTGGCGAGTTTCTCGGCGGCGATGTGGAGATCCTGCGGGGCGATCTGGCCGCGGTCTTCTACGAGCGCACCGCCGACCGCTGCGAGTACCTGTTCGGTGACTCGATCACCGCGCTCACCGAGACCGCGGACGGCGTGTATGCGGAGTTCGAGAATGCCCCGGCCCGCACCTTCGACCTCGTCGTCGGCTGCGATGGTGTGCACTCGGCGGTGCGGCGGTTGGCGTTCGGTCCCGAGCGGGACTATGTCCGCCACCTGGGCTACTACTATGCCGTCGCCGGTGCGCCCGCGTGGGGGATGCAAGCGGACCGGCCGCAGCGCAGTGTCGCCCATGCCTGCAATGCACCCGGCCGATTGGCGGTCAAGGGCGGCTCGAAGGCCTCGCACTTGTATATATTCGCCGCGCCGCAACTCGGCTACGACCGCCACGATGTCGCCGCGCAGCGTCGCCATGTCGTGGAGCAGTTCGCTGCCGTCGGAGGCGGAGTGCCGGGCATGCTGGCCGAGCTGCCTGGGTTGGATGGCTTCTACCTGGACTCGATGAGTCAGGTTCGGATGAAGGGGCAGTACACGACCGGCCGTATCGCGCTGGCCGGTGACTCCGCCTACGGCAACACCTTGGGCGGCGTCGGGACGGGACTCGCCGTGGTCGGTGCGTACGTGCTCGCCGGCGAGCTCGCCGTCGCCGACGGTGACCACACCGTCGCCTACGCCCGGTACAACGAGATCATGCGCCGTTACGCCAAGATTGCCGGACAGTCCAACGCCGGCCGTTTCCTGGCGCCGCGGACGGCGCTCGGCATCCGTGCACGCAACTGGTTCCTCGGCTCGCGGGCCTTCGACCTGATGCTGAAATACGCCGACAACGCGGCCAACGACATCGAGTTGCAGGACTACCCGGGTCTGGTTGCGGCAGCCTGAATCGCGCTTTCCGCCTTGCGCTCTGGCCGTTTCCAGAGCGGGCAGCACGGAATTTGCCAAGCGGCGTGTCCTCGACGGCGGGGCCGGGCGGTGGCGGGCGGGCGCGCACCACGGTCCTCCATCGTCACCGAGATCGGGGTCTCCCCCTGTACGCGCGACGGGCACACGGTCAGCGAAACCACCGCCGCTTTGCAGCTTTCTCTGCCGACGATTTTTCCTCTGATAGCGGCGGGGGCGGGAAGTATCTCTTGAGACTTCCCGCAATAGCCTCCATGCGAAATACTCCCACCTCTTCAATGTCTGTATACCTGACGCGAGTCGGAAAGTGTCCATCGTCCCCCGCATAGTTTACCGGGGGGAACTGGGCGCATTTGGCAACCAGCATTCTTGATCTGCCCGCTGTCCATACGCTC
>JBEKKH010000225.1:0-10678 GCA_050010815.1 Streptosporangiaceae bacterium | reverse complement strand
CGCCGACCGGCATCTGTACGCCCTGGAAGCCGCCAGCGGGCGGACCATCTGGCGCTTCGACGCGGGTGCCCCGGTCCTTAGCGCGCCCGCGGTCGCGCGGGTGGGCGACGATGAATACGTCGTGTTCTCCGCCGGGCGCCAGCTGCTCACCGTCCACGCGGCCACCGGGAAGCTCCTGTGGTCGGTGACCGGCCGCGGGTTTTCCGCCGGGCAGGCCGCGTGCGATGGGCTTCGGGTCTACACCAGCGCCGCCGACGGTCACGCACGCGCCTATGACGCGCTCACCGGACGGCAGGCATGGTCATTCCCGATGGTCTCGGGTGACCAGCACCGGGTGGCCCTGTACAGCGGCTGGGACAGCACCGCCGTGCTCGGCGCCGGGGCGGTCATCGTGGCCACGGTGTCCGGCTCGCTGGCGCTGGAGGCAGCCAGCGGCGCGGTGCGCTGGAAGTTCCCCGGCAGCACCATGTACCCGGCCGCGGTCGTCCTCGGCGACGACACCGCGCTGCTGACCGACGAGCAGGGCGCCATCTGCCGGGTCAGCCTGACCGACGGCCGCGCCAGCTGGCGAGCCGCGCTCAAGGTCCGGGTGCTGAACGCGGGCGTCACCGTCGACAGCGACAGCGACACCGCCTGGGTGCTGTCCGCCCGCGGCAGGCTAATCGGCGTCCGGCTCGCTGATGGCCGCCGGCAGGGGTCGGTGCAGCACACGCTGGCCTACTCCTACTCCCGCCCGGTGATCGTCGGGGGCACCCTGGTCGCGGGCGACCAGGACGGGTTCGTGCACGGTATCCGGCTGCCGTGACCCCGGCCCTACCTGCTTCGATCGATTACCTGCCTGGGTCGATGTGGATCTTGGTGCCCGCTCCGGTGCTGACCTGCCCGGCCAGCGCCTCGGCCGCGTGTTCCAGGCCGATGGTCACCGCGACGATGGCGGACGGATCCACCCGCCCGCCGGCGTAGTGCTCGATCGCGGGGGCCAGGCCCGCCGAAGCCCCGAGGATGCCGATCGCGGTCAGGTCCGCCAAGACCAGGTCCCGGCTGTCGACCAGGCTGGGCACGCCGGAGATGCCGATGCAGACGAGCCGGCCCGTCGGCTCGGCCAGCGCCAGGGCCGCCGCGGGCATCTGGTGATCGTCGGTGCAGTCGATGACCGCGTCGTAGGTCTGCGCGGGCGGTTCGCCAGCCGTCCAGTAGGCCGCGGCCCCGAACGACGAGGCGAGGTCCTCACGGCCGCGGCCGACGGCCAGGACGTGTACCTCGGCGCCCGCGGCCGTGGCGAAGGCCACGGTCAGCAGCCCGATCGTGCCCGGTCCGCACACAAGGACCCGCTTCCCTGGCCCGGCGCAGGCGGCCGAGACGGCCCGCCAGGCGTTGCCCCCCGGTTCAACCAGGGCGCCGGACCTGTCATCCAGGGCATCGGGCAGCCGGTGCAGGCTGGATACAGGGACCAGCAGCTGCTCGGCCAGCGCGCCAGGCCAGCCCATGATCCCGACCTCGTGCCGTTCGGCGCAGACGTGCCCGTGCCCGGCCCGGCAGCGGGCGCAGTGCCCGCAGCCCAGCATGGTGTCCCCGGTCACCCGGACGCCCAGCCAGCCCGCGTCTACCCCTGCGCCGAGGCCGGACACCACGCCGCACCACTCGTGCCCTGGGCGCACCGGAAAGCGCGTCTTGCCCTGGGCGAAATAGGCCAGCTGGCCAGTGAACAACTCGACGTCGGTTCCGCAGATTCCGGCCCGGCGTACGTCGACGACCACCTGCCCGGGGCCGGCCCGCGGAGCCTCGACCTCCTGCACCCGCGCCGACCCGGGGCCGGTGATCACCAGCGCGCGCATCAGCGCATGCGCGCCGGCGCCGCGGCGGGTGCAGGCTTCCAGCCGAACCCGAGCTGACCGGCCGCGAACCGCATCGCCCGTTCGTACGCGCGTTGCGGCGGCACCTGCGGGTCCTCCAGCGCGATCTGCACCGCCAGCCCGTCCAGCAGGGCCGACAGCATGACCGCGAAGTCGTCGGCGTCCACCGAGGCGAACTCGCCGGCGTCCTGGCCGGCCAGCACGATGGAGCGGATGGTCTCCCGCCACCGCTCGTCGGATTTCTGCCGCACCGCGGCCACCCCCGGGTTCCGCGGCGACAGCGCCCACAGGTCCAGCCACAGCAGCCACCAGCTACGCGGCTCCGGATCGGTGCCGGGCAGGCAGGTCATGGCGACGAGCTCGGCCAGTTTCCCGGCCGCGGTGGGGAGGTGCCCCATCCGCTGCTGGCTCTCGGCGTACCAGGAGTCCTCGGAGTACCTGATCGCCTCGGTGAGCAGCTGATCGCGGGTCTTGAAGTAATAAATGACCAGCGCCGGGCTGGTGCCGGTGCGCTCGGCCACGTCGGCGATCCTGGTGTCGGCGTACCCGCGCTCCACGATGACCTCGAGCGCCGCCTTCAGCATCTGCTCGCGTCGTTCCACCGCGTCCCGGGAACCGTGCTCAACGCGATCCTTCATACCTGAAAATCGTAGCAGCCCCTGAACTGACTGTTCAGTCAAGCTGGTAAGCGCCGGAGCCGTTCGGTCAATCGTCCGAACGACCCGTGGTGATCACCGCTACGATCACTGCGAATAAGCGGGGTGGCGGGAAGGGTGGACCCTCATGGGCCGGACGGAAGTGAACCGCGTGGTGCGGTTGGCGGTGCTCACCGCTCTGGCCGGCCCGCTGGCCGCCTGCGGTTCCTCCGGGTCGACGACCGGCGCGGCGACCTCGGCCAGCGCGACCGCCACGTCACCGAGCAGCACGGCCGCCCCGAGCAGCACCGCCTCCGCGGCCGCGTTCGTCAACATTGTCGAGCCGTTCGATCCCGGTCATCCGGCCAGGACGCGGCCCGGCCTGGCCAACTGCGGCAGCGAGAGCACGACGATCGCTATCGAGGGGTGCTACGAGATCAAGACCGAGAACATCGACGTGCAGATTGATGTCGTCCAGCAGGCCAAATACCAGAGCGCGACGCCCGCCCAGCAGACGGCGATCCTGACCGGCGACAGCGCCTGGCTGGCCGCGCGCCAGCCCGTGTGCGCCGTAGCGTTCAACACCGGTGGGACCATCGACGGGATCAGCGCCTCCAGCTGCCTGCTGCAGGAGAGCACCGCCCGCCTGGACGCGGTGAAGGGGATTACCCCTCCGGCGGCCAAGCTCATGGGCACCGACAGCATGGACCCGAACCAGCTGTCGTGGTACACCACCCCCGAGGGCTCCCGGATCGCCGAGATAAGCACTCAAGGGGACACGACCGGCGGCGCGCTGGTCGCCTGGGTGATCATCGGCGGAGCCGACGGGTTCGTGATCAACCCGAAGCAGTTCTACTTCCAGGACAAGTCGTTCACCGTGGCCGGCACCCCCGAGTCGCCCAGCCCGGCCTCTTACCGGGTCGCGACCGGCAAGGAGTACCAATTCGGCATGGACTATCCCCACCTGGACAACGACCCGAACGCGAACAAGAGCGCAGCAGGCTACTTCTACGCGCCGGGCACGCCAGTCGCCGTCTGGGGCGGATAGACCAGGCCCCCAGCGACCGTGCCTGCGGCGCGAGAGTCGCACGGGTCAGATGTATCAGGGCTCCCGGCACCGCCTCCGATCAGTATGACCCAGCGTTACGCGGCGCGGACGCGACCCAGTGGGGGAGAACAGACATGCCGGCATCCCGGTCCACGGTCCCGAGCAATCATCGACGCATCGAAGGCAGCGAACTCAGGCCAGGCCCGGGGGCCGAGTTCCTCGCCCCGGCGGATCCCGCCGATACCCTGAAGGTCACCGTAGTCCTGCGCCGCCGCCCCGATGGCCCGGCGGTTCCTGACCACGCCTATTACGCCCAGACGCCGCCGTCCCAGCGGCGCCGTCTGCCGCAGGCGCAATTCGCCGAGAAGTTTGGCGCCGCCGAGGACGACCTGGCCGCGGTCACCCGCTTCGCGCAGGCTCAGGGCCTGGAGATCCTCGACCGCAACGCCGCGCGTCGCTCGATCGTGGTGTCGGGAACTGTCGCTCAGGTCAACGCGGCGTTCGGTGTCACGCTGAACACCTACCGGCACCAGGTACGTCGCAGCCCTCTGGATGCCGAGCCGCTCACCGAGACTTTCCGTGGGTACGACGGTTTTATCAGCGTTCCCGAGGACGTGGCTGACGTCATCATCGGCGCCTTCGGCCTGGATAACCGGCGCATCACCAAGCGGGCCGCCGGCGATCCGCCCGGCACGGGCCTGCTCACGGTCGATGAGGTTCGGACGCTCTATGACTTTCCGCCCAACCTGGCCGCCGGGCAGACCGTAGCCATCTTCTCCGAGGCCGGCTATCTTCCCTCCGACATCAGCGACAACTTCGCGGGAAGCCCGCCCGTCGTCATCGATGTGCCGGTGGACGCGTCCAACGATGGGTTCCCCGATGGGGAAACGACCCAGGACATCTGCATCGCAGGCGCCGCCGCGCCCGGTGCCGAGATCGCGGTCTATTTTACGACCTACGACCAGGCGGGCTGGGTGGACCTCATCGGCCGGGTCGTTCATCCTTCTCCGGGTGACCCGGTGTGCGCCGTGCTCTCGTCGAGCTTCTACGTCTCCAACGGTGACGACGCGGCGACGCTGGTGGCGGAACATATCCCCAGCAATTGGATCACTGCCGTGTCCCAGGCGTTCGAAGACGCGGCCATTCAGGGCGTCACGGTCTGCATGCCATCCGGCGACTTCGGTTCCGGCGCAACCGTCGGTGACGGCAAGGCTCACGTTATCTACCCGGCGAGCGATCCTTGGGTCCTGGCCGTGGGCGGCACCACGATCGGTGACGTCAGCGGAACGAGCTTTGACGAATACGTCTGGAACGACTCTTTCTCGATCAGCGGTATCTCCGCGCAGACCGCGACCGGCGGCGGGGTCAGCGACCTCTTCCCACCGCCCTGGTATCAGGTGGACGCCGGCGTGCCGCCGTCCGTCAACGACGGGCACCGCGGCCGAGGGGTACCCGACGTGGCCGGAAACGCCAGCGTCAACAGCGGCTACCCGCTGATCCTCGGCGGCTCGCCCTCACCATTCCCGATGAACGGAACGAGTTCATCGACGCCGCTATGGGCCGGGCTGATCGCGGTGCTCAACGCGGCGCTCGACGAGAACGTTGGCTTCGTCAATCCCGTGCTGTACGCGCTGGGCTCCAGCGTTTTCCGGGACATCGTGGCCGAGCCAGGGGCGACGGACAACAGCGTCGGGGCGCCCGGCTATCCGGTCGGGCCGGGATGGGATGCCTGCACCGGATGGGGCAGCCCCAAGGGGGTGGCGCTCCTGGCAGGCCTGCGGCACTTCTACGGACCGGTCATCGCGGTCAACTTGCAAGACGACCTCGCCTTCGGCACCGTCTGTGGCGACCAGGAGTTCCGGACCCTTCAGCTGTTCAACGTCGGCACCAGGGACCTGATGATCCTGAGCATCAGCCGGATATCGGGGTCGAGCGACTTTACGCTGCTGCCCGCGCCGGCTCTTCCGCTCGCGATCGCGCCCGGTGCTCAGGTCGATTTCACCATCAGATACCGGCCGACCACTCGCGGCGTGCCTGAGCTGGCCACATTCGGCGTCATCAGCAACGATCCCGTCACCCCGCAACTCGATCTGGCGGCCAGTGGCACGGGCGGCACGGGCGCGCTGGAAACGGTGATCGCGCACCTCGGCCAGTTCGGGGACTGCTGTGTCGGGTCATTTGCCGATCAGGGGCTGACGCTGCACAACAACGGACCCTGCCGGCTCTCCATCGACGCGGTCTCATCTTCTTCGCCAGAGTTCTCCGCGTCCACAGTGACCGGCTACCCGCTGATCGTCGCCGCGGGCGGGTCGATCACCGTTCCGGTACGCTTCCAGCCCACCGCCCTCGGGCCGGCCGCGGGGACGATCACCGTCACGAGCGACGATCCCGCCGGGCCCAAGGCGGTCGCCGTCTCGGGGAACGCCCCGGCGGGACAACTGGCGGTGACCGGCTCGACGTTCTTCGGTCGCGTGAAAGCCTGCTGCCGCAAGGAGCGGACGATCGCGATCTGCAACGTGGGCGAGTGCCGGCTGCATGTGTCGAGCGTCGCCTTCAGGCACGACAACCCGCACTGGAAGCTCATTAACAATCCCTTCCCCGCGACTCTTCATCCAGGGTCATGCCTCAGCGTCGTCATCGGTTATCACGCGACCGAGAAGTTCCCCAGGTCGTGCGACCTGGTCATCACCAGCGATGACCCGACGACACCGGTCAAGATCCTGGAGGTCGTCGCCTGTACCGTCTGGGATGAAAGCTGCCAGTGCCGAGGCGAAGACACGTGCACCTGCAAAGAGCGGCGCTGCGGGTCTCCCGGGTGCGGCGATGAGCGCCACGATTGCGGCGAGGACTGCGACGGCTAACCCGTTCCCCTAAGCCGGCAGCTACCGCGGCGTCCTCAACCGGGCGGCCTGCTTGTCGAGGTTGCGGACCTGGGTGGAGCCGGGGCCGAAGGCTTCGGCCAGGAGCAGGCGGACAGCACCACCCGCACCATACACACCATCCTCCGGACCTTCCCGTCCGGAACGATGGAACATCGAGCCGGCGATAGCCGGCTCAACGGTTCATCGTGCCGGCGCAGATCGCGGCGGCGGAGATGCTGGTGTGACACAGATTACGAACTGAGATATGAGTGAGGTGTCAGGTGGACTGGGCGGAGGGTGCGGTGCGGGTGCGAGTGCCCGCCGCGCGGGCTGCAGCGTTGGATCGCTACGTGGCGTAACCGCTAGATTTCTAGGTGCTGTCGGCGGGCCGCTAACGCTATCAACCTGGGTGGAGGACCCAGATCAACCCTGGGGCCGATGACAGCGACCGGACCTGGGCATACGGTGATTCAACATCCCAGCAGCTTCGATTGGAGAAGTCGGAGAAGCAGCATGCACGCGCTCAAGCTCGCCATCGGTTGTGCCTGGATCGTCTTCTGGATCTACTGGCTCGCGTCCGCCTCCACCAGCAAGGAAAGCGTCACGAGCGGGTGGCGAACACGGCTGACCGGCGTCAGCGTCGTCGGGGTGTTCGTGATCGATGGCGTCCTCCGCGGCACCCTGGCCGTGCACAGCGTGATCCTCGCGACGATAGGGGCGCTGCTGTTCGCCTGCGGGATCGGCCTCGCGGTCTGGGCGCGCCTGCACCTCGGCCGCAACTGGGGGATGCCGATGACTCAGCGGGCCGAGCCTGAGCTTGTCACCTCAGGCCCCTACCGGTTCGTCCGCCACCCGATCTACTCGGGCCTCCTGACCGCGATGCTGGGGACCGCGCTGGTCAACAACCTGCTCGGCCTGATCGTCGTCGCGGTGCTGATCGCGTACTTCTATTACTGCGGGGTCGTCGAGGAACGGAACCTCGCGGTCACCTTCCCCACGGCCTACCCGGAGTACAGAAGCAGAACGAAGATGCTCATCCCGTTCCTCCTGTAGGACACCAGTTAGGACCGACGGCCGCGGAGCTCGATCAGCCGCTGCGCGTTGCGCATGGCCAGCGCGATGACGGTCTCCATCGGGTTCATGCCGATCGGGCCGGGGAACAGGCTCGCGTCGGCCACGATGAGCCCGGAGACCCCGTGGAACTCCCCGAAGCTGCCCGTCACTCCGCGCCGCGGATCCGGGCTCATCCGGGCGGTGCCCATCAGGTGGATCGAGTACAGCTGCAGGGACCGCCTGGGCACCGGGCGGGCCAGCAGGCGCCGCAGCCCGGCCGGGCTGCGGACCTCCGGGGCGCCGTCGAAGGGGAGCAGCACGCGGCGCGCGCCCGCGGCGAACAGCGCGTCCGCGGTCAGCTCCACGCCGCGGACCACGCGGGCGGCGTCGGGGTCGGTGAGCCGGTAGAAGACCTGCGGCCCGAGGCCGGGCAGGTTCCTGATCCGCCCGGTCCCGGTGTCGGTCACCAGCGGTCCGGCGGTGACGATGCGGTTGTAGCCGGCCATCAGCGCGCCGAGCTCCCGGCCGTAGGCGGGCAAGATCCCGGCCAGCATCGTGGGGGGCAAGTTCACCGCGGTCAGCAGCAGCCCCTCCGCCATGAACTCGCGGATCTGGAAGGCCTGATGCACGCCCTGCCAGCCGGTGACATCTTCGTCGAAGAACGCGGTCACCATCGCGTTCGGGTGCAGGGACAGGTTGCGGCCGAGCTGGCCGGATGCCGACCGCAGGCCGGACCTCATCAGCAGCGCCGGGGTCTGGATGGCGCCGCCCGCCACCACCACGATCCCGGCCCGGACGGCAATCTTCGGCCCGGTCACCCCGCCGGGGCGGGCGACGTGACCGGTGACGCCGGTGACCGCCGAGCCCGAACGGGTGACCAGGTCCACCCGGCAGTCGGCGAACAGCCGGGCGCCCAGCGAGAGCGCCCGTGGCACGCTAGTCACCAGCATCGAGCGTTTCGCGCCGGTCGGGCAGCCGCTGGTGCAGCTGTTCGTGCCGGCGCAGTGCAGCTGGTTGCGCTGGTTCGCGGCGATGTTCCAGCCCTTGGCGTCGGCGCCGGCCTTGAATAGTTCCGAATCGCGCCCGATCGTCTCCGGGTCCTGCGGCCCGACCGACAGCCGGGATTCGATCCGGGTGAAGTAGGGGTCCAGGTCTTGCTCCCGGATCGCCTCGATGCCCTCTTGCTCCGCCCACCGGTCAAGCACGCGGGCCGGCGTGCGCCATGACATGCCCCCGTTGACCACGGTAGAGCCACCGACGCACCGGCCCTCGGCGTACAGCACGGACGGCCGCCCGATGGCCATGCCGCCACCGCCGTCACGGTACAAGGTCCGGAGCGCCCGGCCGGTCTCGGCCGTGAACGACTCGGTCGGGTGGTATCCGCCCTCCTCCAGGACGATGACGTCCATCCCGGCTCCGGCGAGTTCGGCGGCCACGGTCGCCCCGCCCGCCCCCGAGCCGACGATGACCGCGTCGCAGGCCAGGTTCAGGTCACCGGTAATCCCGGCCTGCCCGGTCAGCCCGGTCAGCATGCTCACGACTGGTCCGGGCTCGCATCGGCCTCGCCCGCGGTGACCGCGGCCTCGCCCGCACGGATCTGCGGCCCGTAGGCCTGCAGGCGGCGCCGGGACACCGCCGCGATGTACGGGGCCGGGTCGTAGCCGATCTCCCGCTGCACCTCAGGCAGGTCGTAATAGCACATCGTGACCACGCTCTTGAGCCGCTGGACCAGCTCGGCGCCGGCATCGTGCCGCGCCAGCAGCGCCCGGATATACGCCTCCGCGGCCCGGTCGTCCAGCCGGGCGAACCGCCGCCCCCGGGCCGGCGGATACAGCCGCGCGCCCTGGTCGAGCAGGATCAGCGCGCCGGCCATGGCTTTCCTGGCCACCGGCGGCAACGCGGTCAGCATCAGGCCGAACTCGCGCATTACCCGGTCGACCCGGTGATCCGCTCGCACCTCGGGCGGGCAGACGACCTCGGCGAACCGTCTGGCCGCCAGCCGGATCGGGGCGCCCAACCGCCGCGGCTCCGGCTCAGGGGTTGCCGTCGGCGCGGAAGATGGGCCAGCCAATCTCGGTCCTCCACTTCGCCTGATCGGGCGTATCGGACAGGCCGCACAGATAGTACTCGCGCATCGGTCCGTCGACGCTGATCTCGTGGGCGGTGACGTAGGAGCCGAGCTCGGCGTAGCTGAGGTCGTCGTCGGCGAGCGAGCCGTGATGGGTGATGATCGCCAATTCGGCTGGGGGGAGCACGACCGGAGTGACCCGCCCGATGGTGCGTACGCTGCCTTCGACGGGGATGAACACGGTCGCCTCGCCGCGACCGTGCTGGAAGAGCTCGCTCGCGTACAGGCCGCCGGCCGGCCCTGTGGCGTGCAGACCCTGGGCCCGGACGGTGGCGTGAAGCTCGCCGAGGGCGCCTTGCCACCAGGCCAGGACATCCTCGCGCTCGATGACCTGCCCGATGCTGGCCGCCGGGGTGGCCGTGACACTCCGGTGCTCGATCGCCGGCGCGGTCTCCGGGCGCCGCAGCAGGTTGCGCAGCGAGTCAACCGCGGCCCGGGTCTGCGCCAGCTCGGCTTCCAGCCGGTCCAGGTGCGCGGCGATGAGGCTGTTGCGGGCCGGCGCGTCGGGCGCGGCCAGCACCGCCTTGACCTCGGCGACCGGCATCTCGAGATCACGCAGGCGGCGGATGACCTGCGCGGTCGGGATCTGCTCGCCGGAGTAGTAGCGGTAGCCCGTTTCCGGGTTCACCGTGACCGGCTCGAGCAGCCCGACCTGATGGTAATGCCGCAGCGTCTTGATGCTCAGGTGGGTGATGCGGGAGAAGTCGCCGACGGTGAGGCCTGCTGTCATCAGGCCATTGTCAGCCCTCCCCTTACCGGACAGTCAACCGGCGAACTCGCGGTTGACTCTCCGGCGCAGGGAGCACCGAGGGTGGAGTTATCACCACAACGAAACAACAGCTACCGCGAAGGAGCGCAGACATGACCGCCACCCCCGCCCTCGACACCGTCCTAGCCCGGCACATCGCCGCCGTCAATGCCTTCGACGAAGACGCCATCGTGGCCACCTTCGCCGACGACGCACTGGTCAACGACGCTCACCGGGAGTTCCGGGGCATCGAGGCCATCCGCCGCTGGGTCGCGAAGGAGATGGTCGGGGATCACGTGACCATCGAGGTCACCGAGGTCATCGACCACCACGGCGACACCATCGTCCGCGG
>JBEKKH010000224.1:0-10678 GCA_050010815.1 Streptosporangiaceae bacterium | reverse complement strand
GCTCCGGCCGCGGGCCCGGGCGCGGCCGCGGGCCCGGGCGCGGCCGGAAATGAGCTCGTCATGATGTCCCCCAGGCTTCCCGGTGGTACGCGGGTGTCCCGGGTCCGGCCTGCGGCCCGGCCAGCGCGGCGCGCAGCGCCACCCGGGCGCGGTGACAGCGGGACTTGACGGTGCCTTCCGCCACGCCCAGCAGGACGGCCGCCTCCGCGCAGGTCAGGCCGTCCAGCACGGTCGCCTCGAGCGCACCGCGCAGTTCCGGGGACAGCCCGGCCAGCGCCTGACCCAGGCGGCCATGCTCGAGGCCGGCCAGCACCTGGTCCTCCGCAGACACCACCGTCTCCGGCTCCGCGGCCCGCCACCGCAGCCGCCGGGGACCGTTCTCCCGGCGGATCGCGTCGATCAGGCGGCGGATGCCAATGCCCCAGATGAACGCGGCCACGTCCCCGCCTCCGCGGTAGGCGCCCGCCTCCCGCCACACCGCGAGGAAGGTGTCCTGGATCGCCTGGTCGACCACATCCGGCATCGCGCACCGCCGGGTCAGCCGGACCGTCAGCCAGGCGGCGTGCCGGTCGTACAGGGCGGCCAGCGCTCCCTCGTCACCGCGCGCCACCGCACGCAGCAACACCGCGTCGTCGCGGTCTCCGGCCTCTGGCCTCACGACCAGAGCCGTTCGGGTGCTTCCATGCTCTCCCTGTCGCAGCAGCAGGCCCGCCCGGTTCCCATCATGCAAAAACAATCCCGGCCAGGACACCGGACTCGCGGACTATCGTCCGCCGCGGCTGCTGGCTCCCGGCGGCTACCGGCGGGAGCGGGCCGGCCGGAACTTGATCCAGGCCACGATGGCGACGGCCGCCAGCAGCAGCCACGGGGAGAACAGGACGTGCATGGCGAAGCCGATGACCATCAGGACCACGAGGGCGGCGACGGCCAGGACGATGATGGCGAACATGATGGTGGGTCTCCTTGATGCGTGAGGTTTGCCTGCTTCAAGGTTGCCGTCGGCGGTGACTCCCGTCGATCGGGATCACCCCCGATTCGCCCCGGCCGGCCGGCGCCGGGAGATCAGGGTTAACCCTGAGTGCGCCCCGGTATGGCTGCGTCGAGCGCGGCACGGGGTCATGACACCGGTCGCTGGGGAACGTAGGTTGGGTGCATGGACCGGCGGATATACGGGATCGAGACTGAGTACGGCCTCACCTGTACCTTCCGCGGGCAACGACAGCTGTCTCCGGACGAGGTCGCGCGTTACCTGTTCCGTGGCGTGGTGTCGTGGGGACGGAGCAGTAACGTCTTCCTCCGCAACGGCGGCCGGCTCTATCTCGACGTGGGCAGTCATCCGGAGTACGCGACCCCGGAGTGCGACAACATCATGGACCTGGTCACGCACGACAAGGCGGGCGAGCGGATCGTTGAGGGCCTGGTGGCGGACGCCGACCGTCAGCTGCGCGAGGAGGGGATCGCCGGGGACATTTACCTGTTCAAGAACAACACGGACTCCGCCGGGAACTCCTACGGCTGCCACGAGAACTACCTGGTCCCCCGGCAGGAGGATCTGGGTCGGCTGACGGCCATCTTGATGCCGTTCCTGGTCACCCGGCAGATGATCTGCGGCGCCGGGAAGGTGCTGCAGACAACGCACGGCACCGTGTACTGCCTCAGCCAGCGCGCCGATCACATCTGGGAGGGGGTGTCGTCGGCCACCACCCGGTCCCGGCCGGTCATCAATACCCGGGATGAGCCGCACGCCGACGCCGAGCAGTACCGTCGCCTGCACGTGATCGTCGGCGACTCCAACATGAACGAGACCACGCTGCTGCTCAAGGTCGGGTCCACCGACCTCGTGCTGCGGATGATCGAGGGCGGCGCGGTGGTGCCTGACCTGACGCTGGACAACCCGGTCCGCGCGATCCGCGAGGTCAGCCACGATATGACCGGCCGCAGCCGGGTGCGCTTGACGGACGGGCGCGAGATGAGCGCGCTGGAGATCCAGTACGTGTACCTGAACTGCGCGCGGGATTTCACCCGCACGCACGGGCTGAACGCGGTCAGCGAGCGCGTGCTCGAGATGTGGGAGCGGACGCTCGACGCAATCGAGACCGGGAACCTCGACAAGATCGCCCGCGAGATCGACTGGGTCACCAAGTACCAGCTGATCGAGCGGTACCGGGCCCGGCATGACCTGCCGCTGTCTGCCCCCCGGATCGCGCAGCTGGACCTTGCCTACCACGACGTGCGCCGCGGCCGGGGCCTGTACTACCTGCTGCAGCGCAACGGGGCCGTCAACCGGGTGACCAGGAACCTGGACATCTTCGAGGCCAAGTCCGTTCCGCCGCAGTCCACCCGGGCCAAGCTGCGCGGCGAGTTCATCCGCCAGGCCCAGGAGAGGGGGCGCGACGTCACCATCGACTGGGTACACCTCAAGCTCAACGACCAAGCTCAGCGGACGGTGCTGTGCAAGGACCCGTTCCGCTCGGTCGATGACCGGGTCGACAGGCTCATCGCCGACATGTGAGGGCGCTTTTGCATATCCTGGCGGCCGCCTCGCTATTTCCGGCGCACCTGAACGATGAGCCATCCCGCCACCACGATGGCCACCACGAGTATGCCCACAGCAAGTCCCTGAGGAATCTGTGTGACGTGGAAGCCGCGCATGGTCGAAGCCTAGTTGGCCGGCGGCAGCCGCACCAGGTTCGGGAGCGTCCCCGGTGCTGCTTGCCGCCGGCGTGCCCATCGACTTTGCCGGGCGGCAATATGCTCATGAATACGGGCGGCACGATGCCGGCGATCGATTTGACGAATAGGGGCTATCGCAGGTGGACGATTCGGACGCTGCTAACCACCGCCGTTTGGTGACTAAATTCCGGCTCGCGACCCCAGCTGACGTGGAGAGCCTGGTCCTGCTTATTCGCTCAGCCTACCGCGGCGAGTCCAGTCGCCAGGGCTGGACCAGTGAAGCGGACCTGGTAGACGGTGATCGAATCAATGCCGAACAAGTGCTGGCCAGAATCGAGGAACCTAACTCAATAATGCTCGTATTCGACGAAGGGAATAAGATAATTGCCTGCTGCCAGGTAGCGGACCGCGGCAGCAACGTGGCTTATTTTGGCACCTTCGCCGTTACACCTGCGGCACAGGGCGCCGGCCTGGGTCGCCGGGTAATGGCGGAGGCCGAGCGGTCAGCAGTTCTCACGTTCGGATCAGCCGTTCTTGAACTGACTGTTCTCGCTCAGCAGGAAAAGCTAATTGCCTGGTACGAGCGGCTAGGATTTTCCCGTAGCGGCGAGACACGACCATTCCCAGCAGATCCGGAGTTTGCTCGCCCGCTGCGTAACGATCTATACTTTGTTGTACTTTCGAAGAACTTGCCGCCCCGTTGATAAGCCGCCACACCCCCGGGGCTGCGGCGTCGTCATCGTAGCGGGACGCTGAGATCGCAGACCGGGGTGCTGGGGGTGGCAGCGCGCTGATCGGCGATCAGGACCTGGCGCAGCGCTCCCGCCGGTTCGCGCCGCTGTTCACGCATCCAGGCTTCGAGCGCGTCGACCGCCGGGGCCAGTGCGGGCCAGCCCATGTCCTTGGCGGCCAGCCGGATGAAGACCTCATCGTGGGCTGGCTCCGCCCGGAGCTGAACGTCGGCCATCGCCGCGGTCAGGTCTACGGCGCTTCCGTGGGCCACGGGCCGGCACAGTTCCACCGGCCCGTCGCTATCGTCGCTGACCTCGCCGTAGAACACGAGGAAGGGGCAGCCGGCGACGCCCTCCACGCCGGGACCGGCTGACCGCAGCCGGGCGAAGGCGTCGCCGAAGAAGGCGCCGGTTTCGTCGGCGTGCAGATGGCGGCTGATGGAAAGGAGCGTGCGCTCACCGATGATGCGAGTCTGGACGTCATACTGTGCCATGTCGGCTCCCGTGAGTTTCGCCTGGATGTAGGAGACCAGGACCCGGCGGTCCGCCGTGACCGACTCGACGCCAGCCCAGTAGCTTCCGACCGCTTCGGCCGCTTCGCCGGGCGGTTTCGCCGCGATGTCCGCGATGACCGGCAGCGGCATGCCGAGGCGCCGTAGCAGCGCGACGAGCCGGGCGCTAGCCACCTGGTCCTCGCTGTAGAAGCGGTAGCCGCTGACGGGATCGGTCCGTACCGGCGGCAGCAACCCGAGCCGTCCGTAAAGGCGCAGCGCCTTCGGGGACAGCCGGGTCCGCTCGGCGAACGCACCGATTGTCATCAGGTCCATCAGTCTCCTCCAGGCCGGGCGACTTGCCCGGCTCCACGAGCATGCGGCTTGCCCCTAGGGAAAGGTCAACTAGTGCCGTGGGAGGTACCGTCCGCCCCGCTTCCAGCCGCAGTGGAACCCTAAGCCTGACCACGGCGATGGACCATTTGGGGTCGCTGGGGTGCCTCGGATCCGCCCCGGGGCCCGAATCCGCCACAGTCCTTGCCGGGCAGGCTGCACCACTCGGCACGGGCGCCGCATGGCCACCACTGGTGTCACCGGGATCCGTCCCGGGCCGGGGAGCTGGCTGCCCCGCTCCGCAGGCAGGCGCTTGCCGGCCCCTGGCGTCACAGCGCGCGTGCCCGTCACTGGCGTGCCCGCGCCGAGGGGTGTGGGTGTGGCACCGTGCACCAAAGGATGTGCACGGTGCCACACCCACACCCCAGGCCGGTTCCGGACCAGCGAGCTGGAGGGCGGACCAGCGAGCTGGAGGGCGGCCCGGGGCTGACGGGGCGGGACGAGCCAGGCTCTCGGCGGCCGGGCACCGGCGCGGGCCGGCTGGGTCTCGCCGCCCATCTAGCCGCAGGCCGGGCAGACCCTGACCGGTGGCGGTAACGACCCCCGCTACAGTTTGATCGTTGCCTTGAAGCGGCGGCGGGTGTTTTCACAGTCGGCATACGGCACAGGACACCCAGGATGGACCATGGGTGTGGCTCGAAAGCGGGAGCGGGACAGCACGGGCGTGCAGGATGGGGCGGGCGGGGTTCGCGGGACTGAGGGGTTGGTTCACGGGACGGCCAGGTGTGCACGGCAGCCCCCGCATGCCCTGTCGCAGCTGAGCACCAGGTGCGGCTCACTCGACGCGGTACTCCCGGTCACCGGTCGCCGGGTCGTACCACACCCGCATCCGCTTACCAGTAGCCGGGTCAATGAACACCTCGCTGGTGGGCTCGGAACCGCTGCCGGGGCCGGCGCTCTTCCGGTCCCCCCGGTACCGGTCCCAGCCGAAGATGGCAATAACGACTCCGAGGACGACGACCGCAAGGATCACCCACTCCACCGCATGCATGACTGCCTCCTCAGCCCTGCGCGCTGACGGAGTCGGGGTCGTCGGTAGCCGTCTCGACGATCCGGGCGGTGCCGTAGGCCACGATCTCGGACATGGACCGGCCCATCTCGGTGGAGTCGAAGCGCATCATGGTCACCGCGTTGGCCCCCATGGCCGCGGCGTTCTGCACCATGCGGTCGAGCGCCTGGCGCCGGGAATCCTCGTTGAGCTTGACGTATGATCCGATCTCGCCGCCGACAAGGCCCTTGAGGGCGGCGGCGATGTTGCCGCCGAGGCTCCGCGACCGGACGGTGAGGCCGAATACCTGGCCGATTGTCTTCACCACCCGGGTGCCCGGGATGTTCTCGGTCGTGGTAACGATCATGGGTCGCGAGGTAGTGATGTTCTCGGCCGATGCTTGCATCAGGCTGCCTCCAGTAACTTGTGACCGCGGCCGGAGCCGCCTATCAATGTGATATCAGTTTGATAGGCAACTGTCAACCGGCACCGGAGGTCCTGCGGGCGGCGGGTCACGCCATCGGGCTGGCCTGCGGCTTGCGGGTGTGTAATGGCTGGTATGGCTGATCGCGTGAAGGCGGAGCTCGGGGCGGTCCAAGAAACGCTGTTCATCCCGCTGGCCGCCAGGGCACGGGAGACACGTAGGAGGCGGCCGGTACTCCGGGACCCCAAGGCGGCCCAGATCCTGGCGTCGGTTGACTTCGACACGCAGAAGTACGGCCGCGGCTGGGGCGGCCGCGTTACCGTCCTTCGCACCGTGATTTTCGATGACTGGGTCAGCGACTTCCTCACCGCCCATCCGGGCGGGACAGTCGTGGAGCTCGGGACTGGGCTCAATACCAGGTTTGAGCGGGTCGGGCATCCTCAAGCCCGCTGGATCGACCTGGACCTGCCGGACACGATCGAGCTGCGCCGCAGGTTCTTCGCCGATTCCGGTCGCCGCCGCATGGTGGCTGCCTCGGTGCTGGACCAGGACTGGGTGCCTGCTGTCCGGGATAGCCCAGGGCCGTATTTCTTCGTGGCCGACGGCGTGCTTGCCTACCTGGATCAGGCTCCGCAGGTCATCACCCGCATCGCCGGGACGTTCCCCGGGGCGCTGATCGCCTTCGACACCTACAGCCAGCGGACGCTCGAGCAGCAGCACAAGCTGGCGGCGAGGAAGAACATGGATGCGCGCTGGGCATGGTCGTGCGATGACCCGCGCACGCTGGAACCCCTTGGCCTGGAAGTCGTGCAGCAGGCGGCCGTCACCCGGCCCCCTCCCGGACTGCGCAGGCGGCTGCCGCGCCGGTACCGGTACGCGCTCCCGCTGGCCCGGCGGATTGCGGGTGACCTGGCCACCGTCACGCTCTTCCGGGCCTGCTGACGCTCACGCTGCCTTCACGTGCTGGATGAGTCGGGCGGGTGATCGTTACGCAGTTGGCCACCCCACAAGATCAGCGCGTACGGCCAGATTGGCAGCCGCGTAAGCCACCTCTTCATGCATTCATTATGCCTGTCTCGTGGCGAGCCGAAGAAGGCGCGGGCAGAATTCAGAGTCCGGCGCGACACTTCCGCCGCGCCGGGCCTCGTGCTTTATTTCTTCAGAACGGACCTGGGTGTCCCGTCCTAATGACCGATAAACGGCGTACAGAGCGGCTTGCTCATCCCGTGCCGGTCGTGCACCTCGATGCAGGCCTGCGCCTTGGTCTTGGCCACACCGACCATTTTGGTCGTCTCCCATTGCCTGGTGAACGTGGCGCGCTCGGTCGAGGCCACCTCGAGCGCATGGGTGCCCCGGTCGTAAATCCAGAAGACGGCGCCGTCGGGGCGGCCCGAGTCGGTGACCGTGGCCCACTCGGACTGGCAGTTAGCGCTGTACCGCAGCCGCAGCGTTACGCGTGTCTTGCGGAGGCCATCGTAGACCGACAGCGCGTAGGCGGTGGAAACGTCGCTCCGGCAGCCCTCGGGCCCGGGGTACTTGCCAATGCAGCCATACCCGAAGCACCCGTGCCAGGGCGTCGCGACGGATGCGGCCGATGCCGGTGCGGCCGCGACCGCCAGGGCCCCGCCGGTGAGCGCCGTGGCGCCCGCGACCCCGATAAGCGCGTTCTTGATCTTCGTTGATTTTCGCATGCGTGCTCCTTTTATCGGCCGACGCCGCGATGCCCGCGGCTTCTGCGCTCAATCTGCGCACAGTTACTGATGGGTTTCTGTGCCCATCTGCGGGTGGATCTGCAGGTTTCCTGTGGTTACGCAGGCATGGCTGTGGCTACGCATATATAGCTGTGCTGCCGCTGGCAGCAGCCTGCCGGATAACTGAGTGCATATACGAATGGGCTGCTCACGCACAATGTGCTCTGCTGGCTGCTGGAATTCCACGGAGGTGGTCAGCTGATGAGCTTACGGAAGAACACACGGTGGAATCCGTCTTGCTCGGCCCGGTGGGTTTCGGCGTACCCATGGCGGAGGTAGTAGGCGAGGTTCTCGGTCATGGCTTCGTTGGTGTAGAGCCGGATCTCGCTCAGGCCGAGGCGACGGGCATGATCTTCGGCCAGGGCGAGCAGCCGGGTGCCGACCCCGCGGCCCTGGGCCGCGGGCCGGACGGCCACGTTGTCCAACAGCAAGCAGCCAGGCTGGGGAATGAGGATAGCGAAGCCGACGATGGCGCCGTTCTCGATGGCAGCCCAGGCCTGCCGGTCGCGGACCGCCTGCGCGTAGTCGGCGGTCATCGGGGCGGGACGCTGGCCGATCCTCGGGATGTACTGCCGGTAAGCGGCGGCCGCGATCGCGCGCAGGACATCCACATCGCCAGGAACCGCACAGCGGGTCGTCACCACCGCCGGAGTCTAGTCAGTCCTGGCCACGCGTCCGCGCTGGGCGCGCCCTCTGGCGTCCCGCCCACCACACCTGTCTCGGCTGCCTCAGCGCAGTCCGTCTCGGCCCCTCCTTCCGTGGTGGATCGGGGCTTGGCGGTGGATCCGGTGTACGGGGATGCACCAGATCCACCACGCAGCCCGGATCCACCACAATCCTTGGCTCGGGAAGTCGCACTTCAGGCACACACGTGCTTATCCGTCACAGCAGGATTAGGGCCCGAGCGGGCTTGACGTCGGCGGCGGCAGGCGCGCCCCGATGGCCACTGTCGGACTGGCACGGACCGAACATCCTGGCGCAGCGCCCGGCCATGGCTCGTCGGCGACCGGGCCGCGCCTGGCCGGCCCCGGTGGCTACTCGGGCCGGGCCGCGCCTGGCCGGCCGGGTGGCTACTCGGGCCGGGTGGCTACTCGGGCCGGGTGGCTACTCGGGCCGGGTGGCTACTCGGGCCCGGTGGCTACTCGGACCGGGGGGCGGACAGCGGTAGCAGGCGGAACCGCCGACGCCGACGCATCACATTGCTCCGCTGACCGCTCACGATGTCGTTCAGCGCGTCGCCGACCTGGCGGAACGCCACCACGACCAGGACCAGCACGACCAGCGGCGGGTACACCTGCCACCAGTAGCCGTTGAACAGGTTATTGACCCCGCCGCTCAGCATCGTGCCCCAGTCGGTGAACGGCGGTGGCGGGCCGATGCCGAGGAAGCTCAGCGCCGACAGCGCGTAGATCGAGTCCGCGATGGCAAAGGCCGCCGTGACCACGCTGACGCCGAGCGTATTCGGCACCATGTGCCGGGCCAGGATCCACCGGCCGGTGGCGCCCATCGTCCGCGACGCCTGCACGAAGTCCCGTGACCGCAGCGCGAGCACCTGGCCACGGATCAGCCGTGCGGTATAAGGCCAGGACAGCGCGGTCAGGATCAGGATAATCACCGAGAGGCTGAGCGAGAACATGCTGGCCACGATGAGCAGCAGGATGAAGGTGGGCACCGCGAGCACGGTGTCGATGATGCGCATCATGAACGCGTCCACGATCCCGCCGGCCATCCCGGAGATCGAGCCGTAGAGCAAGCCGATCACCGTGGTCGCGATGCCGACGGCGAAGCCGAGCTCGAGCGAGGACTGGCCGCCGGTCATCAGCCTGCCGAGCACGTCGATCCCGTACTGGTCGGTGCCCAGCGGGTAACCGGGCCCGGGCGGGCTGTTCTCGATGCCCAGGTTCACCGTGACCTGGTTGGTGTGATAGAGCAGCGGGCCCACGAAGCAGAACAGGCCAAGCAGCACGATGATGGCCGTCCCGGTCAGCGCCCGCTTGCTCTGCACGAACGCCTGCAGGCTGAGCTGGGTGCCGGCGCCTGAGGCGGTGACCTCGCCCCCTTCCGGCGCCAGCGGCCGGCCCGCCGGGGACTTATAGGCGGCCTCCGCCCCGATGTCAGGCGCGGCCATAGCGGATCCTCGGGTCGAGCGCACTGTAGGCGACGTCGGCGGCCAGGTTGCCGAGCACGGTGGCCACGCCGATGACCAGCGTCCCGCCGAGCATCACCGGGAAGTCGTGGGCGAGCGCGGACTGCCAGAACAGCAGGCCCATGCCGGGGAAGTTGAAGATCGACTCCGCGATCACCGCGCCGGCCACGATGTCCGGCAGCGACAGCCCGAGGATCGTGATCACCGGCAGCAGCGAGTTGCGCAGCACATGGCGGGTCAGCACCAGCCGCTCCGGCAGGCCCTTGGCCCGGGCCACCCGGACCGGCACAGCGCGTAGGCCAGCCGGTGACCTTCGCGGAGTAGTTCAGCGGCCGTCAGCGCGGCGTCCGCGGCCCCCCTGATCGCCTCCCAGCTCCCCGGGCCGACCAGCGTCATCGTGTCGTAGCAGAACCGGCCGGCCCGGCCGTGCACAGCCGGCGGCGAGCGCATCGGCAGCCCGGCGAGCATCCCGGGGGTCGGGAACAGGTAGGGAACGACGCGGTCCCGGCCGTAGTTACCCGGCAGGCCCGCCGCCTCCCACTCCCGCCAGATGCTAGCCAGGTGGTCAAGCAGCAGCGGGTCGTGCACGGCGCGCAGGATCTCGTCGCCGTGCCGCCGGGCGGGCACGACCGGAGCGCCCGCGGCCGCCAGCGCGTCCCGCAGGATCAGGGCCCGGGCCGGGACTTCGGTGCCCGGATCCCGGACGCCGAGCCACACCTCGCCGTCGGGCTCGTGCCGCAGGCAATCCTCACTCCACACCACCGGGACCTGCAGGGGAATTCGCACCCTCCGGGTTACCATCGCGGGATGCCCCGTGTCACCGATCTTGGCATCACCATCGGCCTGCTGCCATCCGGCCCGACCGGCTCGGTGCTTGACGTGCCCGGGGCCGGGCTCGGCCATGCGACCGTCTGGCGAGACGAGCCGCCGCCGCCGGCCGGGCGCGGCATCGCCCGCACCGGCGTCACCGTGCTTGACCCGGGCGGTGACCTGTTCGCCGTGCCGGTGCCGGCCGGCGCCGCGGTGCTCAACGGCGCGGGTGAGTGCACCGGACTGCTGACCATCCGGGAATGGGGGCTGG